>CAVKXW010000041.1:3314-22680 GCA_963660215.1 Bacteroidaceae bacterium | reverse complement strand
TAATAATATAATATATAATTTAATTACTTACAATTCGTAACCATGGATTAGGGGCAATAGGGGTAAAATAAAACTGATTAACTGATATTACTGATATTGATATTGCTCTTTGCTAGTAGTGGCAAAAACTGACGATTTTGTCTATTTTTCTGCGAATCAAAAAATAAATCATGCTCTTTTTAGGAACTAAGCGTTCCTAATTGTCTTGGAAAAGTTGCCAAAAAAGTGTAACTTTGAAAAGACATTTAAAAAGAGACTAGATGGCAAAAGGTAAAACATTCATAAATTCACCTGTCACAGGGCGCATGATGGAAGAGGGGGCTAAGAAGCTCGTCCCTCTTCTCGGCTTGATGATAGACCATGGCATCGTGTCTCGAAAACTAATCAAGATGGAGTTTCACATAGACTATAAGACTATCTCCGACTTGATGAAGGAGAGTAAGTTGGGGTCGGTGCATACCTTCCTGAAACTGAATTACGTGATGGCTTTTTACCTCGACCAGGAAAGGAAGGCGCTGGAGAAAATGAAACAGTGGGATGAGGGAAAGATGAACCGAGAGCGACAACTTGCCTACCTCATGGCTGAGTATAAGTCTTTCTATGGATTCCAAGCCACTTACGCCCTCGACCTGATAGCCCAAGGCAATGACCTGCGAGAAATCGCAAGGCTCACATAACATAATTAATAACAAAAAATATCCTTTATGCAGCATTCCAGATTGATGGGCGAGGATACCTCGCCTTGACCCCGATTCGCACCCTTTCCTTGATAGCCCTTTCCCCATTGGTGACACAGGACCATCTCGTTTTTTTAGAAAACGAATATAAGAAAGATTAAACCTAAAAAACTAACTCATAAAACATATCAACATGAGTGTACAAGAGGCGTTTATCGAAGCGCTGAAAAATGGCAATATGTCCTTTACGAATTGCCAAATCGTGATAACCAACGATGCAGAGATGGGGAATTTCTATTCACAATCTGCTGCCTCAAGTAAGCAACCTACCGACGAACTACAGGAGGTAGACCCGAAGCTGAAAACTGACAAAGCCTTGGCTCTCCTGAGGCGACTGGTGGACAACCAGTACTGCCATGTGGAAGGCTCCTGCTACATCTGGGATGGTAAGCAGGCCGACTATGGATACATGGTCTATATCATGTCTAACACGTTGGGGGTAAAGCACCCCTCTTCCGAAAGAATCCTCTGGAAGTCGTTTCATCCCCTCTTCTTGAATGCCAAGGAGATGGAACCTGTAGCCAAGGTGGCGGTGAGCAGCAACATCTCGCCTTATAAAAATAGCAAGGCATGGAATAACGACGCCAAAAAACTTAAAAATATTTTAGACATATAAGTCGCTGAGTGATAGGTTGATAGTGCGTATGTAATAATATAACGTTATATAAACTTTATCAAGTTAACTGCGTTTTTCACCGTACCTTTGCCCTCGGATTTCAGAACGAGCCGTGTTCTGGGATTCGGGGGCTTCTTCGTATCCTGCCATCTCGTAATGGGCGAGTCGGAGAGCAGCCCCTCGCTCTTTGGCTAGGCTGATACAAAAATCTCTTTTTCTGAAAAATGTGCTGATAGGATTACTCCCCGTCGTAGCCAGGCAAAGGTTGCATTTCGAGAAGGTCAAAATACATGAGGCGAGTGTTTAGTGGCAATCTGCCGACACCGATTCCCATATATTTAGCTTCGAGGCGTTCGTCTCCCACCAGAAACTTGAAATCGTTTTTTTGATAGTAGTGAAGTGTGGCATTGCTGTTGTAAGCATCAACAATGATGAACCGACAACCCGTTTTATTGGTATACCTTAGGCGAAATTTGATAAAATCCATTACCGCCGTGCCTATCCCCTTTCCTGCGAAAGCCTTGTTGGTTGCCAATCGGCCAATAAGAACGGCAGGAAATCGGCGCAATCGTTTGTTCTCCAAGTTTGCATACTTCAAAAAATCGTTCTTCGATTCCTCATTGAGTTTGTTGGTCATTCGAATGCTATCATTTGACAAAGTGAAAGCTGCGACTATGACTTTTGGGTCTTCCTTCAAGCACAAAAGGTAAGTTTTTCCAAGCAAATACTTGGAATACAATACGGCATCGTTAGCAAAGAAGTCGTTTAGGTCTTGGTTTTCACAGATGAAGGGCTCACACATCGCGAGTCGTTTGGCTGTGGCAAGTTCTATGTCACATATAGCCAATAGTTCTCGATATGTCATGCTTACAGACCCCTTTCCCTGCAATAGTTCATCACCCAGTCAACGTCATCCTTGTTCACTTTGATTCGTCCAGGATGGGCTTCCACCCATTCTGCGTTCTCTAAAAATTTCCTCGCCTCTTCGCCATGAAGAGTGGGAATTACTCTGATTGCTGTTGCCATAATCTTCTAGTTTTTAAAAATGTATCTAAATCTGTTGCAAAGATAAGGCTAATTTTTGAGACACACAAGCAATATGGCAATTAATTTTTATTGGAAACTATATTTTTCAATCCTTGTTTTTTCAAAACATATATTTTTAATCTTTAATTTTTTAATCATTTACAGCTTATGTATAAAATGAATAGTAATAGCGTCGTAGCCGTCATGGTGTTTGAGAACCCTGAGTTTGGCAAGATTCGCACTGCCAAGACCCAGGAGGGTGAGCCGCTCTTCTGCGGCAAGGACGTGTGCGATGCGCTCGGGTATACTCGCGCGGATAATGCTGTGAGACAGCATGTTAATAAGGTTGATGCACTAAAACAGTGCATCAACGTTGCTGGGTGCATCCGCAAGGATGGCTCCCGTGCCACTCGCAGCCAGCAGGTGCTCTTCGTCAACGAGAGCGGTTTCTACGCCCTGGTGATGGGCTCGAAGCTGGAGACGGCGCAGAGGTTTAGGCAGTGGGTAACCACCGAGGTGCTGCCGCAGATTCGTAAGACGGGCGGCTACATACCGGTGGGCGAGGGCGACACCGCCGACGACATCCGCCGACGTGCCGGGCAGATACTCGGCGAGACGCTCCGACAGAAGAACGTGCTCATCGCCCAGCAGAAGAAGTTGCTCGGCGAGCAGGTGGTTCGCATCGAGCAGCTCAACCGCCAGGTAGACGAGCAGATGGTGCGCATCCAGAAGTCGGAGGAGAGCATCCTGCGCCTGGAGCAGCACGTGGACGAGCTCCTGCCCAAGGCGCTCTACTCGGACAACGTGCTCGACAGCATCTCTTGCCTCACCACCACCCAGGTGGCGAAGGAGCTGGGCATCACCGCCCAGGAGCTGAACCGCTTGCTCTGCGCCGCCCACATCCAGTACTACCAGAGCGGACAGTATATGCTCTACGCCGACTTCGCCCACATGGGGCTCGCCAAGAGCCGCACGAAGATGAGGAACGTGATGTGCGAGGTGACGGAGGACGGATTCAAGCACGGCCGCACCTACACCCACACGTACCTCGTATGGACCGAGCGCGGCAGAAAGTTCATCCATCAGTTCGCCAAGAAGTACTGGCACATGGCGAAGATGTATGGGAAGTAGTAGGGGCATTCCAAGCCCATGAGGCTATAGTCGGGTACAAAAAAATAAAATCATTAGCAAAGGCTATAGTCGGGTACAAAAAAAATAAAAATCATTAGCAAAAGTACAAATGAAAAAAACTGAACAAACTTCAGCGGCAGGGGGTGCGTCGGATGGCAGACTCCATCTGATGGCACTCAATGCCTTCCGAGGCGGCAACAAGGGGAGCGTCTGCTCCCTGCCCCTCTCGGAGTACGACAAGACCATCCGTTATCCCTGGATACACGAGATGGTGCTGCAGATACGTGGCGAGAAGTCCATTCGCAGCGTGGACAATGCCGAGGGCAAGGCGCTCGCCAAGGCGCAGCAGCGCATCAAGGGGCAACTGCCCTTCCGCTGTGCGCACTATTCGCATTTCGTCGATAACAAGCGTCGGCAAGACCACATCGACCCAGAGAGCTTCCTCTTCCAGACCACCATCGACGTGGATGACAAGGAGTATGTAGACGAGGCTATCGCTAAAGCGAAATATCTTGACACTGCGGATTACCTCACGGAGAAAGCAGGCGAGGAGAAAGCAGGCGAGGAGAAAGCTGCTTCTGGGGAAAAAGCGAACCCTTGGCGAGGCATGCTGCTGCACCTCGAATACTCCGCCCGAAAGAAGCTGCACATCGACATCCGAATGCCTGTCGGCATGACCATCGAGGAGACGCAGCGAGCCTACTGCGAGGCGCTCGGCGTGCCCTACGACGAGAGCTGCATCTCGCCCGAGCGCATCATCTTCGTCACCGACAAGGAGTCGGAAATCTACCGCTCGCCCCACTGGTACGAGGTGCTGCCCGACGAGGAGCTCGCCCAGCGCAGACAGGCTTTCCTCGACAGGGGGCTCTCCATCGACGGACGAGGCAAGGCTGGTTCCTCGTTCTTGCCGCCCGCATCATCCTCGTCCTCCTCGGTAAACACCAAACATTACACATTAAACACTACTCAACAACATGTTAAAGACCATCGACTTTCGGGCTCTGACAGCGATAACGCTGTTCTTGCTGGCGCTGCTGTTCAGCCTGCCCAACCTAGTAATAGCCATCCTTCTGATGCTGCTCGTCTCAGCCCTGCTGGAGCTTATCCGAATGCTGGCGGAGTGGGACTGTCAGCGAGCAGTCCAACCCAGCAGAGTGCTGGCGAGCCACAAGCAGCCAGCGAGAAGAACCTCGTAGCCTTCGACCTCTTTCGCCAGCAGGCAGGCCTCGGCTCCGTGAGCATCGACAGCGAGGGCTCCCGCCACTCCTCCCTCCTCGCCATCATGAGCGCAGGGGCATCGAGAGTGATGAGCGAGGGCGAGCTAAAAAAGGTGGTGGCCCAGAAGATGCCGAGCTTCGCCGAGGAGAACGACTGCCAGCAGCTCATCCACGACTTCTATGCGAAATATACTGACAGTTCGAAGCCCATGTCGCAAGCCGTGATGCGCATCAACGCCACCGCGGAGCGAATGGCGAGTAAATTAGAAATGACAAATGAGAAATTAGACATTTCCAACGGCTCTCAAGCTGCCCAGCCATTTCTCATTGACACAAATTCCTCATTTCTCATTGACAAAAATTCCTCATTTCTCATTAATGAGGAGGACTATCCCGCGCCGCCCGAGATGCCGAAGAGATTGCCGGGGCTCGTGGAACTGCTCGTATCGAAGACCCCCGACATCTACAAGCCAGCCGTGGCGCACGCCATCTTCCCCTCGCTAGCCGCCCACCTCTGGCGCACCACCTTTCGCTACATCGACAACGTGGAGCACGAGGCCACCCTGATGTGCTGCCTCCTCGCAGGCACGGGAGCAGGCAAGAACTGCGTGCAGAAGCCCATCGACTACATCATGGCCGACATACGCCAGCGAGACCAAGACAACCTGAGGCGCGAGAAGGAGTGGAAGGAGGAGATGACGCGCAAGGGCGCCAACAAGGACAAGCGCAAGCGCCCGCAAGACCTCGTGATACAGGAGATAGACGCCGACATGACCAACCCAGCCTTCGTGATGCGCACCGCCGAGGCGAAGGAGCACTTCCTCTACACCTCGCTCAACGAGATCAACCAGTTCGATGCCCTCCGAGGGCAGGGCAACCAGCAGTTCGTCATCATGTGCCTCGCCTTCGACCCCGGCAACCAGTACGGCCAGACCCGTGTGGGCACGCAGTCGGTAACGGAGCGAGTAACCATCCGCTTCAACTGGAACGCCTCCACCACCATCAAGAAGGGGCAGAGGTACTTCGCCCGGGTATTGACCGACGGTCCGCTCTCGCGCATCAACTTCTGCACCATCCCCGAGCGCGAGATAGGAGCCGAGATGCCAGTCTATGGCACCTACGACGAGGCGTTCAGGCAAGCCTTGCAGCCCTACATCGACAACCTCTGCCGGGCGAGCGGACTGGTAGACTGCCCGGAGGCATTCCAGTTAGCCATGAGGCTGAAGGACGAGAACGCCGAGTTCGCCCGGGTGTCGCAGAACCGCATCTTCGAGAACCTCTCCTTCCGTGGCAACGTGATAGCCTATCTGAAGGCGTGCGTGCTCTATGTGGCGAATGGCTACCGATGGGAACCCGAGATGGAGGACTTCATCCGCTGGAGCGAGCAATACGACCTGTACTGCAAGATGCGCTTCTTCGGCGATGCCATCGCCAAGGCGGAGGAAGAGGGCGTGAAGTCGAGCAAGCGAGGACCGAAGAACCTCCTGCAAGACTTGCCCGACGAGTTCTCCATCGGGCAGGCGCAGGAGATTCGCCTAAGGAATGGACTTGACGCGAGCGCCACTCGGTCGATGGTGAATAATTGGGTGAGCAGAGGATATGTCAAGAGAAAGGAAGCCCCGACCGGCGGCAATATCAATATCAGTAATATCAGTTTCGTGAAGCTAAGGTATCGCAAGGACGGGGCGGAGAGCAATTAATAATGAATAATTAAGAATTATGCTTGATGATAACATTTAACACTTAACATTTAACATTAAATATTATGCAAATCATATTGAAGCGAATAGCCAAGAAAGAAGGCTATACCATCGGCAGGCTCTACCTGCTAAGAGACGATGACGTGGAGGCGAGCCTCGACAAAATGGGGAAGGTGGTGCGCCAGGTAAAAGTCGGCGAGGTAAAGGTGGAGGGCAAGGTATACGCCTCTCGCCTGAACAGCAAGACCTATTTTTGCGACACCCTGGAGCCTATGTGGCGCAACCTCCTGGGCATCCGCCTGCCCGACGACTTGGTTAACGCCGAGCTAGGCCGCCAGTCGTACAAGAAGGCTCGCAAGGTGGTGGGGCAGACCGCCATCCCCGAGGGCTCTTACCCCGTGGTCATCACTCGCTCGCCCCGATTTAAGAAGTGGCTGCCCCTCTTGGTGGGTGTGCCAGGCTTCGAGGGCATCCGCATCCACAGCGGCAACAAGCCGAGCGACACCCAGGGCTGCATCCTCGTGGGCAAGAACGACCGGGTGGGGTGGCTCAGCTCCTCCTACTACTGGCTCGTGCGCCTCATCGACAAGATGATGGATGCCATCGACGGGGGAGAGGCGATATGGATTACTATCGTATGACATGGAGGGCATCTGTTGCTGGCATAGCCATCATCTGATGCGGGGGCGTCCTAGAACCCCTCGGGCAGCTTCATTCGTACGGTGTCGTCCACCCAGGTGCCGTCCTTCTTCGCCAGGGCGATGGCCTTGTACTTCTCCTGGTGCGCCTTCGCCCTCGCCTCGGCCTTCTCTGCCGCTAGCTGCGCCTCGGGGCTCTCGGCTATCATCTCGGGGGTGATGCGCCAGGTGCCAGCCCTGCGAATCAAGTCCTTGATCACCTCGCCGCCGCAGATAAGTCCTGCGGTGGCAGGTACGAAGGCGTTGCTGGCAGGGATGTCGCGGCGGTCGGTGCACTTGCGCATGTCCTTGTTGGGGCAGATGCAGTGGAAGCGGCAGCTGATGTCGGGGTCGTCGATAGGGCGCAGCGGCTCCTCCTCGCTCCACACCACCTTCAGCTTCTTGATGCCCATCTTGCGCAGTTTTTTCCTAATCACCTTCGCCAGGGGGTCCATCTGCGTCTTCGAGATGTCGCTCACCCGGAAGAGAGAGCCATCCATCTTGTTGGCGGCGCCCATGCAGCTGATGATAGGCACCTTCAGGTCGTGGCAACGCTTGATGAGGTCGAGCTTAGCCTTCACCGTGTCGATGCAGTCTACCACGTAGTCGAACTGGGAGATGTCTATCCGGTCGGCGAACTCTGGCAGGTAGAACATCTGGTACTTGTGCACGATGCAGCGGCGGTTGATGTCGTGGATGCGCTCCTCGCACACGTCCACCTTGTGCTTGCCCACGGTGCTGAGCGTGGCGATCACCTGGCGGTTCACGTTGGTGAGGCACACGCGGTCGTCGTCTACGAGGTCTATCTCGCCCAGGCCGCTGCGCACCAGTGCCTCCACTACATAGCCACCTACGCCGCCCACGCCAAACACAGCCACGCGGCTACCCATCAGGGTGTTGAGGGCTGGCTTGCCCATCAATAGTTGTGTACGGGAAAATTGATTCTGCATATTTATCCTTTTAATATTAATTTTCTGTAAAAAATTCGTTTCGGAGTGCAAAGTTACAGCAAATACTCTATATGGCAAAATAATTCATGAATTAATATACGTTAAATATTCTATATAAGGGGGGGGGTAAATTTGGCGGATTGATTTTTTAGTCGTAACTTTGCCACTCGAAAAGTATAAGTATTAAGAAAATAATATAGGACCGTATGGAAAAAGAATTTGAAGATTATTGGAACAAACATCAGAAACGACTGATTTTGAACGCACCTCGCGAGCTGCGCGAAGAATACATCGAGTCGACCAGGCTTGATAGTCCGATAGACTGGGCGTGCTTCATACTTCCCGTGGTGGTGGGCGTCGTGCTGCAGTCGAGTCTCCGCTTGGGCAGCGAGATTCTGTCATGGGTGGTGGCCGCCGTGGTCATCGTGGTGTGCTTTGCCGTCTTGCAGATGCTGAAACCATTTCTTCAGAAGAAAAAGTCGACGTTGCAAGTCATCAAGAACATCAAGCAATATTATTACGAATCGTATATGAAAGGTGGATTGAGAGAGATGGATCCTTGGAAATAACCTCCAAGGCTTCATCTCTTTTTTTTTTTATACCATCATTTTTTAATACTATCATTTTTTATACGATCATGAAATCGCTCATCACATCGTCCGAGATGTACAGCCCCTCTCGGGTGAGCGATAGCCTGCCGTCGGCCATCTTCATCAGTCCGCGCCGAATGTGGGCTTGGGCTTCGCTGATAGTTCTCTCGGTCAGCTCGGAGCCGAATTCCTGTCGCATCCTTTCCAGGCAGATTCCGTCGCTTGTTCTCAGGGCGGTGGTGATGAGGTCGTTGTATCGGGTGGCTAGGTCGAGCCGCTCGCCCTCCGAGGGCAGTTCGCCTCGGTTTATCCTGGAGATGTATTCCTGCAGGTTCTCCACGTTCCAGCTTCTGATGGCAAGCAGCTTGCCCTCTCTCTCTCTTGCCGATAGGGGAGGGGTTTCTTCCGAAATCCTTTTGTACGAGTGCGCGGCGGCCCCCAGCCCGATGTATGGAATCTCCTGCCAGTAGCTGCTGTTGTGGCGCGAGCGGAAGCCCGGGCGCGCGAAGTTGCTGATCTCGTAATGCTCGAAGCCAGCCTGCGTCAGCATGTCGATGAGCACCTCGTACATCTGTCGGCTCAGTTCCTCGTCTATCTCGCTGACCTTCCCTTGCTCCAGGAGTCGGAACAGGGCGGTCTCCTCCTCGTACATCAGGCTGTAGGCGGAGATATGCTCCACGCCTAGGCGGATGGCTTCCGCGATGTCGCTACGCCAGTCGTCGAGGGTCTCGTCGGGGAAACCGAACATCAGGTCGATGCTGATGTTGTGGATGCCGATGGCTCTCAGTCGCTCCACGGCGGCCCTTACCTCGTCGGCGGTATGTCGGCGATGCAGGAAGCGCAGGCGGCTGTCGCAGAAGGTCTGTGCGCCCATGCTGATGCGGTTTACGGGCAGCCTTCGCAGGGTCTCGCAGAACTCCTCCGTCACGTCGTCGGGATTGCATTCCATCGTAATCTCCATTCCGTCGAAAAGCTGTTCTTCACTCTTCACTCTTCGTTCTTCACTCAAAAGATATTGCCCGATTCCCTCGAACAGTCGCACGAGTTGTTCGCCCGAAAGCTGGCTGGGAGTGCCGCCTCCGAGGTAAATGGTCTCGATCCTATTTCTAGCCTCAATCTTGTCGCTATTTGTAATCTTGTCGTTTCCCCCGATTTCGGATGCGATGGGGCGCAGCTCCATCTCCCTGCGGAGCGCGTCGACGTAAGCGTCTCTCAGCTTGAGCGACGTGGTGCTGTAGAATCCGCAGTATATGCAGCGGCTCTCGCAGAAGGGGATGTGTATGTATAGTCCTGCCATAGTAATTTCTCACTCCTCACTCTTCGTTTCTCATTCCCTATATATAATAAGGTGTAAGCCCCGAAAAGAGTCTTAACAAGGTGCAAAAGTACTAATATGTTTTAAAAAAACAGCTTTTTTCCCTAAAAACTTTTGTGTATGTGCGAATTTTTTGTAATTTAGTAGCATGAAACGAAAAACCGCAGGGCTTGGATGTTTCTAGACAACTAACAATTTTAAGTATAACCCTTAAAAATCTATATGCGTCATGAGAGTATATCAGACTAATGAGATTAAGAACATTGCGCTGCTGGGCAGTGCGGGTAGCGGCAAGACTACACTTGCCGAGAGTATGTTATTCGAAGCAGGCGTCATCAAGCGTAGAGGCTCTGTAGAAGCGAAGAATACGGTGAGCGACTACTTCCCAGTAGAGTTGGAGTATGGCTACTCGGTGTTCCCTACCGTCTTCCATGTGGAGTGGAACAACAAGAAGCTCAATATCATCGACTGCCCTGGTAGCGACGACTTCGTAGGCGGTGCCATCACATCGCTCAACGTCACCGACCAGGCGGTAATACTCATCAACGGTCAGTATGGCCCTGAGGTGGGCACGCAGAACAACTTCCGATACACCGAGAAGCTGCAGAAGCCTGTCATCTTCCTCGTCAACCAGCTCGACTCAGACAAGTGCGACTTCGACAACCTCATCACCACGATGAAGGACATCTATGGCCCTAAGTGCGTGCAGATACAATATCCTATCGAGACCGGTCCTGGCTTCAATGCTCTCATTGACGTCTTATTGATGAAAAAATATTCCTGGAAGCCAGAGGGCGGTGCTCCTATCATCGAGGACATCCCGGAGGAGGAGATGGAGAAGGCGATGGAACTGCACAAGGCTCTCGTCGAGGCTGCAGCCGAGAACGACGAGGGACTGATGGAGAAATTCTTCGAGAGCGAGAGCTTGACCGAGGACGAGATGCGAGAGGGCATCCGCAAGGGACTCGTCACACGCAGCATCTTCCCAGTGTTCTGCGTATGCGCAGGCAAGTCGATGGGCGTGCACAGACTGATGGAGTTCCTGGGCAACGTGGTGCCTTTCGTCAGCGAGATGCCTAAGCTGCACAATACCCGTGGCGAGGAAATCACACCAGATAGCAACGGCCCAGAGAGCGTTTACTTCTTCAAGACCGGCATGGAGCCACATATCGGCGAGGTAAGCTACTTCAAGGTGATGAGCGGCTCCATCAAGAGCGGCGACGACCTGACCAACGCCGACCGTGGCTCGAAGGAGCGCATCGGACAGATCTACGCTTGCGCAGGTGCCAACCGTGTGGCTGTAGAGCAGCTCAACGCAGGCGACATCGGCTGTACCGTGAAGCTGAAGGACGTGAAGACGGGCAACACCCTCAACGGCAAGGACACCGAGTGGCGATTCGACTTCATCAAGTATCCTAACCCTAAGTACTCTCGTGCCATCAAGGCAGTGAATGCGCAGGATACCGAGAAGCTGATGGCTGCACTCCTCAAGATGCGCCAGGAAGACCCTACATGGCTCGTAGAGCAGAGCAAGGAGCTGCGCCAGGTCATCGTAAGAGGACAGGGAGAGTTCCACCTCCGCACCCTAAAGTGGCGCTTGGAGAACAACGAGAAGCTCAACGTCGCCTTCGAGGAGCCTCGCATCCCATATCGCGAGACCATCACCAAGAAGGCTCGTGCCGAGTATCGCCATAAGAAGCAGAGCGGTGGTGCAGGTCAGTTTGGCGAGGTACACCTCATCGTCGAGCCATACGCAGAGGGCATGCCAGACCCTACATCATTCACCTTCAACGGACAGGAGTTCAAGATGAACATCAAGAGCCGCGAGGAGGTGCAGCTAGAGTGGGGCGGCAAGTTGGTATTCCTCAACTCAGTGGTAGGCGGTGCCATCGACGCTCGATTCATGCCAGCCATCCTGAAGGGTATCATGGACTGTATGGAGCACGGACCTCTCACAGGCAGCTATGCTCGCGACGTGCGTGTCATCGTATACGACGGCAAGATGCACCCTGTGGACAGCAACGAGCTCTCCTTCATGCTCGCCGCTCGCCATGCCTTCAGCGACGCCTTCAAGCAGGCAGGCCCTAAGATCCTGGAGCCTATCTACGACTTGGAGGTATACGTGCCAGCCGACTTCATGGGCGACGTGATGAGCGACCTCCAGGGACGCCGTGCCCTCATCATGGGCATGGACTCGGAGGCAGGCTATCAGAAGCTCAGCGCCAAGATACCATTGAAGGAACTCGCCAACTACAGCATCTCCCTCAGTTCGCTGACGGGTGGCAGGGCATCCTTCACCACCAAGTTTGCCAGCTACGAGCTTGTTCCTACCGACATCCAGGGCAAGTTGATAGCCGAGCACGAGGCAGAGCTGGCTAAGGAAGCAGAATAAAAGTATATCTCTGCTCTTCAGTAGCGGAGACAAAAATAGCTATTAAGATTAATGAAGAATCGGGGGGAATGAACATGTGATATGCTCGTTCCCCCATTTTTTATATTAGAACGATGTTCGTAGTTCTGTATATAAAACTAATTACCTCGCAAATAGTTAAATTCGCCAAAAACAGTGTATTTTATTAACGTTTTTGTGTTAAGGAATTAAGAAATTTCCTATCTTTGCCCCCATGAAAAAGAAAACGATTTGGACTATAGCAATCATAATGGGCTTCTCGTTCCTCGCCTTGCTGTTCTTGCAGCTAGGCTACATCCAGGAGATGGTGGAGATGAAGAAGGAGCAGTTTGACGAATCCGTCAACAGAGCCCTATATCAAGCTTCAAGAAACTTGGAGCTTAACGAGACATTGCGCTATCTCGAAAAAGACGTCAACGAGACCGAGCGAAGGGCAGCCAAGAAAGACTCCACGAGGAAAGGCATGGTATATTCCTCTTTCGAGCTGAAGACATTGGCTACAAACCCAGGCAACATGCCGAAGGCGATGATTCTGCGCAGCGACAGGAATTCTCTCAGCGAGACCCAGAAGTCGCTGCAGGAAATCGTCAAGAATCGATATGTGTACCAGAAGGCATTGCTCGACGAGGTGGTCTACAGCATCCTCTATTCGGCGTCAGACAAGCCGCTGAAGGAACGCATCAACTTCAAGCAGCTAGACCAAGACCTCAAGGCGGAGATGATGAACAACGGCATCAATATCGCCTATCATTTCACGGTCACTACGCAAGACGGACGAGAGGTATATCGCTGCCCCGACTATTCGGACGAGGGCGAGGAATACAGCTACTCGCAGGTGCTCTTCCGCAACGACCCGCAGTCGAAGATGGGCGTGGTGAGGGTGCACTTCCCCGACATGAACAGCTACATCTTCTCCAGCGTGCGCTTCATGATACCGAGCATCATCTTCACCCTGGTATTGCTCATCACCTTCGTCTTTACCATCGTGGTCATCTTCCGACAGAAGAGATATACCGAGATCAAGAACGACTTCATCAACAACATGACCCACGAGCTCAAGACACCTATCGCCAGCATCAGCCTGGCAGCCCAGATGCTGGGCGACCCATCGGTGAGCAAGAGCGAGCAGATGCAGAAGCACCTGGGCGGTGTCATCAACGACGAGTCCAAGCGACTCCGCTTCCTGGTGGAGAAAGTGCTCCAGATGAGCATGTTCGACCGCAAGAAGGCGGTGTTCAAGAAAAAACAGCTCGACCTCAACGAGATGGTGGAGAACATCGGCCATTCCTTCTCGCTCCGCGTGGAGCATACGGGCGGAAAGGTGTATACCGACATCGAGGCCATCGAGAGCAGCATCTATGTAGACGAAGTCCACTTCCAGAACGTCATCTTCAATCTGATGGACAACGCCGTGAAGTATCGCAAGCCAGACGAGCCGCTCAACATCACGATGAAGACATGGAACGACGAGCAGCACCTCTACCTCAGCATCACCGACACAGGCCTGGGCATGAAGAAGGAGAACCTGAAGAAAATCTTCGACAAGTTCTACCGTGTGCACACAGGCAACGTGCACGACGTGAAAGGCTTCGGCCTCGGGCTCGCCTACGTCAAGAAGGTGGTAGACCTGCACGATGGCGAGATCAAGGTCGACAGCGAGCTGGGCAAGGGAACCCGCTTCACCATCAAGCTGCCGGTTATACACGACTAGGAAGTGAAGAGTGAAGAACGAAGAGTGAAGAATTCAACACTTAACATTTAACATTTAACATTGAAACGATAGAATATTAACAATAAAAGGATAAAGAATATGGACGATAAGATTAAAATCCTCCTTTGCGAGGACGATGAGAATTTGGGCATGTTGCTCCGTGAGTATTTGCAGGCCAAGGGCTATACCACCACATTGTGTCCTGATGGCGAAGTCGGATACAAAGAGTTTAGCAAGGGCAAGTTTGACATCGCAGTGCTCGATGTGATGATGCCAAAGAAGGACGGCTTCACGTTGGCTCAGGAAATCCGCCAGACCAATGCAGATCTGCCAATCATCTTCTTGACGGCGAAAACATTGAAGGAAGACATTCTCGAAGGCTTCAAGATAGGAGCGGATGATTACATCACCAAGCCATTCTCCATGGAAGAGTTGGTGTTCCGCGTAGAGGCCATCCTGCGCCGAGTACGTGGCAAGAAGACCAAGGAGTCTACCTTGTACCATATCGGAAAATTCACTTTCGATACCCAGAAGCAGATCCTCACCATCGACGACCAGCAGACCAAGCTGACCACCAAGGAAAACGAGCTCCTGGCTCTGCTCTGCTCTCATGCCAACGAGATCTTGCAGCGTGACTTCGCATTGAAGACCATTTGGATAGACGACAATTATTTCAATGCACGCTCTATGGATGTGTATATCACCAAGCTGCGTAAGCATCTGAAGGATGACCCACAGATAGAGATCATCAACATCCACGGCAAGGGCTACAAGCTCATCGTGCCTAATGAGGAATAAGACAACGGTTTCTTATAAAAACAGTTTCTTATAAAAACAGTTTCTTATAAAAAGTAAGAGGGATAAGTCATAGAGGCTTATCCCTTTTTTAGCGTGTAGATGAAACCTGCCACGCCGGCGATGATGAAGAAGAGGCCGGCGAAGAGCGTCAGGTTCCCCTTGATGCCGAACACGAAGCTGGCAGCCAAGAGCAGCACACCCAGCACGATGAAAGCCATTCCCATCGAAGGGAGGGCACGAAGCGATTCCTTGAGTTTCTTATTTTTCATTTTCTTACGAGTTTTATTTATATTTCTTTGAGATGTATCTATATTATCTTTATTTCAGTTTCGAAACTAGAATTATTTTCATATCCTATATATAAAGAATTATCTTCATATCCTATATATAAATAGGTATATATACCCAAAACTCCCCTCCAATCCTTAAAAAAAAAGAAAAGAAGTCGATATTCGCTGCAAAAGTACAAAAAATATTTGGTTATTTCAAGAAAAAGCAGTAATTTTGCACCGCAATTCGTGAAAAGGGTGTCTTCGGCACTATTTCCGCGGAAAGCAAGAGAATTTATTAATAACATTTTTAATTATCACAAAGTAGTATGAATCAATACGAAACCGTTTTCATTTTGACTCCCGTTTTGTCTGATGAACAGATGAAGGAAACGGTCGCTAAGTTCAAGAAGCTGCTCACCGATAACGGTGCTGAGATTTTGAATGAAGAGGCTTGGGGTTTGAAGAAGTTGGCTTACAACATCGAGAAGAAGACATCAGGCTTCTACACATTGGTTGAGTTCAATGCAGAGCCTACTGTTGTAGCTAAGCTCGAAACAGCTTACCGCCGCGACGAGAAAGTAATTCGTTACATGACTGTTAAACTTGACAAGTATGCTGCCGCTTACGCAGAGAAGCGTCGTGCAAAGCTTGGTAAAAAAGAGGAGGCTTAATCATGGCAGATCAGAAATCAGAAATCCGTTATTTGACCGCTCCTTCTATCGACACTAAGAAGAAGAAGTATTGCCGTTTCAAGAAGAGCGGTATTAAGTACATCGACTATAAGGACCCAGAGTTCTTGAAGAAGTTCTTGAACGAGCAGGGTAAGATCCTTCCACGTCGTATCACAGGTACATCCTTGAAGTATCAGCGCCGTGTAGCACAGGCTGTTAAGCGTGCTCGCCAGATCGCTTTGCTTCCTTACGTAACCGATTTGATGAAGTAATTTAAGGAGGAGAAGAAGAATGGAAATTATTTTGAAGCAAGATATTATCGGTCTTGGATACAAGAACGATATCGTAAATGTAAAGAGTGGTTATGGTCGTAACTACCTTATCCCTACAGGTAAGGCTGTTATCGCTTCTCCATCTGCTAAGAAGCAGTTGGCTGAGGACTTGAAGCAGCAGGCTCACAAGCTTGAGGCTATCAAGGCTGAGGCTGTAAAGAAGGGCGAGGCTCTCAATGGCATCGTTCTTACTATCGCCGCTAAGGTAAGTGCTACAGGTCAGCTCTACGGTTCTGTTAACGCAGCTACCGTTGCTGAGGAGCTCGCTAAGAAGGGCATCGAGGTAGATCGCAAGATCATCACTATGAAGGATGCCAAGAAGGTAGGCGAGTACGAGGCTACTGTACACTATCACAAGGAGGTAGAGGTGAAGGTTCCAGTTATCGTTGTAGCTGAGAACGCTCCTGTTGAGGCTGCTCCTGTAGAGGAGGCACCTGTTGAGGCTCCTGCTGCCGAGGCAGCTGAGGAGGAGGCTCCAGCAGCTGAGTAATTAGTACGATAATTTTCGCACTGTAAAGCAAATTAATATAAAGAATCCCTTTTGCCGCAAGGCATTAGGGATTTTTTTATCCCCTAGGCTTCGGTCTCTCGTACTTTTCTCTTTCGTTTTCTCTCGCAGATATCTTTTCATTTTCTCTCGCACTTTTCTCTTTCATTTACTCTCGCAGATTTCTCTTTCGTTTTCTCTCGCAGATTTCTCTTTCGTTTTCTCTCGCAGATTTCGCAGATTTCGCAGATTTTTATTATTTATGATATTGAGTTTCTGTTTGCAGATTTCGCAGATTTCGACCTGTTCGGTCGTTATTTCGCAAATCTGCGTGATAAGTATCTCGACAGAGATACAAAATTTGCGAAATATCTTCTCCATTTAAAGACTGCAAAAAATAAATCTGCGAAATCCGCGAGAGATAAAAAACAGCTTACAAAGAAATGAGCAAAGATAAAAATGGAATAAATAGAGATAAAATATAACAATCCAAGCGTAATTTAGAATATATAACTATATTTCTCTCCCCATTCTCGGAAAAATATTGTATCTTTGCACTCGAATTGGGACAATCCAAGGTTTCACTTGGAGCAATCCCATGATTTCATTCATGGAAAGGATGAAATAGAAGTAGAATATTAACAACAAAATAAAAATTGACAATAAAATGAAAGCATTTGTTTTCCCTGGTCAGGGTTCACAGTTCGTAGGCATGGGCAAGGACCTCTACGACAACAACGCATTGGCAAAAGAACTTTTCGATAAGGCCGACGAAATCCTCGGCTTCAAGATTACTGATATTATGTTTGCAGGTACCGACGAGCAGTTGAAGGAAACCAAGGTTACTCAGCCTGCCGTATTCCTCCACTCTGTTATCTCAGCTCTCTGCCTCGGCGATGAGTTCAAGCCTGCTATGGTGGCTGGTCACTCTCTCGGCGAGTTCTCTGCATTGGTAGCTGCTGGTGCCATGGCTTTCGAGGATGGCTTGAAGCTCGTGGCTGCTCGTGCCAACGCTATGCAGAAGGCTTGCGAGGCTAACCCTGGTACCATGGCTGCCATCATCGGCTTGCCAGACGAGAAGGTAGAGGAAATCTGCGCTGAGGTTAGCTCTGAGGGCAACGTGGTGGTTGCTGCCAACTACAACTGCCCTGGTCAGCTCGTTATCTCTGGTAACACTGACGCTATCAACGCTGCTTGCGAGAAGCTCAAGGCTGCTGGCGCTAAGCGTGCGTTGCCATTGAAGGTGGGTGGTGCTTTCCACTCTCCATTGATGCAGCCAGCCAAGGACGAACTTCAGGCAGCTATCGAGAAGACTACATTCTCTGCTCCTAAGTGCCCAGTTTACCAGAACGTGGATGGCAAGCCTCACACAGACCCAGCCGAGATTCAGCAGAACCTCATCGCTCAGCTCACAAGCTCTGTACGTTGGACATCTTCTGTTCAGGCTATGATCGCCGACGGTGCCGACGACTTCACAGAGTGTGGTCCTGGCAAGGCTTTGCAGGGTATGATCGGCCGCATCGACAAGACTGTCGCTGCTCACGGCATCGCATAATTTGGATTAGAACAAATCAGCAAAAAACATAATTAACGTTTTATCTTCTCGGCAAAGGCGTTGCTGGGAAGATAAAACGTTCATTCTTTAATAAGATACAACCGCTAAATGAAGGAAAAAGTTGTAATTTATCAAGTTCTTCCACGTCTCTTCGGCAATAAGAATACCACTTGCAAGGAAAATGGAACCATCGAGGAGAATGGTTGCGGAAAACTTAATAACTTTACCGACGCTGTGCTGGCTCGCATCCATGACATGGGCTTCACACACGTTTGGTACACAGGCGTCATTCGACACGCCACACAGACAAACTACTCATCCTACGGCATTCCTACTCAGCACGCAGAGGTGGTGAAGGGCAAGGCTGGTTCGCCATACGCCATCACCGACTACTACGACATCGACCCCGACTTGGCTGAGAACGTGAGTATGCGTATGACGGAGTGGGAGAGTCTCATCGAGCGCACCCACAAGGCTGGCATGAAGGTTATCATGGATTTCGTGCCTAATCACGTGGCTCGTGAGTATCACTCCATCCGCAAGCCAGCAGGCGTACGAGACCTCGGAGAAGACGATGACAAGAACATGCACTTCTCTACCAAGAATAATTTTTACTATACATGGGGCGACCTCGACCTCAACGATGTTCGCCAGTCGAAGCCAGAGTTCAAGGCTTATTCGCAGAAGGATGCCAAGATATACGAGCCATACGAGGAGTGCCCAGCCAAGGCTACAGGCAACGACCGCTTCGACAATCGCCCTGGCTGTAACGACTGGTACGAGACGGTGAAGCTCAACTATGGCATCGACTACTGCGATGCTGGTGGCAGGAGCTATCACTACGAACCTGTGCCTAGCACCTGGGGCAAGATGACTGACATCCTGCTCTATTGGGCAAGCAAGGGCGTGGATGGTTTCCGCTGCGATATGGCGGAGATGGTGCCTACGGCATTCTGGTCTTACGCTACCCAGATATTGAAGTCGAAGTACCCTCACATCGTGGTTATCGGCGAGGTGTACGACCCAGCCCAGTATCGCAACTACGTGAAGGCTGGTTTCGATTATCTCTACGACAAGGTGGGCATGTACGACTGTTTGCGTGGCGTAATCCGTGGCGAGCGTCCTGCTTCGAGCATCACCCACGAGTGGCAGGAGACCGACGACATCCGCG
>CAVKXW010000041.1:0-3252 GCA_963660215.1 Bacteroidaceae bacterium | reverse complement strand
GGCGATGCCATGAAGGCTATCCCTGCCGCCGCCATGAGCCTCTTCTTCCAGAAGAATCCTTTCATGCTCTACAGCGGACAGGAGTTTGGCGAAAAAGGTATGGACAAGGAGGGATTCAGCGGCAAGGATGGTCGTACCACGATATTCGACTACTGGAGTCCAACGACTCTAGCTCATGCTTATCAGGATGCAGTGGAAAAGAAGACCACTCGCAAGAAAGTGACCCCTGCACAGGAGTTTTATACCCCAGAGCAGAAGTACCTCTCTGCGACTTATCGCCAGATGCTTCGCCTCGCCAACGAGGAGAAGGCAATTCGAGAGGGCGATACCTTCGACTTGATGTATGTGAATCCTTGGAGCGAGCATTTCGACCCACGCACCAACTTCGCATTCCTACGCAAGAAGGACGGAGAGGCAATGCTCATCGTGCTCAATTTTTCACAAGAGGCACGAGAGTTGGGCGTTTGCATCCCAGGTCATGCCTTCGACTATATGCACCTGCCTGAGGAGGAAGTGACGGTATCGGAACTTTGGTCGGGAGGCAAGAAGAAGGTGGAGCTGAAGAAGGACGGTATCTTCCCAGTGTTTATCGAGGCTAACGGAGTAAGAATCTATAAATTCAATGTCAAGATGGAAGAGAGCGATTTCATATTGAATGAGCACCACAAGGAGGAGTTCCCTCCAGCTCATACGGCTGAGCATCTGCTCAACCAGTTGATGGTTCGCATGTTTGGTTGCGAGCGCAGTCGCAATGCTCATATCGAGCGCAAGAAGAGCAAGATGACTTTCGTCATCGACCACAAGCCTTCTCGCCAGGAGGAAAAGGCGATAGAGGCGGAGATGAATCGCTTGATAGAGCTGGATATGCCTGTAACCTACGAGTTTGTGGACCGCGACCACATCCCTTCGGATGTGAAGCTCGACCGTTTGCCAGAGGATGCCAGCGAGACCCTTCGCTTGGTTCGCATCGGCGACTACGATGTCTGCCCATGTATCGGCAAGCACGTTCGCTCTACCGCTCAGATAGGCAAGTTTGTGATGCTCGGCACCAACTGGGACGAGCCATCTCACTCCTTGCGTATCCGCTTCAAGATAGTGCAGTAATCTTATTTGATTAAGTATTGTGTAATATTTATAAAATCCTAGGATAATTCTTCTTTTATCCTAGGATTTTTTATATCTTTGTCTAAGGAAAAGTTCCGTTCCAAACTACGGAACGAAGAATTATCCTAAGGGAAAATACTCTTTCTCCTAGGCTTCATGATATTTTCTCCTAGATTTTTCAAGAAATACTTGCGGAATCCGAATCTTTTTCGTACTTTTGCATTTGGCTTTAGCTCCAGTCGCTTCATCAGAAGGGTATAGGAGCGAAGACCGTCTGATTCCTAACCTGTCAAAAGGGGGATGATGACTGATTTTTGTGGATGAATAGATTTCGTATCTAGTTCGATGAAGTTCTAAACTCAAATAGTCCGACCAGACAATGACCGCTGAACTTCGGAGGATGTGGATACGCCTAGCCATAGGCGTACCCCTTCCTTTCGTTTCAGTGGTTGGGTAATCTTTGGTCGGACAGCCCGAGTTTAGGAACGAGAAGGATCGGGTGCGCCTTTCTCTTTCCACAATTTTTTAGATAATGATTACTGTCTAGTAAAGCAGCTATCTTCTATTGTTGGATTTTAAATGTTCGACCAAACATGACAAACAAGAAAGATTCTGAAGAAAGACAGGTGGTGTCGCGTGAGCGTGTGGCAGAGCATGGAGAAGTGTATACTGCCAAGCGTGAGGTGAATGCCATGCTCGACTTGGTGAAGGAAGAGACCGAGCGGATAGACTCCCGATTTCTCGAACCAGCCTGTGGCAATGGCAATTTCCTCATCGAGATTCAGCGCAGAAAGCTCGATGTGGTGGAGCGTCAGTATGGCAGGAGTCGGTACGACTACGAGCTGTATGCCGCCGTTGCCATCTCGTCGATGTATGGCGTGGAGTTGCTCGCCGACAACGTGGAAGCCTGTCGCAAGAGGCTCTATGATGATTTCATGGAGCGTTATCAACGTGTGTTCCGTGAAGGATGCAATGCTGCCTATGAGCGTTGCGTCCAGTTTCTCTATACCAAGAATATCCTCTGTGGCGATGCCCTCACGATGGAGACTTCCGACGGCAAGCCGATTGTGTTTGCCGAGTGGGGCTTCGTGGGTGGTGGCAAGGTGAAGCGTCGTGACTTCCGCTTGGACGACTTGCTCAAGAATGTGGAGTACGACAAGCCGAAGGCTGGCGACGAAGGATTGCTCTTCGCCGACACGGGCGAACCGACCTTCGTACACGACCCGATAAGAGAATATCCGTTGACTCACTATCTGAATCTTCCCGACCATGATCAACTATAATCCCGATGTGCTCAGTTGCCTCGCCAACCTGAGCAACGACGAGGTGTTTACGCCTCCAGAGATAGCCAACCGTATGCTCGACATGCTTCCAAAGGACATTTGGGGCAACAGCCGAGCCAAGTTTCTCGACCCTTTCACGAAGAGCGGAGTCTTTCTGCGAGAGATAACCAAGCGTCTGCTCGCAGGTCTTGCCGACGAGATTCCCGATGTGCAGGAGCGACTCGACCACATTCTGCACCATCAGGTGTATGGCATGGCGATAACGGAGCTTACCGCCCTGGTGAGCCGTCGCTCGCTCTATTGCAGCAAGGATGCCAGTTGCGAGTATAGCATCAGCCACTTCCCTGTGGCGGAAGGCAATGTCGCCTTCCAAGAGATACAACATACTTGGAATGATGCTGGCAAGTGCGTCTATTGTGGTGCGAGCCGAGAAGTTTACGAGCGTGGCGAAGACCGAGAGAGCCACGCCTATCAATTCATTCATACAGACAACCCTCAAGAACTATTCGACAATATGAAATTCGATGTAATAATTGGTAATCCGCCGTATCAGCTGAGTGATGGAGGTGGAAGAGATTCTTCTGCCATTCCTTTATACGATAAATTTGTTGTGCAAGCGATGAAGTTATCCCCAAGATATTTGATAATGATTATTCCTGCAAGATGGTATACTGGTGGAAAGGGATTGGATGGCTTTAGAGACAGAATGTTGAATGACGAGAGACTGAGTGTGATTCATGATTTTCCTGAAACGAAAGATTGTTTCCCTGGTTTGAATATTCGAGGTGGTATTTGCTATTTTAAGTGGGATAATGCCCATGAGGGAAAAAGCAAGATTATCAACCACGTTAAAGGTGTAGAGTAT
>CAVKXW010000040.1:20286-22884 GCA_963660215.1 Bacteroidaceae bacterium | reverse complement strand
TTGAAGAACCTTTCTTCAACTATGCCCACTATTATAAGCAAGAGAATAAAGCGACCGTAAACCAAGCACGCTAATGCTTGGTTTGCTTGTCTTCCTCTATGATGATATCTAGTTGCTTCAATATATAGTCAGGTTTATCTTTAAAAGAATTTACCTTTAGGCTATTGATGAAGTTCACGAATCTAGGATATTTCTTGAACTCTTCCGCCATGGTTTGCTTGCGACTCTCGGTGAGGCGATGCTTCTCTCCTATATAAGCATGAGCCACTTCCATGTCTTTTGTCTTGTATAGATAGCGGAAACCATTCCACATGTCCCAAACCATGAATCCATCCACATTCTTACCTTGGTAGGTGCGCATGGCCATAGCTGGATAGCGTGAATCTACAGTGACAGAATCTTCTGTATAAGAATACCGAATCTTGACAGGTACGTAACGGAATACAAATTCTGGATAACGGTCATTCCATTCCAACATACTGTCTATCTCCTCATTATAGTATTTCTCTTTTTTAGGAAGCAAAGCATTAGGTTTATCCGATAAAGAGATGGCAGAATCTGTACGATGAATCAAGTTATGGCCAGCCATCAGATAGGACTCCACCACCTTGCCATTCTTCAAGAACACCTTACAATGTGGGCGATTGTAGATTTTCTTCTGCTTTTGGGCTTGTGCCATCGTAGAACTACCCCACAAAACAATAACCATCAACAACACTTTGACAAGAGTTCTTATAGACTGTTTCATATCTCTTATTATTGCGTTAAAAGGTCGTTATAATAACAAAAGAAGATACGACTTATCTTATCTAAACCTATGAGATAGTCGCATCTTCTCTATGAGTTTATTTTACTTGTTCAGTTTCCAGGTCACACCGTCCTTGGTGTCCTTTACTTCGAAGCCAGCACCTGCGAGGGCATCGCGAATCTGGTCGCTGGTGGCCCAGTCCTTGGCAGCTTTAGCCTTGGCACGAAGGTCGAGCACCATGTCCACCACCTTGCCGTAAGCTTCCTCACGTGCATCGTTGTTGGCACCCTTCTCGCTCTTCAAGCCGAGGAGGTCGAAGGTGAAGAGATGCATGGTGTCGGTAAGCTCCTTCAAGTCATCGGCAGAGATGTTAGCCTTGTGGTCGAGGGCAGTGTTGATGATGTGGCAAGCCTCGAAGAGGTAGCTGATGACGAGCTGGGTCTGGAAGTCATCGTTCATCGCATCATAGCAACGCTGGCGCAACTCGCTCACGAACTTCTTCACCTGTTCATCGCTCTGCTTAGCCACTGGCACACGCTCTAGGTCGTTGATGCCGTTCATCAGTCGCTCCAATCCCTTCTGGCTAGCCTTCAAGGCATCGTTGGAGAAGTCCACGGTGCTGCGGTAGTGGGCCGAGAGGATGAAGAAGCGGATGGTCATAGGCGAGTAAGCCTGTTCAAGACTATCGTGGTTACCTGTGAAGAACTGCTCCAAGGTAATAAAATTGCCGAGGCTCTTGCCCATCTTCTGTCCGTTGATGGTAATCATGTTGTTGTGCATCCAGTAGTGAACCATCTGGTCGCCCTGAGAAGCCACAGCCTGCGCAATCTCGCACTCGTGGTGAGGGAAAATCAAGTCCATGCCACCTCCGTGGATGTCGAAGTGGTTGCCCAGGTACTTTCTTCCCATTGCCGTACACTCGCAGTGCCATCCTGGGAATCCATCGCTCCAAGGGCTAGGCCAACGCATAATGTGCTCAGGCGAAGCCTTCTTCCAAAGGGCGAAGTCAGCTTGGTTTTTCTTCTCACCGATGCCGGCAAGCTCGCGGCTCTCGTTGATGATGTTCTCCAGGTTACGACCTGAGAGGATGCCGTACTTGTAGTCCTTGTTGTACTTCTCGATGTCGAAGTAGATGGAACCGTTGCTCTCGTAGGCATAGCCATTGTCGAGAATCTCCTGCACCAGCTTCTCCTGCTCGATGATATGGCCCGTGGCGTGAGGTTCGATGCTAGGTGGCAGAACGTTGAGCGCCTCCATCGCATCATGGTAGCGGTTGGTATAGTACTGCGCAATCTCCATAGGCTCCAACTGCTCCAGGCGAGCCTTCTTCTCTATCTTGTCATCGCCCTCGTCGGCATCGTGCTCCAAGTGCCCCACGTCGGTGATGTTTCTTACGTAGCGCACCTTGTAACCCAAGTGCTTGAGATAGCGGAAGAGTATATCGAAGGTGATGGCAGGGCGCGCATGACCTAGATGCGGGTCGCCATACACGGTAGGGCCACAAACATACATGCCCACGTTAGGTGCGTGGAGCGGAGTAAATCTCTCTTTCGTACGCGTGAGAGTGTTGTAGATCAATAATTTCTGTTCCATCTTGTATGAACCTTTCTTTATTATGTTATTACTTATGGGTGCAAAGTTAATGCTTTTTTCTGAGTTATGCGACAAATCGCTTGCAAAAAGTTGGGATAATAAGGAAAAATAGCCTAACTTTATGAGGAAATGGCAAGGCATCACACCCCTACAACGTACTTATAGACACTTTAGTGCCGATGCTTTTTGCATAAAGCTAGCAAATCTTGCATAACTATTCACGAATAGTAAGTTTTTAGGGCATTACTTGCATAAAA
>CAVKXW010000040.1:0-20047 GCA_963660215.1 Bacteroidaceae bacterium | reverse complement strand
GAGCCATCGCCGAGCACGAGGCAGGCCGACCATTCCAGGTGGGCATCTTGACGGGCGCTTCTACCTCACAGAGCATCGAAGGTGACATGGCTGCGGCTCATGCCATCAAGTTCCGTGCGCCATTTTCTACCAACAAGGATTTCCGTACTCACACCAACCTAGGCGAGATTGACTACGAGGACATGCACCTCGGCCACATGGCAGAGCGTCTGCGCCGTGGATTCTACGGCGAGATAGACCTAGCCATCATCGAGGTATCAGACCTAGAGGAGGGCGAGACTACCTGCAAGGCATTCCTTACCTCCGCTGGTGGCATCGTGCCTACCATCGTGCGCCTCGCCAAGAAGGTGCTGATAGAAAAAAATACCTTCCATAGCCCAGCCTCTCGCTATCTGCACGATGTGTATGAGATAGCAGAATGCCCATTCCGCACTCCTATCCCTATCATGAACGTGGGCGACCGCATCGGTAAGGAATATGTGGAGATTGATGCTCGTAAGATTGTGGGCGTGGTGGAATGCAATATCCCTGAGGAGGCTCGTGCCTTCAAACCACTCGATCCAGTGACCGAGCAGATGGGACACAACGTAGCCGACTTCTTGGTAAGCGACCTGAAGAAGGGACATATCCCTCCACAGTTCTTGCCTTTGCAGAGCGGTGTGGGTGTTACTTCTAACGCCGTACTGGAGGCATTGGGACAGAACCCTAACGTGCCTGTGTTCAGCGTCTATACCGAGGTGGTACAGGATGCGGTAGTAAAGTATATGCGTGAGGGCAGAATCAAGGATGCCTCTTGCTCTTCGCTTACCGTAACCAACGATACATTGAAAGAGGTGTATGATGACATCGACTACTTCAAGCAGCACCTCACCATCCGACCTAGCGAGATTTCCAACAACCCTGAAATCATTCGCCGACTGGGAGTCATCGCCATGAACACCGCCATCGAGTGCGACATCTATGGCAATGAGAACTCTAGCCATATCTGCGGCAGCAAGTTGATGAATGGCATCGGTGGCTCTTGCGACTATGAGCGCAATGGCTACATCTCTATCTTCACCACTCAGAGTACTACCAAGAACGGTTGCATCTCTGCTATCGTGCCTATGTGCAGCCACGTGGACAGTACCGAGCATGACGTGGATGTCATCGTAACCGAGCAGGGTGTTGCCGACCTTCGTGGCAAGGGACCATTGCGCCGTGCCAAGGAAATCATCGAGAACTGCGCTCACCCAGACTATCGCCCGATGCTTCGTGAATACCTGAAGTTTGCCGAGAAGGGACATGAGCCACAAAGCATGCGTGCCGCCCTCGCCATGCACGATACCTTCCTGAAGAAGGGAGACATGAGATTGACAGACTTCGGGGAGTACTTGAAATAAGAAGAAATGAATAGCAATCTATAACGGGCTGAAAGCCCAAAAACCCTAAGCCCAGGGCAACGCCCTAGGCTTGGAGCTAGTTGCCCTTTCAGGGCGTATTAGTCCTTATGCCTGTGGTTCTCTCTTTTGATTATAATTTCAGTAGTTTAGCAAACTCCCAGACCACGATGCCTGCCGTAACGCTCACGTTGAGCGAGTGCTTGGTGCCAAACTGAGGAATCTCCAGACAACCATCGCTCATGTCCACGATATTCTGCTTCACGCCCTTTACCTCGTTGCCGAAAATGACAGCGTAGCCCTTTTCATGAGCCATTGGTAGATTTTGGAGTTTGGTGGAACCTTCCACCTGTTCGATGCTATACACGAAATAGCCCTTCTGCTTCAACTTCTCCACAGCTTCTTCCGTTGTCTTGAAGTATTCCCAGTCCACGCTGTCCTCGCCTCCGAGTGCCGTCTTGTGGATTTCGGCATTAGGCGGCGTGGCGGTGATGCCACAGAGATACACCGCCTCCACACGGAAGGCATCGCAAGAGCGGAACACGCTTCCCACATTATATAATGATCGCACATCATCGAGCACCACTATCAAGGGCAGTTTCTCTGCCTCCTTGAACTGCTCGACGGTGAGGCGATTCATCTCTATCGTTCTTAATTTACGCATGGCGTTCTTTATACCTTATTATTATATACGAAATCCCCTACTCTTTTATCAGGGGCTTGGGTATGCCGAGGATTTAAGCCTCTGCCTCTTTTGTCTTGTAGGCCAAGGCATACATGCGAATCTGCTTGATCATTGCCAAGAGACCGTTGCTGCGTGTAGGACTCAAGTGGTCTTTCAAGCCAATCTTCTCCACGAAGTAAAGGTCTGCATCCATTATCTCACTTGGAGTATGACCGCTCAAGATGCGAATCAAGAGGGCGATGATTCCCTTTACGATGAGGGCATCGCTGTCGGCGGTGAATATGAGCTTGCCTTCCACATAGTCGCACTGCAACCACACACGGCTCTGACAGCCGTCGATGAGGTTCTGCTCGTTCTTGTATTTCTCATCGAGAGGCTCCAACTCGTTACCCAAGTCGATGAGCATCTGATACTTATCCATCCAATCGGTGAAGTCCTGGAATTCCTCCACTACCTCATCCTGCAATTCATTGATTGTTGCCATTTTATATTATTCCTTATATTGATAAGCCCCTCTCCTATTGGTATTTGGAGAGAGGACTAAAGATGATTTTATTTGATTTCCTTGATTTCGTTCACGGTGATGAGCTTATAGAGCTTATCGTTAGGTCTCACCTTGTCTGGTACTGGGATTGACACTCTCCAACCCTGCTTTGCTTCCTCCACAGGCTTCAGGTCGTAGCGTATCTCGTCGGCATGGAGATACATTACGCCAGTGGTATTGCCCGTGATGAGAAGTTTCTCGCCATTCTGGAAGGTAGAAGCCTCCACTGCAACCTCAGCCACGCCGAGCTTGGAGAAGTATTTCATCACTTTTCCTACCAGCACCTTCTTCTCCGTTGCCACTGAGCCATAGTGCTTGTTCCACTCGCCAAGCGTCTGTCCCTGGTAGTAGCCATCCCAGAAGCCACGGTTGAAGACGGTGGCAAGCCTTTCGTCCCACGCATCCTTCTTCTCCTCGGTAAAGGTGCCGTCGAGCACGGCGGCTATTGCCTCCTTGTAGCATTTTACTACGGTGTAGACATATTCTGGTCCACGGGCACGCCCCTCTATCTTGAAGACACGTACGCCAGCATCCATCATGCGGTCGATGAAGCGGATGGTCTTCAAGTCCTTAGGACTCATCACATACTTGTTGTCGATTTCCAGCTGGTTGCCCGTCTCGTTGTCGGTTACGGTATAGCTGCGGCGACAAATCTGCACGCACTCGCCACGGTTGGCTGAGCGGTTGGCATTGGCAAGGCTCATGTAGCACTTACCCGATACCGCCATGCAGAGCGCACCATGACAGAACATCTCGATGCGAATCTGCTTGCCCATCGGACCGCAGATATTCTGCTTCTCTATCTGCTCATGGATATGCTTCACCTGGTCCATGTTCAGCTCACGAGCCAACACCGATACATCGGCGAAACGTGCATAGAATTTCAAAGCCTCTGTGTTGGAGATGTTTAGCTGTGTGGACAAGTGTACTTCCTCCCCTACCTCATTGCAGTAGCTCATCACAGCCACGTCGCTGGCAATGACGGCGGAAATACCTGCCTCCTTGGCTGCATCGATAATCTCCTTCATCGTCTCGATGTCATCGTCGTAAATCACGGTGTTGACGGTGAGATAAGTCTTGATGCCATGCTCATTGCAGGTGGCGGCTATCTCACGAAGGTCAGCGATAGTAAAATGGTTGGCGGAATGTGAACGCATGTTCAGCTTGCCGATGCCGAAGTATACGGAGTCTGCTCCAGCCTGGATGGCAGCAGCCAAGGATTCACGAGATCCCACTGGTGCCATCACCTCAAATTCGTTTATCTTTGTATTCATGAATGCAATTTTCTTTTTGTGGGTGCAAAGTTACAGCAAATCGAAGACAATACAAAATAAATCATGATTTATTTTTATTGTTGAGAGCATCAAGAACCACATATAAGAAATGCACTGACCATAAAATTTATGGGGGAAAGCAAAAATTTTCCAATATCTTTACATGCTGCAAACAATTATTTCGTATATTTGCAAATTGTTAGCACTAAGTATATACCGTACTAGCTCTAACAAAACTAAAAAATAAAATAATAAATGAAGAAGCTACAAAGCATAGGACTATTATTCCTCTTCGTCTTGATGAGCAGTTGCTCCAAGGAAAACGTGATGGAAGAAACATCATCACAAGTAAAAAAACAAGAAGTTTTCTTTAGCTTCTTCGAAAAATCCATTGAGCCAATTGGACAAGGAGAGCAAACGAGAGTAGTATCAACGAGAGCTACTGATTTGAAAAGTCAAAAACTCTACACCGAACTAGAAGTGTGCCTGATTCCCAAAGGAGAAGAATACGTCTCTAACTATTGCGTTAGACAAGAAAACTGGGAAGATGATTTTGGCACAGTTAGCCTAGCAGTACCACCAGGAGAATATACCCTTATTGCCGTTGCCGCCAAAACTAATCTCAGCCAAGACGACCGCATTGACATAAAGTCAAGATATGAGATGACATTCCCCAACAATAGTGTTACAGATATGGCATATGCCACCCAAGACATTACGGTTGAATCAGGTAGCAACAAAGTGACACAAAACATCGGCATCAAACGTGGAGTAACTACATTCCGTCTTGAATCCAACGAACAGTTGCCTATGAATGCAAAGACTGAAATCTTCACCATCACAGGTGATTGCGGTAATGTTTTCAATCCGTCAACAGGTTTCTGCAAGGAAACGGCAACCATCACCAAGACATTTACTTTCGACCCAAAACAGTTTCAAGAGTACCCAATCAAATTCAATCTCTATCTTCTCTTAACCGACAACGACGTATCGAACATCAGCATTACTGCCGTTGGCAAAGACACGGAAGGCAATGTAATGAAAACTTGTTCTTTCAACAATGTTCATTTTATCATCGGACAAAGAACCACTTATACAGGACCTATTTTTACCTATCCAACGAATAGTATGACTTTCACAATGTCCGAAACAGATATACCAGAATCATCTTACGGAAAAAACTTCTGATAAAAAACTTCATTCCAAAAGTTTTTTGTACTTTTGCAGTATGAAAAAAGCAATAATCATAGCATCCATCATTTTTGTCTTCATATTCGCTAGCTGTGAATATGAGGGCAAAAAAAACGTTTCCATGCCTCAGGCAAGCAGAACCTCAGACTTGCCTGAGGGTGTAAAGCTCATCAGCACAACTCCTATCAAAGACCAAGGCAACAGTGATCTTTGCTGGGCTTACGGCATGCTTGCCACCATAGAAAGTGAGCATATAATGAAAGGTGATTCCGTGAACTTATCCATAGCCTACATCGCTCGAATGATGCTTCTAGAACAAGCCATAGGTTGCTATTTAGCACAAGGCAGGGGAGCCATAGACCTACGTGGTACACCCTCCATGCTCATATATTATATAAATAGGTATGGAGCTCAACCTTATGATTGTTATGAAGATCCAAAAAACATCAATTACAAGGTACTCTGCAGAAAGGTGAAGCACCTATGTGATATTGCCGTAAGCAAAAAGGCAGGAATAGACAAACTAAAAGAAGAACTCAATGAACTCTTTGATGCAGAAATTGGCTTTATGCCAGCCCAGCGCGTTCATATGTTAGGTGCAGAATATACACCTCAAGAGTTTGCTCATAGTGTGTGCTATCCAGAAGAGTATGTTTCACTCACAAGTTTTACCCATCATCCCTTTAGGGAATATTTTGCCTTAGAAGTACCAAACAACAAGTATCACGACTCGTTTCTCAACCTCCAATTGGATGATTTGATGCTCCACATCCAAAAAGCTGTGGAGAAAGGACATCCAGTTTGTTGGGAAGGAGATATTAGCGAACCTGCATTTACAGCCACTTCCAAGTTCTTGGTAGATATCCAACCCCAAGAACGCCCTGTCACCTCAGCTTTGCGACAAAGAGAGTTCGAACAGTTGCGTACAACTGATGACCATGTCATGGAAATCATAGGCACATTTACGAAAGATAGGCAAAGGTTCTATGTCTGCCGCAACTCTTGTGGAAACACCTGGGGTGATCAAGGGCTCATCTATTTATCCGAAGACTATCTGCGTCTAAAAACGATAGCAGTATATATGAGCGAAGAAGCATATTTAAGTACTTGACCCATGTCAATTATGTGCTCTAAAGCACTTGTGTGCGCACACATATACTTGATTTATGTCAAAAAAGCGAGCTTTTTCTCACTTTTCCGTTATAAAGATTTGGTGGAATACCGAAATCGTCGTACCTTTGCATCGTCAATAAGACAAAAGGTTATTAGGTTTTTAGGTTAAGATTGTTAGTTGTTTAGGTTATTAGTTAGTTTAAAAGGTAAAAAAAGATTGTTTATTCAAGGAGAACGGTATTAGAAAAGGTAAAGAAAAAAGATTGTTTATTCTAGGACGACAAAAGATTTTTAGGTTATTAGGTTTTTAGGTTTAAGATTGTTAGTTGTTTTTAGGTTATTAGTTAGTAAAAAGGTAAAGAAAAAAGATTGTTTATTCAAGGACGACAGGATAATTTCAACAGGTGAGTTGAAAGGTAAAAAGAAACAAATGTATGGGATAACCAAAGATGAAGCCTGTGAGCAGAATAAACTGCTTCGGGCAATGCGACGGAGAAGGAACAAGTAAGTTATTCTCCGAGAGTTATGAAAAATTTGGGAATATCGTATTAAAAGTGCGCAATTTCGATTTCATTCGGAGTTGCGCACTTTACTTTTTATAAAAATATACGCAAATTTATTTTGTTTTACCAACGAAAAGTCGTAATTTTGCAGAAGATAATAAAAAAGGAACATTATGGCAAGACATCCTCTCTGGAATGAAGACTACTGGCTCTTACTGCTACAACTATACCAGAAGAAGCCTATGGGCGTTAAACCTCTCTATTCGAAAGGGATGGTCGACTTGAGTTTGGAACTACATATACCACCAGAGTTTCTACATGAGCAAATGTTTAAACTCAGAATGGTCACTCCTCAAATCAAGCGACTATGGGATAAGTATGGCAAAAGCCCTCGCCGCCTATCCCGCGACATATCGCTCATCAAGCAGCAATCTGGATGTGGAAATGCCCAGCAGTTCTACGAAGGAGTAGAAGTGAGAGAATCTTTCGAAAAAGATTGGGAGCCACTGGCTTGTGAGCCAATGCTCACCCCAGTGAAACTCATCATCATTCTCGACTTATACTTTCAGCTTACCCCAATCACCATGGTTCCAGAGACCCCGGAAATAATAGATTTGGGAAAGCTCATCAAGACATCGCCTCAGATGATAGCAGAAGTTATGAGCGTATTCTTATACTGCGACCCATATCTCAAGCACGAAGATATACTCATCCATCCTCTGCTAGAAGCTTGTGGCGAGATATGGCATCGGTATGGGAATGGAAATCCAGATAAGCTATATCAGCTTGCCAATGAATTAAAAGAATATTTTAAGTAATTATGGCTCAAGAACTCATACAGACACAGGCCCAAAAGCAACAGCTGCTCCAGAGACTCACAGCTCAGCAAATGCTGCAAGTGAAACTATTGGAGATGCCACTCACAGAATTGGAAGATAGCGTCAATGCCGAACTGGACGACAACCCAGCATTAGAAAGCGAGAACCCAGACGATATGCTCAATGAGAATATCGGTGAAGATGACGCACCCATACACGAGGATTCAGAAAACAATAATGACGAAGAATCCTATGAGGCGGAAACGGAAAAAGAAGAGAGAAAAGATGAGTTGGACCAGGCTTTGGAAAGTATCGGACAAGACGACCAAATGCCAGACTACAACACTGATAGATACAGCAATGACAATGCTGATTACGAGGAAATGGTATATGGCGACACAACCTCTTTCTATGACAAGCTGAAAGAACAAATGGACATGCAAGTGCTCGATGACACGGAGAAAGACGTTATGGAGTATCTCATCGGATCGCTTGATGACGACGGACTGCTGCGCAAAGACCTAGACAGTATCTGCGATGAGCTTGCCATCTATCAAAATATCGATGTCAGCGAAAAAGATATAGAGCACGTGCTCCATATCCTTCAAACCTTCGACCCTGCTGGAGTAGGGGGCAGAAGCCTACAAGAATGCCTTCTTTTACAAGTGAAAAGGCTCCCCAAAGGTGTATTGCGCAAAACCATGGAAGAAGTGTTCACCGACTATTTCGAAGAGTTTACCAAGAAGCATTGGGACAAGATTAAATCAGGCTTAGAGCTCAACGACACCCAACTAGAAACGCTTCAAGAAGAAATCAAGAAGTTGAATCCAAAGCCAGGGGCGTCAATGGGAGAAACAGAAGGCAGAAACATGCAGCAGATTACCCCCGACTTCATCGTTGATACCAATGACGATGGCTCCATCACCTTCTATCTCAACCGTGGAAATATTCCAGAGCTCACCGTGTCACCATCATTTACAGATATGATAGACACATACAAGAAGCATAAAGACAAGATGAGCCGCCAAGATAAGGAAGCCCTTTTATATGCCAAAGAGAAAGTGGACAAGGCACAGGGCTTTATCGAGGCCATCAAACAACGCAGACATACGCTCATTGTCACAATGAAAGCTATCATTGACATTCAACGGAAGTTCTTCCTAGATGGAGACGAAACCGACTTGAAACCAATGATACTCAAAGATATCGCCGACAGAACAGGATTAGATATCAGCACGATTTCTCGTGTAAGTAATGTAAAGTATGCCCAGACCAAATGGGGAATGTTCCCACTGAAATTTTTCTTCACCGATGGCTATACTACCGAAAATGGCGAGGAGATGTCTACGCGCAAAATCAAGATTGCCCTACAAGAAGTGATTGCCAAGGAAGACAAGAAAAAACCTCTGAGCGACGATGCACTAGCCAAAGTGATGAAAACAAAAGGATTTCCTATCGCACGGCGCACCATCAGCAAGTATCGTGAACAACTAGGTATCCCCGTGGCACGACTCAGGAAATAAGACACATAGAAGATATATACGTTAGTATTATGAAAGAGAAGAATATCATATTGACAGCACGCATCATGAGCATGGTGTTCACACCGTTCTATCTGCCCTTGGTAGGACTGGTGATACTGTTCATCTTCAGCTACATGTCGCTATTGCCAATGGCATATAAGGTGGTGATGCTAGCCATGGTTTATCTTTTAACCGTGGTAGCCCCTTCGCTACTGATCCACCTCTATCGGCTTTGCCAAGGATGGACCTCACGCGAACTAGGCAAGAAAGAGCGTCGTTTGGTGCCTTACATCATCTCCATCTTATGCTACTTTGGCTGTTTCTTTTGGATGGAATATCGTAATACGCCTCGTGTTATCAGTATCATCGTGGTGGTAGCCATGGCGATACAGATGATTTGTGCCTTCATCAATGTATGGTGGAAGATTAGCACCCATACCGCAGCCATCGGAGGTGTGGCAGGAGCCTTGGTGTCTTACTCGATAGCCTTTTCCTTCAACCCTTTATGGTGGCTCTGCTTGGTCTTGCTATTGGCTGGTGCCGTAGGAACCGCCCGCATGATTTTACGACAACATACGTTGTCGCAAGTGGTGACGGGATTCTTGGTAGGACTAGTTTGCGCCATCTTGGTAATATAGTAAATTTTATAATAAATATAAGAAGATATGAAACCATTAGTAAGCATTATTATGGGCAGTACCAGTGACCTGCCTGTTATGGAAAAAGCATGTAAGTGGTTGAACGACAACCAGATTCCTTTTGAGGTAAATGCTCTCTCTGCTCACCGCACGCCAGCGGCAGTGGAGGCATTCGCAAAGGGAGCCAAGGAGCGTGGCGTGAAGGTTATCATCGCCGCTGCTGGTATGGCTGCCGCCCTTCCTGGTGTAATCGCAGCTTCTACTCCGCTGCCTGTCATCGGTGTGCCTATCAAAGGTATGCTCGACGGTCTCGATGCCATGCTCAGCATCATCCAGATGCCTCCTGGCATTCCTGTGGCTACTGTTGGTGTCAACGCTGCTCAGAACGCAGCCATCCTCGCCGCAGAGATGATTGCCCTCGGCGATGAAGAAACAGCCAAGAAGGTGGATGCCTGGAAGTCTGGTCTCGGTGCCAAGATCGAGAAGGCCAACAAGGACTTGGCTGAGGTCAAGTATGATTACAAATGTAACTAATCAAAGTATAAACTATTGATATGCCCCAAGTTGGGGCATATCTTATCTTATATCTTATGGTAGATTTATTCAATTATACCCGACGTTCTTCGTCGGTTGTTCATATCGGTGCCCTCGACATGGGAGGCGACAATCCTATCCGCATCCAGTCGATGACCACCACCAACACCAACGATACCGAGGCTTGCGTCAAGCAGGCTGAGGAAATCATCAAGGCTGGCGGCGAACTCGTGCGCTTCACCACACAGGGCTCTCGCGAGGCAGAGAACATGAAGAACATCAACGCCAGCATCCGTGCCGATGGTTTTGATACTCCGCTCGTGGCTGATGTTCACTTCAACCCTAACGTTGCCGACGTGGCTGCCCTCTATTGCGAGAAAGTGCGCATCAACCCAGGCAACTACGTAGATCCTGCCCGCAAGTTCATCAAGCAGGAATACACCGACGAGGAGTATGCACAGGAACTGAAGAAGATAGAAGACCGTTTTGTGCCTTTCCTCAAAATTTGTAAGGAGAACCACACAGCCATCCGCATCGGCGTAAACCATGGCTCGCTCTCCGACCGCATCCGCAACCGCTATGGAGATACTCCTGAGGGCATCGTGGAGAGCTGCATGGAGTTCCTTCGCATCTGCAAGAAGGAGAACTTCGAGGATGTGGTAATCAGTATCAAGGCTTCCAACACAGTGGTGATGGTTCGCTCCATGCGCCTCTTGGTGAGCGAGATGGAGAAGGAAGGTATGAACTATCCTTTGCACCTCGGCGTGACCGAGGCTGGCGAAGGCGAGGACGGCAGAATCAAGAGTGCCGTAGGCATCGGTGCCCTCTTGGCCGATGGCATCGGCGATACCGTGCGTGTAAGCCTCAGCGAAGAGCCTGCCGCAGAGATTCCTGTAGCTCGTCACTTAGTAGATTACATCGGTAAGAAACAAGGTCAGCTGATGATTCCGTGCGAGGCTTGCCCTTCGTTCGACTGGTTGCGCCCTGTTCGTCGTGAGACCGTAGCCGTAGGCAACATCGGAGGCGACAACGTGCCAGTGGTTATCAGCAACCGCATCAATGGCGAGAGCACGGTTTGTAGCAACGAGGATGCCAAGCCTGATTATATCTATATAGGTGGCAAGATGCCTAAGCAGTTTGTGCCAGGTCAGAGCTATATCGTAGACTACAATGTATATGAGACGCTCAACAGCAAGCCTGAGACCACAGGCTGCAAGCTCTACCCTATCTTCCCAGCCATGGCGATGCCTCTCATCGCCAGCATCAAGGCGGACATCAAGTTCTTGACCCTCCAGTTTGGCACACCAGCCGAGGAATACCTCGCTTGCCTGAAGAACCATCCAGAGGTAGTGGTCATCTGCGTGAGCAACCATCAGAACCGCCTTGGCGACCAGCGTGCGTTGGTACATGAGATGATGAACGCAGGTGTGAAAAATCCTGTTATATTCGCCGAGATGTACCAGCATAAAGCCAGTGAGAAGAGTGACTTCCAGCTAGAGGCAGCCGCCGATATGGGTGCGCTGATGATAGATGGTTTGACCGACGGACTCTGGTTGATGAACGATGGCGACATCGCTGCCGATACTATCGACGAGACCGCCTTTGGCATCTTACAGGCTGCCCGCTTGCGCACCTCGAAGACCGAATATATCAGTTGTCCAGGTTGTGGCAGAACCCTCTACGACCTTCGTGAGACCATCGCCAAGATACGTGAGGCTACCAAGGGCATGAAGGGCCTCAAGATAGGCATCATGGGCTGTATCGTGAATGGTCCTGGCGAGATGGCGGATGCCGACTATGGATACGTAGGAGCAGGCGTTAACCGTGTAAGCCTCTATCGAAAGCAGGTTTGCGTAGAGAAGAATATACCTCAGGAGGTGGCGGTAGAGCATCTGCTCGCCCTCATCAATGGGGACAAGAATTAAATACTCATCAGAAAGAAAACGCTCAATAAAAGGTGGAGGCAAGCTATCCCTCCACCTTTTTGTTGTTTCTAAGTTATCTTTAGGTTAAAGACACATGGAAATCTTGGTGTTATAGGAGAAAATGTGTATCTTTGTAGCCGATATAGATAAAAACAAAGAATTATGGCTAACGTAAAGTTACTCTTAGTGGAAGACGACGAGAATCTCGCCTACATGGAGAAGAGTTGTTTCGAGGACATCATCGGGGGATATGAGGTGAAGACTGCCATCAATGGCAAGGATGGCCTGGAAGCTTGGAAGAGCTTCGTGCCCGATGTCATCGTGAGCGACATTGACATGCCTATCATGGACGGCATCGAGATGGTGAAGCGCATCCGTGAGGTAGACGGCGACACTATCATCCTCTTTACCACGGGGCTTACTTCGCCTCGCGACCTGAAGGCTGGTTATGCAGCAGGTGCCAACAACTATGTGAAGAAGCCTTTCATCCCTGAGGAACTGGATGCTCATATCCAGAGTCTGATGCGACTGAAGGAGGGCAAGCGAAGCAAGGATACCAGCCACCAGATTCATCTAGGCAAATATATCCTCGAAGCCGACCATGCCCTACTGAAAAACCAACAGAATGGGGCGGAGAAATCGCTCACCGCTCGTGAGGCAAAGATTCTGGAGTTGCTAGCCATCAACAAGAATGAGGTGGTGCGCCGAGAAGCCGTATTGAGTCGTTTCTGGGGCGTGGAAGACAAGGATTATTTCGCCTCCCGTAGCCTCGATGTCTTCATCAAGAAGATTCGCACGGCTATCGAGGACGAGCCTAGCGTGGAGCTGAAGACCATCCGAGGCATCGGGTTCAAGCTCATCGTGAAATAAGAATATTCTACCATTCTCAATGGGATAAATTCTTGGAGATAAAAACAAACTAAAGAAAACATTATGTTCAAAGCGATACTATACTACATCCTCTTTCTTGGCATCACGATGCTTACAGGTCTCATTGGGGTAACGGCATTCAGCTTCCTGCTCAATGTAAAGCATCCTTTTGTGGCAGGTTTTGAGGACGGTGTAAACCAGCGAGAGTATCATTATAGCTACAATACTGGCACTTATGATATTACGCCATTGGAGCACTTTATGAATGGTTCCTCTATATATATGATTCTTTTCTCGTTACTCCTGCTAGCGATTGTGGTGTTCATATTCTTGAGACGCAAATTTGCCAAGTTAAGTTGGGGAGACATCAAGATAGAAGGCATAAAAAAGACCGTCCTCATTACAGCTATGCCTTTGCTAGGACTCAACATATTGGTTCATGCCATAGGTAAGATTTGTGGTTTGCCTGTGCAGGCAGAAGAATACATGGATCGCACAGCATTGGGTGATATTCTGCTTTCCGACATCGACAGCATCACCTTTGCCATCGTATTCTTTGGGGCTATTGTCAGGGAATTGCAGGCTTGCGGAAAACGTCCATGGGTTATATTCCTAACCTATTTTATTATGATGTTGCCTTTTTCAGAAATCGTCAACAGCGATGATAGCAACTATATAGCTATAGCCATAGCTATGGACCTGATTAATGGCTTTTATCTCACTTGGCTCTATCTGCGCACTCGCAGCCTCAATCTCGTCTGTATAGTGGGCATACTGTCTTATCTCATGCCTTTTACCTTCTATACTGATGCTACCAAATGGGTGTTCTGTCTCTTGGGAGCACTCCTTGCCATATATGGCTTCTGTCATTTGAAGCAAACGCTTATAGAGACAACAGAACCTTCTGAAAAGAAACGTGAGTATTTTCCTTCCTTATAAATAAGCTACATGAAAACCTTTCGTACCAAGATACTCAGCACTGTGGCACTTGTCGCCATGCTTCTGTTGCAAGCGATGTGGATATACAATTCATACATCACTACTATGCAGCACATGGGGTTTCAAAGACTAGCTTCGCTACCGAAATCTGCCAGTCTACAGATACTGATAGTAACTTTCAATCAGAATAAGATAACACTTCTTACCACGCTTCTCATCACCATTGTCATCATCCTGAGCCTTATCGACCAAATCAGTTATATCGACGAGCAGGAGCGCACCAAACTCTTGCGAGAGGATTTTTCGTATGCCATGGTACACGACATGAAGTCGCCGCTCACCTCCATCATTATGGGTACCCGATACCTGCATAGCGGCGTTCTGGAAAAGAAGCCCGAAATCAAGGAGAAATATTTTACCATCGTGGAAGACGAGGCGCAGCATCTCTTGGGGCTCATCAACCGCTTGCTCACCATCTCCAAGTTGGAACATGGCAAACTGAACCTCCGCAAGGCGGAGGTGGAGCTGGAGCCCATGATAGACGACATCGCCGACAAGTACAAGGCGAAGTCGTCCAAGCCTATCATCATCACCACAGCCCTCTCCGCTCCTACAGTCTTTGCCGATGAGGAATACTTGAAGGAAGCCATCAGTAACCTCGTGGATAATGCTACTAAATACTCGAAGAATGAAATCTGCATCAAGATTTCATCCTTCGAGGATGATAAGCACGTATATATAAAGGTATACGACGAGGGCATCGGCATTCCGAAGAAGGAGCTGAAGCACATCTTCAATCGCTACGAGCGTGCCACCGAGCACGAGGTCGGCCCAAAGAAGAACAAGGGCGGATTCGGCATCGGTCTCAACTATGTACTACAAGTTATCAACGCACATGGTGGAAAGGTCAGCGTGAAGAGCGAACAGGGCAAGTGGACGGAATTCACCATAGCCCTGCCGAAAGGCTCAATCATTTTACAATGGAAGAAATAGGATTTCTCTGCCCTTTCATACCTACCAAGAAAGCTTTGGCGGAACCAAACTTCAAAAACATATCCAAACGCACAGGGATATGATTATCGTCATCCGTCACATAGAAATCTACTATTTTTTTATATTTTCCATCGTCATATTCCATGTAAGCAAGGCGTAGACAGCGATATTTTATATTGTTGTCAGCCTTGACCGTAACCTTGCCTGCAAACTTAATCTGGGCAGGTGTACGGTTCTTACCATCAGCTATAGGAAACTTCACTGTGTAGCCCTTCTTCCAGTTAGCAGGGTCAAAACTACGGGCACGCAAGAAAATATTCATCATGTCGAATACACAGTCATCATACGATACCTTCTTCCACGAATGGGTACCATCATTGTGCTGGCGATGCTGGCGCAGGTTGCACTTATCTCCGGCATAACTATAAAACACCTCATCCACCGTATAGCGCTTTCCCTCTCTGGCACCTTTACGAAAATACAACGGAGCCATATCCGTACCACTATAACAAAGCAAGGTGTCGCGGAGAACAAAGAAATCGTCAACTTTCTTGTTGCCTCGAGTGACTAGCGAACCACGATAGGCAGGTTTGCCATTACGAGTGGTTTGAACAACCGACATACTGGCATTGCCAGCCTTTACCCATACAAACTTCCAGTTGTAATACAAATTATAGGTAAGAAACTCACCCGACTTGAAAGCTGTATTGCGAAAAGTGCACTGTGCCGATGCGGCAGTGCTAACCCAAAATAGCAATGTTGCTATCATCAATGTCTTGAATGTCTTCATATCTCATTACATTTTAGGAATGTACTGGATGCCTAATTTCTGGGCACGCTGTGCATTCTGATTCTTAACTTTCTTTTCCTTATCTGGCTTCTGCTTGGTGATGGCTCCTGGTTTTTGGCGTGAAAGTTCACGCGCTGTAGGGTCCCAGCTTTCTGTAAGGTCCCATTTTGCCTTACACTCTATTATCTCAGGATAGTAATAAACCTCCTCAGCTTGCTCATCCTTGTCATAGCAACCCGTATCCCATTTGCCATTGCCATTTCTATCTACGATAAGACGCATATAATACTTCTCGGGTTTAAGATAATAGAACTCTGCCACACCATTGGAGGCTTTCACTTCCTTCACTACTTGGTCTTGGGCATTGAGAAGCTGTACCAAGAGAGGATATTCGCCAAAATCATGAGTTACATTGACCAGCAAAGTACCATACTCATCCAAGGCGTTAACCTTGAAACCTTGCTTCAAAGGTTTGGAAACCAATCCATAAATATCTTCAAATGCAGCAGAATCCACCTCTAGGCTATATTCTATATCCGGGCGCCACTCCCCTCTTAGCATATACTTTCTATTACCTATAGGCTTAAACTCCAATGGGGCTCGATACCAAAGTGTATCATGCTTGGCATAAAGATGAATACCTGCGGTATCAGCCTTTGCCAGAGGTGTATTGAAACTGAAGATGATATTTTTGTCAGGGTCGAGTTGCGATGATACGCCCACTTGAACATCCAATGATTTCACTGGCATGACAGAATCGTATGGCTCACCTTTCTTCTTCAGTTTTTCTTGCTGTTTGGTCCAAGAAGATAGTTCTTTCTCCAGTGCTTTCATACGTTTAGCATATGGTTCCTTAGAGAGTATCTCAAGTGTATCTATCTGATTGCGAAGCACACCCGTAGTATCTGTCATTCGATAAGTAAGTTCTATATTGAGTGTGTCTTGATTGACCAAAGCCGTGTCCTTGAGCCAATAAGTAAGAGTATCTTTCTTCTCAGATGCCTCAAGGATAAACGCATCCTTTGCATCAAAATTAAGTCCCTTTATCTGCGGCAGAATAGAATCGCCATAGCTATAATAGAGCGAGAAGTTGTTGGCTTTCTGTCGGTCTGCCTTCAAAAAATATCTATCTGTGACTAGCTCTGTGAAAGCTCTCAATACAACATTGTCAGGCAAGAAATGAGTATAGTTCACTTGCTCTATGGATTTTATATGAAGAGAATCGAGCCAAGTAGTATCCTGTCTAACATCAGGCTTACTAGACGGCACTATAATATCATGGGTAAAGGCTATTTTCTCGCCCTTCTGATTGAACATATAGTTTCCATCCATATCCTGTAAGGCATAGATGCGATAAGAGCCTGCCGCAACTCCCTTTATAACAAATCGACCACGGCTATCCGTACGACTGACGCGGAGCATCGGCTTGGTCTTGAAGGCAGAATCTGCCTGGTCTGCATAGAGTCCCACCAGAATACCCTTGATAGGTTCTAGGTTCTCTGATTCGAGCACATACCCCGACACCTCCATCGTATCAATTACCTCGCCAGTAGAGAAACAATAGGTATAATTACCAAGGGGATTACCTTCGTTATTATCACTAATGGCATCAGAAAAATCGATGGTGTAAGTAGTATTTGGCTTGAGTGAATCTATCAGGGAAACCTGTATATGCTTGCCAGATGCCTTGATTTCGGGCACCTCAAGTTGTGGAGGAGACACTACTACTTTTTCAGTAGGATTATCGACCTTAATAAACTCATCGAAGTAGATATTCACCTTTTTCTGTGTCACGTTAACGCCCTTGTCAGCAGGGGTGGCTCCTATCACCTTAGGAGGTGTTTCATCAAACCAGCCGCCATCTGGTTGTCCCATCTTGGCACATGATGCCAACAATAGAAAACCTAAGACGTAAAAAGGCAGAAACAATGAATTTGCCTTCAATTTGTTCTTGATGTTATTTATATTTATCATTTGTAATCTCAATTATTCTATTTCCATAGATAAAAATAGACTATTTATTCATCATAAGTATCTCGTCGATGTTCTTGCGACTGTTGCTCAGACGAGGTATCTTATGTTGTCCACCTAGCTTACCTTTACTCTTGAGCCATTCATTGAAGAGCCCTGGCTTCGCCTTCACTATCTCCAGATGCTGGAGGGTCACGTCGTGGAAGCGCTTTGCCTCGTAGTCGCTGTTGATTTCCTGTAGCTTACGATCCAACAAGGTAGCAAACTCGTCCAGGCTGGCTGGCTCCTGCGAAAACTCGATGAGCCACTGGTGGCGACATTTCGCATTGCTGTCCATATAGACAGGAGCGGCGGTATATTCGGCTACCTGTGCACCCGTCTTCTCGCAAGCGTAGGCTAGTCCCTTCTCGGCATTGTCCATGATAAGTTCCTCGCCGAAGGCATTGATGAAGTACTTGGTTCTGCCTGTGATGACAAACTTATATGGGTCTTTGCTGGTAAACTGCACGGTATCGCCTATCAGATAGCGCCACAATCCACAAGAGGTAGTGATGACCATCGCATAGTTCTTGCCTATCTCCACGCCCCAGAGAGGTACGATGGTAGGATTGTCCTGCCCGAACTCATCCATCGGGATAAACTCGTAGAACACGTCATAGTCTATCATCAGCGACATCGCCTTGTCGGCAGGGTCGTCTTGCAAGCCAAAGAATCCCTCGCTGGCATTATAGGTCTCCATATAGTGCATGTTAGGCGAGGTAATGAGCTGCTCATACTGCTTGCGGTAAGGAGTAAAGGCGATGCCTCCATGGAAGAACATCTCCAGGTTAGGCCATACCTCCTCCAGGTGCTGCTTGCCAGTAAGCTCCATCACACGTACCAAGACGCTGAGCATCCAGCTAGGCACACCAGATATGTTGGTAACGTTCTTGTTCATCGTCTCACGGGCGATGAGGTCGCGCTTCACCTCGAAGTCGCTCAATAGAGCCGTCTCCTTCTTAGGCACACGCACCATATTGGCAAGCGGATTGATGTTCTCGATGAGGATGGCACTGAGGTCACCCACAAGGCTGCCCGACACATTATAGTTAGGCGAATGGCTACCGCCCAATATCAAGCTCTTGCCATCGAATATCTTGCTCTTCGGATTGTTGCGCAGATAATAAGCCACGGCATCAAATCCACCCTTATAGTGGATATTGTGCAGACCATCGTGCGAAACTGGGATAAACTTGCTCTTGTCGTTGGTGGTACCCGACGACTTGGCGTACCATTTCACGATGCCAGGCCAGAGAATATCCTTCTCGCCATGGCGCATGCGGTCGATGTCGCCCTTCAATTCCTCATAGGTATTGACAGGCACATTCAGGGCAAACTTATCATAACTATTCGTATTGTTTAGTAGATGCTTGATGCCATATTCTGTATTCTTGCCTTTCGCTAAAAGGCGCATCAGTACATCATGCTGCAATGCTTCTGCATCATGTACATATCTCTCCAAGCTCTTCTGTCGAGGCTTGAAGACATTGCTTACTATAGATGTTAAACTCATATCTAGATATATATATCACTTAAGTAGATGCAAAAGTAATTTAAACTTTTGATATAGAGAAAGTTTTTACTATTTTTTAATACAAAAGGGTAAGATATGGCAAAGAGAATAGAAAATAGACCATTATAAAAGAAAGCCATAGAATAAACAAGAAAGTCGCCCTGAAAGGGCAAAAGCATCTCAAATCCAATGCTTTTGCCCTTTCAGGGCGACTTTCTTATTCTTCAGCAAAAGCTGCTGCTTCAGCCGCTGCGATAATGTCTTCCCTAGACATTTCCTTAGGCTCGGCTGAGATGTCACTCAGGTCAAACTCATCAACCTCTTCCTTCATCTCCTGCTTTTCACGAGGAGCCTTCTCGGAGTAAACCTCCTCCTGGAAGACATTGATGTGTTTCTCTTCTGCCTGTGGCTCTTGGTTCTTGGTGATGATGAAGTCATCCTTCACCTCCGTGCTAGGCACGTTCTCCACAGGTTCTTCTTCCATCTTTGTACGGTTCGCCTTGGCAGCAAACACAGCATCGATATACTGTGGTTTCTTACGCAGTTGGTCGAGGGTGGCCTTCGAGGCTATCTGCTGGCTCTCCTTCTTAGAGTAGCCCTTGCCTACTCCACCCTTCACACCCTCTATCTCCACCTGGTAGGTAAAGACAGGGCTGCCGTTATTGTCCTTCTGCTGGTCGAGCTGCACAAACTCTAGGTTCACACGGTTCTTCTGGCTCCATTCGATAAGCTTGCTCTTGAAGTTGACCTCCTTGTAAGCCACCTTATCGATGTTTATCATTTGCGCCAGAATGCGCTTCTGCAT
>CAVKXW010000039.1:9035-23299 GCA_963660215.1 Bacteroidaceae bacterium | reverse complement strand
CTGATGGCTTCTCCCTCGCGGTCCTCATCGGATGCTAACCAAATCTTCTTGGCTTTCTTCGCTGTCGCTTTCAGTTCTGTGACGAGCTTTTTCTTTTCCTCTGGAATCTCATAATCAGGTTCCATCGTTTTTTCGTTTATACTAAGTTCCTTCTTCTTCAGGTCGCGTATATGACCGTAAGAAGACATCACCTTATAGTCTTTACCTAAAAACTCTTCGATTTTCTTAGCCTTTGCAGGGCTCTCGACGATTACTAAATTTTCTTGCATAAGCTTATACACAATTTCTTTTTGGTTGGCAAAAGTAAATAAACTTTTTGCTTATACATTATTATATGGCGATATTTTTTGTTTTTTTAATGTTTTGGGGCGCAAAAATGATAATTCTAGAGGGAGATAGGGGTACTTTAATAGGTATCTTAGGATACTTGGCGAAGTATCCTAAGATAGATGTGCAAGTTTCCTAAGATACTTTTTCTTGCAAAAACTTGATGAGTCCTTGACGGATGGATCCTAGTCCGAATTCTTCGGGATTCAGCTTGTCGAGCGTTATCCAATAATAGGCGGCTGCATCGTCCATAGCCTTTACATGGGATAGGTCCTTTACGCTGACTCTGTAAAACATATCGAGGGTATGGACCATGAAGCCTGAGTAGAGATAGAGGTTGGGGATGCTGAACAGGTATTTTGTTTCCGTGGCGTCTAGTCCAGTTTCCTCCTTGACCTCTCTCATGACACCTTCCTCGCCAGTTTCGTCCATGTCGACAAAACCGCCTGGTAAATCGAGCGTTCCCTTGGCCGGCTCGTTCTTGCGACGCACCACCAACAGCTCGTTCTTGTCGTTGATGATGAGGGCGACGGTGGCGCTGCTAGGGTTGAGGTAATAGGTAAAACCGCAGTCTGCGCACTTCTTGCTCTTGATGTTGTTGATTTCAAAATGCTTAGAACCGCAAACTGGGCAGTATTGAAACTTATCTAAGACGTGACTCATAATGGTATGCTGTTTTGTTTGTGATGTATAGTAAATGAATGCGGTCGGTCTCTGCTGAAGACCGACCGCTATGGATGATAGATTACCAGTTATCCGTACGGAATGGGAAGAGTGGCAGGCCTCCTGCGTTGGCAAGGTTGCCTAGCTGGAAGTTGCGGAAGCAGTAGCGGATAGCCACTGGCTTCTTCACCTCTGGGCTCGTTACGACGATGCACTCGTTCCAAGGGTCGTTGCCCGGTTGCCAGAAGTGCTTGGCGGTAGCCTTGTGGAATACCTTGTCCTCGTCAGCCACCTCGAAGCCTTCGATGCCCTCGAAGCGGTTGTAGGCTCCAAACTCATTGTCGAAGTGTACCTTGACGGTGTCGCCTACGATTTTCATCTCCTTGAAGGTCATGCTCTCGCAGATGAGGTTCTTCATGCCGTAGGTCTTGTTGAGAGCCAAGAGGGCGAGACGCTCGCCTACAGGTTGCTTTTGGCATGGATGTATCTGCTCCACCTCGTATGGGTAAACGAGATCTTCCGTGCAGACGATGCCGCTGTTAGGGATTACCTGGGCTGCTTTAAACTGCTGCTCGCGAAGTCTTGGACCCCAGTCGCCATTCACGTCGCCGTTATGATAAGGGGCGATTTGTACAAAATAGAATGGCAGTTCTCCCTGCTTGAAGTCTCTGCGCCACTGTGCCACGAGGTCGGCGAGGCGCTGGGTGTATTGACCTGCTGGGTCGCCTACGTTGGAGCAGCCTTGGTAGAAGAGGATGCCCTTCACCGTATAATTGAGGATAGGGTGGAAGGTTCCGTTGCCCCAGAGAAGTGGATATAGATAATCGTATCCGAACTTAGGGTTCTTCGACATCTTGGCAGAGTCGAGCTCTTCCTTGGTGTTCTTCTTGAGATAGTCACGGTCTAGCCAACTCTCCACACGGCTTCCGCCCTTGTTTGCCATTACCAGTCCCACAGGGATGTCGAGTGCCTTGTTCACTACCTGTGCGAAGAAATAGCCTGTTGCCGAAGCTTCGCCTACGGTCTCAGGGTTTACCTCTTTCCATTCGCAGTTGGCATCGTCTAACGGCTTGCTGCTCATGATGCTAGGTATCTTTACGTAGTGTACGCCTTTGTATTGGTTGGCTTCCAATACAGCCTTGTTGTAACCTTGCACAGGGCAGTTGCCGAATCCCTTTACAGGCATCTCCATGTTGCTCTGGCCAGCGCAAACCCAAACTTCGCCTGCCAGAACATTGCTGATGGTTGTCTTCTCGCCATCGTCGAATGTGATGGAGAGAGGGGTGTAGCTAGCCTTCGGGGTCTGCACCTTGACAGCCCATTTGCCGTCTTTCCCGGTCTTGGCAGAATATTTCTGTGAAGACCATGAGGTAGACACCTCCACATTGGTGCCAGGCTTGTCCCATCCCCAGAGGTTGGCTTCTGAATTTTGCTGGATAATCATGTTGTCGCCCAGGATGTGTGGCAACTTTACTTTGGCATTGGCTCCCGTTGCTACGAGAGCCAATGCTGTTAAAGCTAAAAGTTTCTTGTTCATTTTTTAGTGTATTAAGTTTTGAAAAATGCGTTCAAAGTAGGTTCTTGATGGCAGTGTCGATGTCCTTGATCTGTACATCACGAGCTTGTAGGGTGTTGTTGCGGTCGATGAGGAAGAAGGTAGGGATGCTCTGCACATTGTAGAGTGTGAGGCTCTGTCCCTGGATGCCGTTCTCATCACGCACGCTGACCCAAGGAATACCTGCGGTGGATGTCTTCCAGAAATGCTCGTCTGGGTCTACGGATACCTGATAAATCTCGAATCCTGCGGCATGATACTTGTTGTAAAGCTCACGCAGCATCATAATGCGCTTGGTGCTCTCCTTGCTGGCGAAGAGATGGAAGTCGAGCAATACCACCTTGCCCTTGAGGTCGGTAAGGTTGCGAGTGATTCCCTTGTTGTCTTGCAGCGAGAGATTGATACATCCGTTCACGCTCACCTTGCTGGCGTCAATCTGCTGCTGTGCGCGCTGATTTTCGATGATGCGGATGTCCTTCATGCCTTCGATGGCGATGTTGTGGAGGTTTTTGCCACGCTCTGCGCCAGGGTAGTAGGTGTCCCAACTAGTGGCTACGGCGGCGAACACTTTCACGTCTTCCTTGTTGTTGCGAGGGTTGAATATGAGCGAGTTCATGTTGCCTAGCTGTATCGTCTGGAAGAGGGCATAGTAAGAGTATGCCTTCATCGGCTGCTTGAAGATATAATTGATTTTGATGTCTTGCTTGTAGGCTTCGAGCATACGAGCCACGATGACATCCACGGAATCCACGCCGATGTTAGGGCTCTTCACGATGGCGTTGATGTTGCTCTGCAGACTCATCTGCTTGATAGACAACTCCTTGATTTTGTCGCAGTTCTCCGAGCCTTCTACCTCGTACTTGAGGCTCATCTGTGGGTATGAAGCCTTCACGCTGAGCGTCTCGGTGGAGTCGATGCTGAGGTTGATGGTCTGGTTGGCGATGCGGAGTCGGTAGAACTCAGGGGTGATGCTGTCCATGGCGTTCTCCTCGAAGGCGAAGAAACCGTCCTCGCCCAGCTTCACGGAGTCTATCTTCACAGGACCGTTGAGGCTGATGTTCTCCAGGTAGAGCATCGAGTCCTTGGCATCGGTGATGTTACCGTTGATGTGGAACTTCTTGTTGTTGCAAGAGGTAAAAGCCAGCGCAGCTACCATAATCACTGCCACTGAAAAGAGTCTAGATATCTTCATGTATTTTTGTATTTTGCAAAATTATCGACTGCAAAGGTAATAATAAAAAAGGAATATTGTGCCATTGAATAGATAAAATAATTAAAAATGTAGAAAATAGTTGGCTATTTATTTGTGTATTAATAATTAAAGAGGTATCTTTGCACCGTTTTAGATATTTAGATGTTAGACAAAACAATAAGTTTTTTTAAGAATTAGATGAACGTAATTACAAAAAGTGTTCAGTTGCCTGATGGAAGAACCATCACAATTGAGACCGGAAAAGTTGCAAAACAGGCTGATGGTGCTGCGGTTCTCCGCATGGGTAACACAGTGCTTCTCGCAACTGTTTGTGCAGCAAAGGATGCAGTTCCGGGTACAGATTTCATGCCTTTGCAAGTAGATTACCGTGAGCAGTACAGTGCTGCTGGTCGTTTCCCTGGTGGCTTCACCAAGCGCGAAGGCAAAGCCAGCGACGAGGAAATCCTTACCTCTCGCCTCGTGGACCGTGCATTGCGTCCACTCTTCCCTTCTAACTACCATGCAGAAGTTTATGTACAGGTAATGTTGCTCTCAGCCGATGGTGTTGACCAGCCAGATGCCCTCGCAGGTTTTGCTGCTTCAGCTGCCATGGCTTGTTCAGATATTCCTTTCGAGTATTACATCTCCGAGGTTCGTGTGGCTCGTGTCAATGGTGAGTATGTCGTTAACCCTACCTTCCAGCAGATGGAGGAGGCAGACATGGACATCATGGTAGGTGCTACCAAGGACAACATCATGATGGTGGAAGGTGAGATGAAGGAAGTTTCCGAGCAGGATCTCATCGGTGCCCTCAAGGTGGCTGCCGAGGCTATCAAGCCTATGTGCGAGCTCCAGTATGAGTTGGCCAAGGAGAAGGGTACTGACGTGAAGCGTGAGTACGACCACGAGATCAACGACGAGGAACTCCGTGAGCAGATCAAGAACGAGCTTTACAAGCCAGCTTACGACATCAACCACCAGGCTCTTGAGAAGCACGCTCGCCAGGATGCCTTCGACAAGGTGTTGGCAGACTTCTTGGAGAAGTATGACGCAGCTCATACCGACCTCTCAGAGGAAGACTTGGAGGAGAAGCACGCAGAGGCTACACGCTACTACGACGACGTGATGCGTGACGCTATGCGCCGTTGCATCCTCGACGAGGGCTTGCGCCTCGACGGTCGTGCCACAACAGACATCCGTCCTATCTGGTGCGAGGTTTCACCTCTCCCAATGCCTCACGGAAGTGCTATCTTCCAGCGTGGCGAGACCATGTCTCTCTCTACATGTACACTCGGTACCAAGATGGACGAGAAGCTCATCGACGGTGTGCTCGAAAAGAGCTACCAGCGCTTCCTCCTTCACTATAACTTCCCTCCATTCTCTACAGGCGAGGCTAAGGCTCAGCGTGGTGTAGGTCGTCGTGAGATTGGTCACGGTCACTTGGCTTGGCGTGGCTTGAAGGGTCAGATTCCTTCCGACTTCCCTTACACCGTACGTTTGGTAAGCCAGATCTTGGAGTCTAACGGTTCTTCTTCCATGGCTACAGTTTGTGCAGGTACACTCGCCTTGATGGACGCAGGTGTTCCTATGAAGAAGCCTGTTTCTGGTATCGCCATGGGTCTTATCAAGAACCCAGGTGAGGAGAAGTACGCTATCCTCAGTGATATTCTCGGCGACGAGGACCACTTGGGCGACATGGACTTCAAGACCACTGGTACTCGCGACGGTTTGACCGCTACACAGATGGATATCAAGTGCGACGGTTTGAGCTTCGAGATTCTTGAGGAGGCTTTGATGCAGGCTAAGGCTGGTCGTGAGCACATCCTCAACTGTATGATGGAGACCATCTCCGAGCCACGTGCCGAGATGAAGCCACAGGTTCCACGTATCGTAGCATTCGATATTCCTAAGGAGTTCATCGGTGCAGTGATCGGCCCTGGTGGTAAGATTATCCAGCAGATGCAGGAGGATACTGGCGCTACCATCACTATCGACGAGACTGATGGCAAGGGGCATGTACAGGTATCTGCACCTAATAAGGATTCCATAGACGCAGCTTTGGCTAAGATTAAGGCTATCGTTGCAGTTCCTGAGGTAGGTGAGGTTTACGAGGGTACCGTTCGCTCTATCATGCCTTACGGTTGCTTCGTAGAGATTCTCCCAGGCAAGGATGGTTTGCTCCACATCTCAGAGATTGACTGGAAGCGTCTTGAGACAGTCGAGGAGGCTGGCATCAAGGAAGGCGACAAGATCAAGGTTAAGTTGATGGAGATTGATCCTAAGACTGGCAAGTACAAGCTCTCTCACCGTGTTCTCCTAGAGAAGCCAGAGGGTTATGTAGAGCGTGAGCGTCGTCCACGTCCAGAGCGTGGCGAGCGTCGTGGTCGTCGTGATGACCGTCATGAGGGTCGTGGTGAGCGTCCAGCTCGTCAGCCACGTCGTTATGAGCATCGTACCGAGGAGCAGGCTCCTAAGGATTTCAACGATTCTTTGGATCACAACAATGATGTAGAATAATAAGTATACATTATTATATATATAGGCACGTTTCCTTCGGGATACGTGCCTTTTTTGATGTGTGATAAGTTCTGGGGAATGTGGCTTGCTATAATGGAATGAGTGAAAACAAAAAAGCCTCGCAAGTATCGACTTGCAAGGCTTTGACTTTTGCGCTTCAAGATGGGCTTGAACCAACGACCCCCTGATTAACAGTCAGGTGCTCTAACCAACTGAGCTATTGAAGCAGTTTTTGGAAAGAAAAAGAGTCACAAGTAAACCTGTAACTCTCTTCGTGAGCGCTTCAAGATGGGCTTGAACCAACGACCCCCTGATTAACAGTCAGGTGCTCTAACCAACTGAGCTATTGAAGCAATTCCAGAAACAAGTTAGCGTGCTAACTCATTTGCGTGTGCAAAAGTACGAACTTTTCTTCGTACTGCCAAATTTTTCCTCATATTTTTTTGCTTTTTGCCTAAAAAAGTGCAATTTTAAGGGTATGAGAGTACTTTTTTATGCGTTTTAGGATGGTTTTAGCAAAGAAATGAGTACTTTTGTGGGCGAAACGCTAGTACACGGTCATTCTTGCAAGGAGGAGACGGTGGAAAGATAAGGAAAAGTATATAATATAATAAGGTAAGAATGAAAAAGATATTGATTTCTTTGCTGGTGGTGCTCCTCGCAGCACCTTGCTTTGCGCAAAAAGATAACGACCACAACTTCAATGTGGCTAAGAATATGGATATATTCAATTCCATATACAAGAACCTGGACTTGATGTATGTGGACACGCTCGATGCCGACGAGGTGGTGGGCAATGGCATCAATGCCATGCTTGGTAGCCTGGATCCTTACACTACCTACTATCCAGAGTCGAAGGTGAACGAGCTGAAGAATATGCTTACTGGCAAGTATGCTGGTATCGGTGCCGTGGTGCGCTACAATTTCCAGTTGCAGCGTGTCTGTATCAGCGAACCATACGAGAATATGCCTGCGGCAGAGGTGGGGCTGAAAAAGGGTGACATCATCCTGAGCATCGACGACGAGGATATGACCAGCAAGGATGTCGCTTATGTCAGCGATCATCTCCGTGGCGACCCAGGCACCTCGTTCATCATCAAGGTGAAACGCCCTAGTACAGGCAAGACCTTGAAGATGAAGATTACTCGCCGTACCATCCAGATGCCGTTCCTGCCTTATTACGGCATGATGGAAAACGGTATCGGATACATCAATTTTAATTCCTTTACAGACAACTGTGCCAAGGATGTGCGCCGTGCCTTCATCGACCTGAAGAAGCAGGGAGCAAAGAGCTTGATTTTCGACCTTCGTAACAATGGCGGCGGTTCGGTGAGCGAGGCGGTGAGCATCATCAATATGTTCTTGCCGAAGGATAAGTTAGTGCTCAGTATGAAGGGCAAGTTGCAGCGCTCTAACCGTGAGTATAAGACCACCGTGGAACCTATCGACACCCTTATGCCGATGGTGGTGCTGGTGAGCGGCAATACGGCAAGTTCCAGCGAAATCATGAGCGGTAGCTTGCAAGACTATGACCGTGCAATCATATTAGGTACGCGCACGTATGGCAAGGGGTTGGTGCAGGCGACAATGGACCTGCCTTATAATGGACAGATGAAACTGACCACCAGCAAGTATTACATTCCTAGCGGCAGATGTGTGCAGGCATTGAACTACAAGCATGCCAAGGGAGGCTATGTAGAGCATGTGCCCGATTCGCTTACTAGGGTGTTTTATACCGCTGGTGGCAGAGAGGTGCGTGACGGCGGAGGCGTGAAGCCTGACGTGGAGGTGAAGCCCGACTCGCTGCCTAACATCGCCTTCTATCTGGCAGGTGCTCGTGACAGCAATGAGGTGATGCTTAATTACGAGGTAGATTATATCGCCAAGCATCCTACTATCGCCCCAGCCAAGGACTTCGCCCTGACCGATGCTGACTATGATGATTTCAAGGTACAGGTGCTAAAGGCTGACTTCAAGTACGACCGTGAGACGGAGAAGTATCTGAAGGATTTGGAGAAATTGGCTAAGTTTGAGGGATATTATGATGATGCCAAGTCGGAGTTCGAGTCGTTGAAGAAAAAATTGAGTCACAATGTGGCAAAAGATTTGGATTACAACAAAAGTTACATCAAGCAACTGCTCGAAAACGATATCGTTTCTGCCTACTATTATCAGCGTGGTGCCATCCAGAATTCTTTGCGTTATGACAAGCAGGTAAAAGAAGCTGTCAAGTTGTTGAACGAACCAGAAGAATACGAAAAAATATTGCATCCTGTGAGAAAATAAGGGCAAAACCATGCACAATCTAGTAAAAATGTGCATGTTACGAAGAAAAAATAGAAAAAACTTTGGATAATTACGAAAATATTCGTAATTTTGCAAACGTTCAGTGGAATGAGGGGCTCACACAGAGCTCCTCATTTTATTTTAATTAAGGTATATATGATTGATAAAAACGTCGTAAAAAAGTTAGTTGAAGAATGGCTCAAAGATCAAGAATATTTCTTGGTAGACATCGAAATCAGTCCAGACAACAGGATCGTTGTGGAGATTGACCACGCCGATGGTGTGTGGATTGAAGATTGTGTTGCTTTGAGCAGATATATTGAGGAGCGTTTGAGTCGCGATGACGAGGACTATGAGCTGGAAGTAGGTTCTGCGGGCTTGGGCCAGCCGTTCAAGGTTCCGCAGCAGTATATCAATTTCATAGGTAAGGAGGTAGAGGTACTTGATGCCGACGGTAAGAAGGTGAAGGGTATCTTGAAGACTGTGGATGGAAACGATTTCACGGTTGTCGTAGAGGAGAAGGTAAAGGTGGAAGGCAAGAAGCGTCCTGTAAAACAGGAGGTTGAACATGTCTTCCAAATGGATAAAGTAAAATATACAAAATACATAATTAGTTTCAAATAAGCTATGGCTAAGAAAGAGCAAGAAGTAACTGCGAGTATGATAGATACTTTCCGCGAGTTTAAAGAAACCAAGAATATTGATCGTACTACATTGGTGAGCGTGTTGGAGGAAAGCTTCCGCAACGTGCTTGCTAAGATCTTTGGTAGTGATGAAAACTTTGATGTAATCGTAAACCCAGACAAGGGCGACTTCGAGATTTATCGCAATCGCGTGGTCGTTGCCGATGGTGAGGTGGAAGATGAGAATAAGGAGATTGCACTTACTGCGGCTCGTAAGATAGAGCCTGACTATGAGGTAGGCGAGGATGTGAGTGAGAAGGTCGACTTTAATAAGTTTGGACGTCGTGCCATCTTGACTCTCCGTCAGACATTGGCTTCAAAAATCTTGGAGCTTGAGCATGATTCTCTCTACAATAAGTATAAGGATCGTGTAGGTACAGTCATCGCTGGCGAAGTATACCAAGTGTGGAAACGTGAAGTGTTGATTGTCGACGACGAGAACAACGAGCTTATCTTGCCAAAGAACGAGCAGATTCCTGGCGACGTGTATCGTAAGGGTGAGACGGTTCGTGCCGTCATCCTTCGTGTGGACAATGAAAACAACAACCCAAAGATTATATTGAGTCGTACGGCCCCTTTGTTCTTGCAGCGCCTGTTGGAAGCAGAGGTACCTGAGATAGCTGATGGCTTGATAGCTATCCGTCGCATAGCCCGTCTCCCGGGAGAGCGCGCCAAGATTGCGGTTGAGACATTCGACGAGCGTATAGATCCAGTAGGTGCTTGTGTCGGCGTAAAGGGTAGCCGTGTTCACGGTATTGTTCGTGAACTTTGCAATGAGAACTTGGATGTTATCAACTACTCTGCCAATATCAAACTCTTCATTCAGCGTGCTTTGGCTCCAGCCAAAATCTCTTCTCTGAATGTAGATGAGGAAAACAAGAAGGCTGAGGTGTTCTTGAAGCCAGAAGAGGTAAGCTTGGCTATTGGCCGTGGCGGTATGAACATCAAGTTGGCTTCTATGCTTACAGAGTATACCATAGATGTATTCCGTGAGGTAGACGAGAACGAGGCTGACGAGGATATCTACTTGGATGAGTTTTCTGATGAAATCGACCAGTGGGTCATCGATGCCATCAAGGGTATTGGTCTTGATACAGCAAAGCAGGTGCTCAATGCTCCACGTAACTTGCTGATTGAAAAGGCTGACCTTGAAGAGGAAACCGTTGACAATGTCATCAACGTGTTGCGCGCCGAGTTCGAACAATAATTTCCTAGCTAGCTAGTGCTTGCTGGGAATCTAACAATAAAAAATAGGAGAATAAAGTTATATATGAGCATCAGATTAAATAAAGCACTACGTGAATTGAACATAGGACTTCAGACGGCAGTTGAATTCCTAGAAAAAAGAAAAGACCTGGGAGAGGTCAAGGCTGAACCGAGCTTCAAACTCAGCGACCAGCAATATAAGGCATTGAACGATGCCTTTAGTCAGGATAAGGAGGTTCGTGACCAAGCCGAAAAACTTTTTACCAAAAAGACAAAAGACAAGAAACATGCTCCAGAGCAGAAGGACCATCGCGCAGAAAACTTGTTGGAGTCTAGTGGACAGCAGCAATATAAGCCGCTTGGTAAAATAGACTTAGATAATGTGGGAAAGAAACCTGCTGCACCATCTGTTGCCAAAAAGCCAGAGGCTGCTGCCGTCAGCCCTGCGCCAAAGAAAGAAGCTCCTAAGGCTGAGATGAAGAAAGAACAGAAGCCTAGACAGGCTTCTCTGCATAAACAGGAAATGAAACAAGAAAATCAACCAAAACCGCAACAGCCAAAGGCTGAAAAGACGCGACCTGTAACCAATGCACAGGGGACAGATGTTTTTACACTCAAGAGTGAGAAGAAGTTTACTTCAAATGAGCCTAAGGTGTTGGGTAAGATCGATCTCTCTTCCCTGAACCAGAGCACTCGTCCTAAGAAAAAGTCTAAAGAGGAGCGTCGCAAGGAGCGTGAGGAGAAACTCGCCCAGCAGCATAGTGAGCGCAAGAAGCGTGTTCGCATCAATAAGGAACGTGTTGATATCAATGCCGAGGCCAAGAATAATAATGGTGGAGGTAATGGTAACAATGGCGGCAACAAGAAGAATAAGAATAGAAACAAGAACAATAATAACGGCAAGGGCAATAACAATAACCGTGGAAACAACCAGCGTCAGATAGAGGTAGATGACGAGGCTGTAGCACGCCAGGTGAAGGAAACCCTCGCTCGCCTTACTAGCAAGAGCCAGAACAAGAAGGGTGCTAAGTATCGTAAGGAGAAGCGTGAGGCTGTTCAGGAGAAGTTGCAAGACCAGGCTCGTCAGGAGCAGAAGGAAAGCAAGACGCTGAAGCTCACCGAGTTTGTTACCGTAAGCGAGTTGGCTACGATGATGGACATCTCTGTAACTCAGGTTATCTCTACCTTGATGGGCGTGGGTATCATGGTTTCCATCAACCAGCGTCTCGACGCCGAGACTATCAACATGGTGGCTGAGGAGTTTGGCTTCCAGACTGAGTATGTGAGTGCCGAGGTTCAGGAGGCTGTCAGCGAGGAGGAGGATGATGAGAACGACTTGGTTCCTCGTGCTCCTATTGTAACTGTGATGGGTCACGTAGACCATGGTAAGACTTCTCTCCTCGACTACATCCGCAATACGAATGTGATTGCTGGTGAGGCAGGTGGTATTACCCAGCACATCGGTGCTTACAGTGTGACTTTGAAGAGTGGCAGAAAGGTAACCTTCCTTGATACCCCAGGTCACGAGGCGTTTACCGCCATGCGTGCCCGTGGTGCGCAGGCTACCGATATTGCCATCATCATCATCGCTGCCGACGACTCTGTGATGCCTACCACCAAGGAGGCCATCGCCCATGCTCAGGCAGCAGGTGTGCCAATGGTATTCGCCATCAACAAGATAGATAAGCCAGGTGCTAACCCTGATAAGATTCGTGAGGACTTGGCTAACATGAACTTGCTCGTTGAGGAGTGGGGTGGTAAGTACCAGTGCCAGGAAATCAGTGCCAAGAAGGGTGTCGGTGTACACGACCTTCTCGACAAGGTGCTCTTGGAGGCTGATATGCTCGACCTGAAGGCTAACCCTAACCGTCGTGCTTCGGGTACCATCATTGAGTCTTCCCTCGACAAGGGTCGTGGATATGTTTCTACCGTATTGGTAGGCAACGGTACCTTGAAGGTGGGCGACATCGTGCTTGCTGGTACTTCTTGGGGACGTGTCAAGGCGATGTTCAATGAGCGTAACGCCAACATCAAGTCGGCTGCTCCTGCAGAGCCTGCTATCATCCTCGGTTTGAACGGTGCGCCTACAGCAGGTGACCAGTTCCACGTGATTGAGACTGAGCAGGAGGCTCGTGAGATTGCCAACAAGCGTGAGCAGTTGCAGCGTGAGCAGGGCTTGCGTACCCAGAAGCGTTTGACTCTCGGTGATATTTCTCACCGTATCGCACGTGGTGAGTTCCACGAGTTGAATGTTATCGTGAAGGGTGATACCGACGGTTCTGTCGAGGCTTTGAGCGACTCATTCATCAAGCTTTCTACTGAGAAGGTTCAGGTGAACGTAGTCAACAAGGCGGTAGGTCAGATTTCCGAGAACGATGTGATGTTGGCTTCTGCATCAGATGCCATCATCGTAGGTTTCCAGGTTCGTCCATCCGCAGATGCTCGTAAGGCAGCCGACCGTGAAGGTGTGGAGATCAACACTTACTCTATCATCTACGATGCCATCGACGACATCAAGAGTGCGATGGTAGGTATGCTCGACAAGGTGAAGAAGGAAATCATCACTGGTCAGGTTGAGGTGAAGCAGACCTTCAAGATTAGTAAGGTGGGTACCATCGCCGGTGGTCTCGTTACCGAGGGTAAGGTACACTCTAAGGATAAGGCTCGTGTCATCCGTGACGGTATCGTTATCCGTACAGCAGAGATTGGTGCCTTGAAGCGTTACAAGGACGATGTCAAGGAGGTAGTCACAGGTATGGAGTGTGGTTTGAGCCTCGTCAACTTCAATGATATTCAGGAGGGCGACATCATCGAGACATTCACTGAGATTGAGGTAGAGCAGAAGTTGTAAGAAAGTGAAGAGTGAAGAACGAAGAGTGAAAAATTCATTTGTTTTAGCTCTACATATATAATAATAGGTAGGGATGAGCCGTAGAAAGGCTTATCCCTATTTAGGGTTTTATATTACAAGTCTCTTATTTAGAAGAAGTCTTTCTTTTGAGGCGGAGACGTTTTATGGTTTTAACATAACAATGGCAGAAATAGAGAAAGAACAGAATCAGGTTGTCAAGGACGTGATAGACCAGAAATATGAGTATGGTTTTACCACCGACGTGCATACTGAAATCATAGAGAAAGGACTCAACGAGGATGTTGTGCGCCTCATCTCACAGAAGAAGGGAGAGCCTGAGTGGATGCTCGAATTTCGTCTGAAAGCCTATCATTACTGGAAGACACTCCAGGAGCCTAAGTGGGGACACGTGCATGTGCCGCCAGTTGACTATCAGGAGATTTCATATTATGCCGACCCTTTGGCAAAGAAGCCAAAGAACAAGGAGATAGACCCAGAGTTGGAAAAAACATTCGACAAGCTCGGCATTCCTTTGGAGGAGCGTTTGGCATTGAGCGGCACGGCAGTGGATGCCATCATGGACTCGGTGTCGGTGAAGACCACCTTCAAGGAGAAACTTCGTGAGAAGGGTGTCATCTTCTGTAGTATCGGCGAGGCTATCAAGGAGCATCCCGACTTGGTGAAAGAGTATTTGGGAACGGTCGTTCCTTATCGTGATAATTTCTATGCTGCATTGAATAGTGCGGTGTTCAGCGACGGTTCGTTCGTTTACATTCCTAAAGGCGTGCGTTGTCCGATGGAATTGAGCAGTTACTTCCGCATCAATGCTCGCAACACAGGTCAGTTTGAGCGTACTTTGATCATCGCCGACGATGATGCTTATGTATCTTACTTGGAGGGATGTACAGCACCAATGCGTGATGAGAACCAACTCCATGCGGCTATCGTCGAGATTATCGTCAAGGACAATGCCGAGGTAAAATA
>CAVKXW010000039.1:0-8658 GCA_963660215.1 Bacteroidaceae bacterium | reverse complement strand
ACTCGTTGTTGCTTGGTAGCGATTGTGGAGCGCATACCTTCCCATACATGGATGCCCACAACGACACCGCAGTGTTCGAGCATGAGGCTACCACCTCGAAGATTTCTGAAGACCAGCTCTTCTATTGCAATCAGCGAGGCATCCCTACCGAGGAAGCTGTCGGTTTGATAGTCAACGGCTACGCCAAGGACGTGCTCAACAAGTTGCCTATGGAGTTTGCTGTTGAGGCGCAGAAACTTCTCAGTGTTTCACTCGAAGGGACCGTAGGATAATATTAAAAAATACCGATTTCATCGGAAGTAAATTTTTAGTAAATTATGTTAGAGGTAAAGAATCTGCATGCTACTATTGCAGGCAAAGAAATATTGAAAGGTATCAACCTGACCATCGGCGACGGTGAGATACACGCTATTATGGGACCTAACGGTTCAGGTAAGTCAACCTTGAGCGCAGTGCTTACAGGTAACCCTCTCTATACGGTAACCGAGGGCGAGGCAATCTTCAACGGCAAGAACCTCTTGGATATGAAGCCAGAGGATCGTGCTCGTGAGGGCTTGTTCCTCTCTTTCCAGTATCCTGTGGAGATTCCAGGTGTGAGCATGACCAACTTCATGCGTGCGGCAATCAATGCCAAGCGTGAGTATCAAGGCTTGGAGCCATTGAACACAAGCGAGTTTATGAAGCTGATGCGTGAGAAGCGTGAACTCGTGGAACTTGATAGCAAGTTGGCTCGCCGTTCTGTCAACGAGGGTTTTTCTGGTGGCGAGAAGAAACGTAATGAGATTTTCCAGATGGCGATGTTGGAGCCAAAACTCTCTATCCTCGATGAGACCGACTCTGGTCTTGATGTGGATGCCATGCGTATCGTGGCCGATGGTGTGAACAAGATGCACACCGACCAGACATCTGCTATCGTCATCACGCACTATGAGCGTTTGCTCGACATGATTAAGCCAAGCGTGGTACACGTACTCTATAAGGGTAGAATCGTGAAGACCGCAGGTCCTGAGCTAGCCAAGGAGATTGAAGCTCGTGGCTACGATTGGATCAAGGCAGAAGTCGATAAGTAATTTATAATTAATAATTGATAATTTATAATTAGGCTGCGCCTTTGCCCATGGGTAAGAATGTAATTATTCATTATAAATTATAAATTGTACATTGATTTGTTATGAATGCAGAAAAACAATATTTAGACTTGTATCAGCATTCTTCGAGAATGATCAAGAAGAACAGTGCCGAGGTTCTCAATGCAGTACGTGATGCCGCATTTGAGGACTTCCGTCGCTTGGGCTTCCCTTCTCGCAAGGTGGAGCGATATAAGTACACCGATATGAGTGCGATATTCGAGCCAGACTATGGCTTGAATCTCAATCGCCTCGAAATCCCTGTGGATCCTTATCAGGCTTTCCGATGCGATGTGCCTAATCTGAGCACTTCTCTCTACTTCGTTGTCAACGATAGCTTCTACAGCAAGGCTCTCCCTAAGGTGGAGCTGCCAGAGGGCGTAATCGTGGACTCTTTGAGCAAAGTAGCCGCAGAAAAGCCCGAATTCATCGAGAAATACTACGGTAAAATCGCTAAAAGTGACGAGGATGGTATTACCGCATTGAATACAATGCTGGCACAGGATGGCTTGCTCGTCTATGTTCCTAAGAACACCAAGGTAGATAGAGCCATTCAGGTTATCAATATCCTTCGCTCGGATGTTGACTTGATGGTGAACCGTCGTGTACTCATCATCTTGGAGCAAGGTGCTGAGGCAAAGTTCCTCTTCTGCGACCATGCTGCCGATGATAAGAACTTCCTCGCAACACAGGTCATCGAAGCCTTCGTGGGCGAGAATGCCAGTTTGGATTTGTATTGCTTGGAGGAGACCCATATCAAGAATCGCCGTGTAAGCAACGTGTATATCGAGCAACAGGCTAACAGCCGTGTGAACCATAACGTGATAACCCTCCATAATGGTATTACTCGCAACCGTCTCGACCTAGTGTTCAAGGGCGAGGGAGCAGAATGCTTCTTGAATGGTTGCGTGATTGCTGATAAGAACCAGGTGGTAGACAACAATACCCTCATCGACCATCAAGTAGGTCATTGCTCTAGCAACGAACTCTATAAGTATGTACTCGATGACGAAGCTCGTGGTGCTTTTGCTGGTAGAGTGTTGGTTCGTCATGGTGCCCAAAAGACTACTTCCCAGGAAACCAACCAGAACCTTTGCGCCACCAAGACCGCTCGCATGTTCACCCAACCTATGTTGGAGATTTATGCCGACGATGTGAAGTGTGCGCATGGTAGTACGGTAGGTCAGCTCAATGATGCCGCTCTCTTCTATATGCAACAGCGTGGCGTGAGCCGTGAGGAAGCCAAGTTGCTCCTCCAGTTTGCATTTATCAATGAAGTCATCGACAAAATGGAGTTGGAACCATTGCGTGACCGCCTCCATCATCTTGTGGAAAAGAGATTCCGTGGAGAATTGAACAAGTGCGAGGGCTGCAAATTGTGTAAATAAAAGGAGGTGCTTATGTATGATATAAATAAAGTGCGTCAAGATTTCCCGATTTTATCGAGAACTGTATATGATAAACCATTGGTCTATCTCGACAATGCGGCAACCACTCAGAAGCCTATGTGCGTGCTGGATGCGATGCGTGACGAGTATCTCAATGTGAATGCCAATGTGCATCGTGGTGTGCATTACCTCTCCCAGCAGGCTACCGACCTTCATGAGGCTGCTCGTGAGACGGTGCGTAAGTTTATCAATGCCCCTAAGACCGAGGAAATCATCTTTACTCGTGGTACAACGGAGAGCCTGAATCTCGTGGTTTCATCGTTCTGTGATGAGTTTATGAGCGAGGGTGACGAGGTGATTATCTCTGGTATGGAACATCACTCGAATATCGTGCCTTGGCAGTTGCAAGCAGCCAAGAAAGGTATTGCCATCCGTGTGATTCCTTTTAATGACAAGGGTGAACTTAATCTCGATGAATTCATTAATTTGTTCACTGAGCGCACAAAAATCGTTAGCGTTACACAGGTAAGTAATGTGCTCGGTACGGTGAACCCTGTAAAGGAAATGATCAAGATAGCCCATGAGCATGGTGTGCCTGTGATGGTGGATGGAGCGCAGAGCACTCCGCACTTCAAGGTGGATGTACAAGACCTTGATTGCGATTTCTTCGCATTCAGCGGTCATAAGATATATGGCCCTACTGGCATCGGCGTGCTTTATGGTAAGGAGGAATGGCTCGACAAGATGCCTCCATATCAAGGCGGCGGTGAGATGATAGAGAGCGTGAGCTTCGAGAAAACCACCTTCGAGAAGTTGCCGTTCAAGTTTGAGGCAGGTACTCCTGACTATGTGGCTACCCACGGTCTTGCCAAGGCTATTGATTATGTTTCTGCTCTCGGCATGGACAATATCGCCCAGCACGAGCAGGAACTGACAAAATACTGTATGGAGCAGATGCGAACCATCGATGGAATCAGACTTTTTGGAGAGCAAGAGGGCAAAGATGCAGTCGTTAGTTTCCTCGTAGGCGATATTCATCACATGGATATGGGTACATTGCTCGACCGTCTCGGCATCGCCGTTCGTACAGGACATCACTGTGCGCAGCCATTGATGGATAGATTTGGCATTCTCGGTACGGTACGTGCTAGCTTCGCTTTGTACAATACTAAGGAAGAGGTGGATGCGCTTGTAGCAGGAGTAAAGCGTGTGGCACAAATGTTCTAAAGATTATGTTAGAATCCCATTATTATAAGGATATGGTTGAGGCAGGTTGCGATGAAGCTGGCAGAGGCTGTTTGGCAGGCAGCGTATATGCTGCAGCAGTTATCTTGCCTCCCGATTATCAGAACCCAGACCTCAACGACAGTAAAAAGTTGACGGACAAGAAGCGTAAGGCTTTGCGTGAGCAGATTGAGCGTGATGCCGTGGCTTGGGCTGTGGGTGTCGTTACCCCAGAGGAAATCGACAAGATTAATATCCTCAATGCTAGTTTCTTGGCGATGCACCGTGCCCTCGACCAACTGAAGGTTCGTCCTGAGGCTATCATTGTGGATGGCAATCGCTTCAAGCCTTACAAGGATTTGCCTTATACGACGATTGTAAAAGGTGATGGTAAGTATCTTGCGATAGCTGCGGCGAGCATCCTAGCCAAGACCTATCGTGACGATTATATGGATGCGCTAGCCGAGGAATATCCTCAGTACGACTGGAAGAGCAACAAGGGCTATCCAACCAAGAAGCATCGTGCAGCGATAAAAGAGTTTGGCACCACCCCTTATCATCGTATGAGCTATAATCTCTTGGGCACTGGTGAGCTTTTGATAGATTTCAAGGACTGATTATAATAAATAGGTATAACGCAAAAGAGCACAAGCTAACAGATGGAAGCTTGTGCTCTTTTGCGTTATATTGACGATTATTTAGAAGTCAAGCGTGATTCCCTTGTCGTCTATCTTCTTGTATTTCTTGCCGTTTACAGTAACATCCTTCGAATTCTTGGCATCAAAGGTATGTGTCTTGGCTGTAACCTTGATATTTTCGAGGGTTACGCCCTCTGTGCGGTTGATGACGATGCCTTGCTCGGCATTGTTTACCTCCATATCCTTAATGTTGATGTTTTGTACAGGCATCTCTGGAAGACCATTGAAGTAGGCGGCACGACGAGCACCACGGCAGATGACGTGGTTGATGTCGATATTACGGAAGGCTGGAGTGGTCTCATCCACCTTCTTCATATCCACAACCTGCTGTTTCTTCTGGTCGCCATCGTTCAGTACTTCCACGGCAGACTTGCCACCATAATAAAGGTCGAAGGTGATGACATCAGTCTGGATGTCGAACATAGACATATCCTTGATGTAGATGTTCTCTACCACGCCACCTCTGCCACGAGCACTCTTGAAGCGCAAGCCCACGTCAGTGCCAAGGAACTGGCAGTCGCGAACCATCACATTCTTCACGCCGCCGCTCATCTCGCTGCCCACAACAAAGCCGCCGTGTCCCTTGAATACGGTGCAGCCGTCCACGATGACATTCTCGCAAGGCACACCACGCTTTCTGCCATCGGCATCCTTTCCACTCTTGATGCAGATGCCATCATCACCCACATCGAATGTCGAGTTGACGATGAGGGCGTTCTTGCAAGACTCCAAGTCGAGACCATCGCCGTTCTGTGCGTAGGATGGGTTGCGTACCAATACATCCTCGATGAGCACATTTTCACACATCAAAGGATGAATGTTCCAGGCAGGGGAATTTTGGAAGATGACACCGTTGAGCCAAACGTTCTTGCAGTTTACGAGGCTAATCATCACAGGACGGAGGAAACGCTTCATTTCGTTCCAGCCTTCCTCGGTGTCTGGTGTCTTAGGCACATTCATGTTGGCACTGTTGTCTGCCTTCAGCGCCCCTTCTGATGGAAACCAGTAGTCGGCGCGTTTGAAGGCACCACCACGAGAGGTGATGGCTTTCCACTGAGCCTCGGTTACCTTCTGCTTCTTCAATGGGCGCCAGTATTCGCCGTTGCCGTCGATGCAGCCCTGGCCTGTAATTGCCACGTTGGTAAGTCCGTTGCCAGATATAGGCGACTGGCAGCGACGAGTGTCGAGACCCTCGAAAGAGGTCTGTACGAAAGGGTAGAGACTGTCGTCTGGCGAGAAGAGGATGACACCGCCTTTTTCTATATGCAGATTGATATTGCTCTTCAATACGATAGGACCAGTGAACCATATGCCTTGGGGTACGATGAGTTTGCCGCCGCCCTTCTGACTCAATGCCTCGATGGCTTTTTGGAAAGCGTCGGTACAGAGGGTAGAGCCGTCGCCTACGGCACCAAAATCCTTGAGGTTTACTTCATTTTGTGGAAATTGAGGACGTGTCACCTTTTCCATATGGAAAGGAAGATTCTTGTAAAGTGCATCGTACTTATTTGTATCAGTGGCATTGGCTCCTAATACCATGAAGCAAGCACATACAAAACTAAATAATTTCTTCATGAAAATAATTTGTTTGTAGAGTTTATTAAATATTTGTTAGTTCTTTCGCTGCAAAAATATGAATAATATTTCGTTTAACCAAAGAATTGGAGAGTTAGAAACCGAAAATCATCGAAAACGTTTTCATAAGGTTCTATCTAAGATGGAGAAAAATAAAAAGAGCTACAAGTTTTTCAACTTGCAGCTCTTAGTACCCAGACCCGGGATCGAACCGGGATGGATTGCTCCACTGGTGTTTGAGACCAGCGCGTCTACCGATTCCGCCATCTGGGCGATTGCCTCTCGGCTTAATTGCGAGTGCAAAGGTACAAATAATTTTTGAACTGACAAACTTTTTTCTCAAAAAGTTTCAAAAAAAAACACTTTATGTGCTGGAAGGCTAAAATTTTGTTGTATTTGTGCCTTACTTTATTAAATTTCAAGAAAATCTTTGGCACTTTCGAAGATATTTTCTAACTTTACACATGAATTTGAACACAAACTAAAATAAACTCAAAGATATGACGAGTAACGATAATAATTATTGTGTAATCTTAGCTGGTGGTAAAGGGCGCAGATTGTGGCCTTGTAGCCGTAGCAACTATCCAAAACAGTTTGTCGATTTTTTTGGTGTAGGGCGCACCCAACTTCAACAAACCTACGACCGTATGGCTAAGATAGTGCCTGCAGACCATATATTTATCAATACTAACGAAGAATATGTATATTTGGTGAAGGAACAATTACCCGATGTCACAGCTGATAGAATCTTAGCAGAGCCAATTCATCGTAATACAGCACCAAGTATGGCTTGGGCCAACCATCGCATCTCCATGCGTAATCCTAAGGCTTGCATTATTGCGACTCCATCTGATCAGGCTATCTTCAATGATGAGGCTTTCCGTGATAATGTGCTCCAGGGCTTGGCTTTTGTTGCAGAGCACAACCGTTTTTTGACAATGGGAGTGAAACCTACTCGTCCAGAGCCTGGATATGGTTATATTCAGATGGGAGATGCTATCGGGGATGATTTGTTTAAGGTGCAGTCGTTTACAGAGAAACCAGAGCGTGATTTTGCAAAAATCTTTGTGGAAAGTGGGGAATTCTATTGGAACACTGGCTTGTTCTTATCTAATGTGAGCTATCTCCGTGAATGTTTCAGTGCATTACTTCCTCCTGTGCTCAGAGAATACGATAACCGCTACCCAAACTTTAGTATAGAAACAGAAGATGCTTATATGAAGGAGTGTTTCTCTTCATACCCAAATATCTCTGTAGATTTTGGGATATTGGATAAGCCTGAAAATGTCTTCATGATGAAATGTAACTTTGGCTGGGCTGATCTCGGTACATGGCACAGTATCTACGAGGCGATGCAGAAGAGTAGTGATGATAATGTGGTGATAGATAGTGATGTGATGATGGAAAATTGTCATAACAATGTTGTCAAGTTGCCAAAGGGAAAACTTGCGGTGCTCAATGGGCTTGACGGGTTTATTGTGGCCGAGAAAGACAATGTGCTTTTGGTTTGTAAGAAAGAAGATTCCTCTGCTTTGGTTCGCAAGTATGTGAACGAGGTGCAGATGAAAAGAGGAGAAGACTATATTTAAAAATGAGAAATTAAAAATAAAAAATAAGATTATGGCAAGTATTTTTAGTAAAATTGCGGCAGGAGAGTTTCCTAGCTACAAGTGTGCGGAGAACGATAAGTTTTATGCGTTTCTTGACATTAGTCCTATAGGTAAAGGACATACATTGGTGATTCCACGTAAGGAAGTAGACTATATTTTCGATATGGAGGATGTGGATTTGGCGGAATTTGAGGTTTTTGCCAAGAAAGTGGCTCGTGCCATCAAGGCAGCCTTTCCTTGCAAGAAGGTGGCTCAGGTAGTCTTGGGCTTGGAGGTGCCTCATGCTCACATTCACCTGATCCCGATGAACAGTGAGGATGATGTTAACTTCCGTAAGGACCATCTCAAACTCTCGGAAGAGGAGTTTAGGGAGATTGCCGATAAGATTTATACGGAATTCAAGAAACTTTAGTGTTTTGTAAGTGTATATATCACAAAAGGAACTTATCAGATTGACTACCGATGGATGGTGTCTATATGATAAGTTCCTTTTATTCTGTTTTACTCGAATGAAATCTTGTCGATGCGGAGGTTGATGGTGCCGCGTGGAATCTTAATCTCTGCGACTTCACCTACCTTCTTGTTGAGCAGACCCTGTGCGATAGGAGTCTTGATGGAAATCTTGCCTTCCTTCAAGTTTGCCTCGCTCTCGCTCACGATGGTATAGGTCATCTTTGCCTTGTTTGCCATGTTGGTCATCTCTACCTTCGACATAATCTGCACGCAGTCGGTGCTGAGCTGCTTGGTGTCGATGATCTTGGCCTCGGCAATGGTGAGTTTGATGCGATTGATCTTATCTTCTAGATGAGCTTGTGCCTCCTTGGCGGCATCATACTCAGAGTTCTCACTCAGGTCACCCTTGTCACGGGCTTCAGCAATTGCGGCTGATGCCTTAGGGCGCTCTACAGAAACGAGCTGTTTCAGCTCGGCTACGAGTTTGTCGTAACCTTCTTGTGACATGTAAGCCATAATCTTTTTTGATGTTTAATGTTATTAATAATATGTTTCTTAGAGGCATAAAAAATAAAGAATTCCA
>CAVKXW010000038.1:0-23608 GCA_963660215.1 Bacteroidaceae bacterium | reverse complement strand
CCATAAGTCCTTACATTAGAGAAGAAAATACCATTCTCGTATACTCACGCAAGACTCCGCTATGCGAAGTACCAGCCACAGGTATAGGCAACAAACCTATTGATGGCGGTTTTTATCTCTTCACACCCGAAGAGAAGGAAGAATTCATAAAGAGAGAGCCAAAAGCTGCCAAATATTTCATGGAATGGTATGGTGCCGACGAAATTATCAAGGGGAAACGTAGGTATTTTCTGTGGTTGGTTAAATGCCCTCCATCAGAATTACGCAAGATGCCTCTGTGCATCGAGCGAATAGAAGCCGTAAGAAAATTCAGAGCCAAGAGTTCTGCAGAAAGCACAAGAAAACTGTCTGACTTTCCTACGAGTTTTCATGTTACCAACATCCCTGAAACAGACTTCATTGTTATACCTGAAGTCACTTCAGAGAACAGAGATTACATACCGATGGAATATGTCTCGGTAGCGTCTGCAAGCAACAAGTTGTTTAGCAACCTGGTCAAATTGATGCCTCATGCAACATACTATCACTTTGGTGTTCTCCAAAGCCATGTACACATGGTTTGGACCAAAGGCATATGCGGCTACAAGGACTATCGCCCTCGCTACAGCACCGATATCGTCTTCAATAATTTCCCATGGCCGAAGCCTACGAAAAAGCAAAAAGAGAAAATAGAAGAAACAGGCAAAGCCATCTTGGAAGTTAGGGCGAAGTATGCAACAACACCGTTAAAAGACCTCTATGACAGGCTAACCATGCCCGACGAATTAAAGAAGGCGCATATCAAAAACGACAAAGCTGTTGCTGAAGCTTATGGCTTTACATATGAGATGTCAGAAGGCGAAATGATAAAAGCTCTACTGGAACTCTACTTACATATATCAAACGACAAGACAAATGAACATAAAGAAATATAAGGTTATAGACCTCTTCTGCGGATGCGGCGGTCTCTCACTAGGTTTCCAAAATGCAGGCTACAACATCGTAGGAGCATTTGACTGGTGGGATGTCGCAATCAACATATACGCCAAGAACTTCAAGCACCCAGTCTTTAAAAGAGACTTGAGCAACCTTTCGGACATGACCGACTTCGAAAGCCTTCACCCTGACATGATTATCGGAGGACCACCCTGCCAAGACTACTCTACAGCAGGACACAGAGACGAAAGCAAAGGTAGGGCTGCATTAACAATATCTTTCGCAAACATCATAGAGCATATCCGTCCGAAATACTTCGTCATGGAAAATGTTGCAGTAATTGAAAAAAGCGAAACGCTAAAGGTCGTAAACGCCATATTCAAAAAAGCAGGATATGGTCTCACACAGCTTGTCTTGGATGCCAGCAAATGTGGCGTACCACAAAAACGCAAACGATACATTACATTCGGAGAACTGAAAGGAACAGATGGAGCGATGAAAGATATCTTCATTCGCAACCAAAGCAAAAAGAGCATGACGATGAGAGACTATTTCGGCGACTCCTTGGGATTTGAATACTATTTTCGGGTACCAACATCGTATGCCAGAAGAGGCATCTATTCTATTGATGAGCCATCAATGACCATCAGAGGAGTTGACCGTCCCTTGCCAAAAGGATACAAAGGGCATCCGGCAGACCCTGTACCAGTATCACCAAGTATCCGTGCCTTAACTTATCAGGAAAGAAGCTGGGTACAAACATTTCCCAAAGATTTCATTTGGGAGGGAAGCAAGACCAATATTAACCAAGCCATCGGTAATGCCGTACCCGTTAAACTGGCAGAGTACATAGCTAACTGCATAAAAGAATATGTAAATGAGAAAGAAACTGATTGATTTATTCGCAGGATGCGGCGGAATGAGCCTTGGTTTCCAAAACGCAGGCTTCGAAATAGTAGCTGCATACGACAACTGGCAACCAGCCATAGACATATACCAGGCGAATTTCATGCACCCAATATACAAGAGAGACCTGAGCACACAGGACTTAACTGAAGAGTTAAAAGCCCTGACCCCCGACATCATTATAGGAGGACCTCCCTGCCAAGACTTCTCTATCGCAGGAAAAAGAGACTTCAATGGGAAAAGAGCTAACCTCACACGTATATTCAGTCAATTGATTTCCAAAGTCGCACCCTCTTGGTTTGTGATGGAAAATGTCTACAATATCGAAAAATCACCAGTATTCGCTGAGGCCATCATGAATTTCAAAGCTGCGGGATATGGCATTACCAAACACATTTGGGATGCAAGCTATATGGGAGTACCACAAATGCGGAAAAGATATTTCGTCATAGGAAAGCTGGGAGAAGAAGATGACTTTTTGCTCAAAGCCCTAACAGAAGACTTATCAACCCAACGCATGACGGTGAGAAAGTATTTCAAGGAAAAGCCTTTAGACACTGATTACATCTACATGCATCCTCGCAACTATTCAAGACGTGGAATTTTCTCTGTGGACGAGCCATGCTGCACTATCAGAAGCGTGAATCGCCCCATACCGAAAAACTACAAGATACATCCTGCCGACAAGACTCTAGACTTGAATCAAGTACGAGCTCTTACGACCAAAGAAAGAAGCTACATACAAACTTTTCCAGAAAGTTTTCATTTTGTAGGTTCTCCATCGGCTATAGAACAAGCCATCGGGAACGCAGTACCTGTGAAAATGGCAGAGTATATCGCCAAACATATTATAGACTACGAAAAAACGAGATAGCCATAAACACTGCTATCTCGTTTTTTATTTTGTCTTGGAATAATTCCGATTATACAAAAGTTTTTCGACCTGTACGGTTGGAACGGGCTGAAAAACCAAAAGCACCAAGTCCAGGGCAGCGCACCTTCTTCGGCTGGCTAGATAAATGGCTGAAGAAGTAAGAGTTTTTTGTATTCCACGTCGTGGGATGTACGTTGCACGACGTGGGATGCACGTTCCACGACGCGGGATGTACGTTCCACGACGTGCAACGGAGATTTCTCTTAACAAAAAATAGTTTTTGATAGAACGGAAGAAAAAGTTTACTAGAAAAGGAGAATAAGACTTATAAAACAAGAAAAACGAGGTAACTAGCCAAAAGCCTGTTACCTCGTTTTCTATTTTGAGAGCTTCGACAGAGTAAGCACATCCGTCAAAGCGTAAGGTTTCTTTCTATTTAGCTCACCTTGTTCAGCTTCTTGATGATAGAGAAGATGAAGAGAGCGGCAAGCAAACAGATTACCATCAGAGTTCCCCAAACCACAGGCAATGGCATATCCCACATGTGGCCTGGGATGGAAACCAACTTGTTGCCGAGGGCGGTAGCCACGAACCAACCACCCATAATCATACCCTTGTACTTAGGAGGTGCCACCTTAGACACAAAAGAAATACCGATAGGTGAAAGGAGCAACTCGGCGAAAGTCAAGATGAGATAGGTGCTCACGAGGAGGTTTGGTGTAACGTCTGCCACGTGGTTAGGATGGTCGGTGGCAGGCAAGCCAAGGCTGAACATCGTCATCAAGAAGTAAGCGAAGGCTGCCACGAGCATACCAAGACCAATCTTCACAGGTGCCTTAGGCTCCTTGCCCTTCTTTCCGAGCCAACCGAAGAGGGCGATGCTCACTGGGGTCAAAGCGACCACGAAGCAAGGATTGAACTGCTGGAAGATAGGAGCGTCGATGGCAACAGTATCCTGTCCGTGCTGCATATAAGTGTAACCGAGAATGGCAGCAGGCACGGCGATGAGCAAGGTGTTGATAAGCTTGCTCTTGCTAGAACTCTCCTTGGTAGATGTTATCCAGCCCACGATGCCGTAAACAATCAAGATACACCATACAAGGTTGATGACATTAAACTCCATACCCGTAACGCCAGTAGCCTCACGAGCAGTAAACTCATCGGCAAACCAAGTGAGGGTAAGCCCGTTCTGGTGGAAGGCCATCCAGAAGAAAATAACCACGGCGAACACCAAGCTGAGGCAGATGATGCGCTCCTTGGTCTCGGCTGGGCTCATCTCCTCTACAGTCTCGTCCTTACCGCCATCTTTCTTCTTCGAAACCAACACCTGCTGATAGGTCTTCTTGCCTAGGAAGTAGATGAGAATTGAGACGATGACCGATACGCAAGCCACGGCGAAGGCGAAGTGATAAGAGTCTGCCTTGGTGTAGCCGAGGTCGTTCTGCGCCCAAGCCATAATAGTAGTGGCGGCAGTAGGTGCAAAGAGAGCACCGATGTTTATTGCCATATAGAAGAGCGAGAAACCAGAGTCGCGCTGGCTCGCATACTTAGGGTCGTTATAGAGATCGCCCACCATCACCTGGAGGTTGCCCTTGAAGAAACCTGTACCGAGGCTCACAAGCAAAAGCGCTGCTCCCATCGCAGCCACGGCGACAGCACCGCCCCCTAGAGGGATAGACAAGAAAAAGTATCCCAAAAACATAATCAGGATACCAATAATAACCATCTTGTTATAACCCCACTTGTCGGCAGCCATACCACCGAAGAGAGGCAAGAAGTAAACAGCGGTGAGGAACCATGTGTAGATTTCCGATGCCACACCAGCATCAAATCCGAAGTTCTCACCCAAGAACAAGGCGAAGACAGCGAGCATCGTATAGTAACCGAATCGCTCACCTGTATTCGCCAAAGCTAAGGTCCAAAGACCTTTTGGTTGATTCTCAAACATAATCTTTTAATGAAATTTATATTTTAAAATTTAGTTATTGTTTTCTCTTATTTTCCGTGCAAAGGTACACAAATTATTCGAGATTACAAACAGAAAGTAACAAAATCCTACTTAAAATCAGCAACTTTTCCCCTATTGTTGTAAGAAAATAAGAAAAAAGAGCTATAATCTCAAAATATTTTCGTTTTAAATAACAACTATGTTGTATTTTTTTTGTAACTTTGCAGCCCGAAAACCATGGAGAGGTTTTTCGAGGACAAAAAGTATACTTAAAAATATTATATAATAGAAAGGTAAAAGGATACATATGAGACAACTTAAGATTAGTAAGAGTATAACCAACCGTTCCAGTGAAGCACTCGACAAGTACTTGGTGGAGATTGGTAGAGAGCCTATGGTCTCTATCGACGAAGAGATTGAACTTGCCCAAAAGATTCGCAAAGGTGGTCGCGAGGGCGAGCGTGCCAAGGACAAACTAGTGAAGGCAAATCTGAGATTTGTGGTATCTGTTGCTAAACAATATCAGCATCAAGGACTTTCGCTCACCGACCTCATCGACGAGGGCAACATCGGATTGGTGAAAGCTGCCGAGAAGTTTGATGAGACCCGTGGCTTTAAGTTTATCTCGTATGCTGTGTGGTGGATTCGCCAGAGCATCCTCCAGGCTATCGCCGAGCAGAGCCGTATCGTTCGCTTGCCATTGAACCAGGTGGGTGCATTGAGCAAGATCAGTGCCGAGATCAGCAAGTTCGAGCAGGAGCACCAGCGCAAGCCTTCCGTAACAGAGCTCGCACAGATTACCAAGATGGAGGAAAGCAAGATTGACCAGACCATCAAGGCCGACAACCACCACATGAGCATCGACGCTCCTTTTGGTAGCGATGACGACGACAATGCTATGGTCGACGTGATGGCATCGGGTGACGACAGCCGTACCGACAAGGGCGTTGATTTCGAATCGATGAGCAATGAGTTGATGCGTGTGTTGAATTCTGTATTGAAGGAACGCGAGCGCAAGATTCTTTGCTATTGCTATGGAATCGGTTGCCACGAGAAGGGATTGGAAGAAATCGGTAGCGAATTCAACTTGACCCGTGAGCGTGTGCGCCAAATTCGCGAGAAGAGCATCATCAAGCTTCGCGATAGCGGTAAGATCAAGATCTTGATGAAGTACCTTGGCTAAAAAAAATGAAGACGAGAGAGAAAATTAGATAAAAAGTGACTGCCGAGAGGCTGAAACAAAGAAAGGGCAATCAAGAGGTTCATACCTTTTTGATTGCCCTTTGTCTGTTTATTGGTTTACCACGAAATTACCAAACTTATCTATCAAGCCACTTACGCCATCACGCATCGCCTCAAAATAAGGATACTCGTCTCGCAAGCAAATCTCATCATAGAGAAAGTCTGCCACGACAGTGTCCTTCCCGTCGGGCATGACGAGACCCATTTTTCCATTCTTCTCAGCTATGACAGGCATGATACTCAAGTCGTCATTATAGATGTAGCAAGTACGCAAGAAGTCATAGACAGGCGAAAGCATCTGGTTTCCGTTATTGTCTTTCATGCCAAACTTGCCGTCTTGCTCAAACACTTCATGATACTGAATATACTTAGCCTTCAGGCGCTGATAATAAAATATCATCTTGCGCTTGTCGTTGACGAAATCGAGCATATACTGGAAAGTATCACAATAGTTGGCCACGGAACGAACCAAGATCATCTTCAAGTCCAATCCATCCAATGCCTTTCTATTCAGATCAATATACTTGGCTATAGCCTTCTCCTTCTCTGGCACTGAGAGGCTGGCCAGCTTTTCCTCAAACTTCAACATAGCTTGTTTCGTTCCCGACATACCCTTGATATATCGGTGAATCTGTCTGCCCATTTCAGAGCAAACGAACTTGTCTATCTCCTGCTGCTCTATCGGGTCAGCATAGGCCTTAATCAATGATTCAGGTGTAGCATTCATGGTTATTTCCTTTCTTTATTATGTTATTAATTTTAAGGAGGATGAAGAACGAAAAGCAAAACAATTGGCTTTCACTTCGGCCGCCGAACGTTGTTTCTTCACTCTTCGTTCTTCACTCTTCACTTATTTCTTAATGTTAGGCTTCTGCAATCCATAGCCCTTGCGCTTGTCCTCCATCAAGAGGAGGAAGGCGATGACGATGGCTACCACACCGAAGCTGGCAAAGATGGTCATCGTCTGGGTATAGTCGATGGTGCCGTCGGCCGCGGTGTTCGCCTGGTTCACCTTGCCAATCCATACAGGTATGAGAGCCAAGCCGATGTTCTGGATATAGAAGATGAGGGCGTATGCAGTACCTAATAGTTTCATCGGGATAATCTTTGGCACGGATGGCCACATGGCAGAAGGCACGAGTCCGAAAGCAACGCCGAGGACAAGCATCATTACGATGGCAAGCACCCAGGAGTTGATTGGCAGGGCGAAGACCACGTGTACCAAGGTCAAGAGGCAGCTGCCGATAATCATCAGTGTCGCACCCTTGCCATACTTGTCGTATACGCTTCCGAAGAATGGAGTCAGGAAGATGGTGCCGAATGGCAACATCGCTGGTATCAAACCTGCCACGTCTGGAGCCACGCCATACTTAAAGACCATCAGCTTGGTGGCGAACTTCAAGAATGGGAACACGCCTGCGTAGAACATAAGGCAGAGGAATGCCACATACCAGAAGCCTGTAGTCTTGAAGAGACCGCCAAGGTCGGAGAACTTGAATCCCTCCTCTGGCTCGCTAGCTACAGCGGCAGCAGAGGCATCCTCCTTCTTATCCATGGCGCAATATACAAGGTATACGAGCACGCCAGCGCAAAGCAAGGCTGCGCCCAAGCCAACAGAGGCAGACACGCCCCCCATCCACTTGGCGAAAGGAAGAGATACGCCGAGGGCTGCGGCAGTACCGAGACGAGCGGTAGCCACCTGCACGCCCATAGCCAAAGCCAACTCATGACCAGTAAACCACTTCACGATGACCTTGCTCACGGTGATACCACAAATCTCCGCTCCCACGCCATAGAAAGCGAAACCGAGGGAAGCTACGACCACCTGTGTGCTGTATGTGCCGAAGAAAGGCACAGCCACCGTACCGTCGAAGCTATGACCTACGGCATACCATTTCACCAATGCTCCGCCAAACATCAAGAAGGTGGAGAGAATACCCGTAAAGCGGATGCCGAACTTATCGAGAATCAGTCCGCCGAAGAAGAGGAGCAGAAGGAACACGTTAAAGTATCCGTATGCACCCGAGAAGAATCCGTATTCATCGGAAGTCCATCCGAGGCCAAGTCCGCCGTCCTCCTTGGCTGCCGTCAATAGAGGTTCCAATGGAGACATTACATCTGTAAAGAAGTAGCCAAACATCATCGTTACGCTCACGATGAGGAGGGCTGTCCATCGAGCAGACGCAGAGTCGCTCAATTTCTGTTGAATTTTTTCTGTTGTACTCATTATTTTATTTACGTTTTACATTTTTCGTTCGTGTGATGTCAAAGAGATAAGAAACCTTGACGACGATTTGCCCATAATTGCTCTTGCCAAAATAATCTCGTTTCGAAGAACCATAAATATTGCCTAGTCCATAATAGTAACGAGCCTCTGCCAAGAAATGCCCTACCTTTGGTATACTATACTCGGCTCCAAGACCAAGGGCGATTCCATAGTCTAGCTTATTTTCTATGGCCATTGTGTCTTGCGCCACCACAGGGCTTACGCGATTATTGTCTGTGGCAGGCATATGCTTCACATCAAAGTTCGTATTCTGAGAGTCGCTCAGATAAAGCCCAAACTGCGGACCGGCATTCACAAACACATTCAGTCCCTTGGTCTCCCTTCCCCAAGCCAAGTGTGCCATCAAAGGCACCTGTACATAGTTGATGGTACGGCTATAAGCCATTGGCTCTTGTGTGTCCGTGATAATAACAGGATTGTTATCTTTGTCAAGAATATCTTCGTTCCATCCCACCTTCGCATAGTTTACCTCAGCCACAACAGAACAGATGGTCTTGAAGTATTTCTCACAAGTATACTTTGCAGAGAATCCGAATGTCATACCTCCGTGCTGCTTCTGCTGCACCTCAGGAGTAAAGCCCACCGAACTCATCACATAACCTCCGTTAAAACCAATGCTAAAGTCATTGCGATGTTCTCCTATCTGGGCAGAAATCCTCAAGCTGCATACTACAAGCAAGAAAAGCAATGCGCCAATATTTTTCTTCATTATCAATTCTTTATTATTTATTCATAATTTATCAATAGTTCACGGCCTCTATCTGATGATTAAAGGTATAGTGAATCAACTGAAAACTCTTGTTTTTATATCCACCCTTGCTGGTCTTCACGAAATGAAGTGGTGTCTGCACTGGTTGATAGCTCACCTGCTGGCGCTCGCCCGAAAAGTTTTTGCCATATTTCTTGACACCCTGAACAAAGAACATGCCATGGTCATATCCAGTGATGGCAAACCTAGGCTGTGCCACCATCATAGGTTGATGGAACCATTGCTGATACTTGTTCTCCAAACTCTTTGTTTTCTGAGAGTTGGCGTTATAATAAAATGTAGATGGGATATATGTATCATATTTATAGAAGCGTTCCAAGTTATACTTGGCATACATCAACCATTCCGTATAGCCGAAGAGCGAGATGGAAGCACCAGGATACTTCATGTCGAACTCATCGAGTTTGTTCAATACGGCAGTGAGCTGAGGCGAACGTCCCGTGTTCAAGATGATGACATTCTGCTTGCTTGGCATAAAAGCCTTGGCAAACTGCTCCATGCTAGAGTTTACATTGGTGATGCTATAGTTGATGTTTCTCTTCTCCAATTCCTTTCTCAACCCAAAGGTAAAGTTGCCTTTTCTAGAAGTAGAGTCGTTACAATCCACGAAGATGGGATGGACATTGGAAAAACGGCTCATAAAAGCCTTGATGGTAGCCTCATTCAGCGTCTCCGCACTTTGGTAAACTTGGAAAATCTCCTTGTTGCGCTCCACGTCATCGCCATTGATGGAGAAAGGAATGACGAGTTTGATACCATTGGCCTTGCAGAAGCTGGTGAGCGGAGCCACCTGCTTGGTGTAAAGAGGCCCGAAGATGATGTCACACTTGTTGGCACCCTCCTGCAACAGAGTGGTTCTAATGTCAGCGTCAATCGGCACATTCCAGGCATGAACATCCGTAGAGATGCCTTGCTGCTTCAGCGTCTCGCATGCCATCAGCAATCCTCTATAATACTCCACCATGCGCTTGCCGTCGCCATCCACATTGTGCAGTGGCAACATCACACCTATCTTCACCGCATTGTTCTGTACGGAAGAGGTAGTGGTCACAACAGGATTTCCTCCCTTGGCAGGCAAGGTCGTAATATTATTGTTGCCAGAATTGGTAGCGTTGTTCGTTTTCTTCTCGCCCTTGGCATAAGGAATGAAAAGAGTGGCTCCCTTCTGCAACATATAGCCCTCGTGCTTCATTTCAGGATTGGCATCCATCAGTTCTGGCAAGCTCAATCCATACTTATTGGCAATGCCAAAGATTGTATCTTTCTTCTTCACCGTATAGATGTCGCGCCACTTGGTGGTTTGAGCGAAGATGCCGACACTGAAGATTAGCCCAATCAACAGTACGAAATATCTCATTTTTGATTTCATATCATCTAGTTTATTGTTTATACCATTCAATATTTCACATTTTCGTATGCAAAAATACAAAAAATCTTGCATCTAGCCCAAAATCTGTCAGCTTTTTATTATCTTTGCACAAATTATTTAGCTAATGAGAAGAAAAATAACGATACTTTGCACTTTCTGGCTTGTTTTTGCGACCTCTCTGTGGGCACAACACACAGAAGACGATTCCTCTGAGCCCGAGGATACCCCAGCAACAAGCTCACTCCTCATGCCCAACGCTTTTTCACCAAACGGCGATGGCATCAATGACATCTACAAGCCCAAGGATGGCTACGAGAACATCGAGGAGTTTCATGCCTATATATATAATAGGTGGGGGCAAAAGCTCTTCGAATGGAGCGACCCAGCCAAGGGATGGGATGGCACCTACCGAGGCAAGCCTGTGAAAGAAGGCGTATACTTCTGCCTGGTCAAGGCGAAGGGCGCCGATGGCAAAATCTATAACATCAAACGCGACGTAAACCTTCTACGAGGGTATACAGAAACGACAAACGACGGAAATTAACAATGATGAACGAAGAAGAAAAGATAAACGTATGGGGAGCCCGTGTGCACAATCTCAAGAACATCGACGTGGAGATACCACGCGACTCCCTCACCGTGATAACCGGTCTTTCGGGATCGGGCAAGAGCTCGTTGGCTTTCGACACAATCTTTGCCGAAGGCCAGCGCCGATACATCGAGACATTTTCGGCTTATGCCCGCAACTTTCTGGGCAACATGGAACGTCCTGACGTAGACAAGATTACAGGACTGAGCCCGGTCATCAGCATCGAGCAGAAGACCACCAACAAGAACCCTCGCTCCACCGTGGGCACCACCACCGAGATATACGACTACCTGCGTCTGCTCTACGCTCGTGCAGGTACCGCCTACAGCTACCGCAGCGGCGAGGAGATGGTGAAATACACCGAGGAGCAGGTCATCGACATGATTCTGAGCGAATACAAGGGCAAGGCCATCTATCTCCTCGCCCCACTCGTGCGACAGCGCAAAGGACATTATCGCGAGCTCTTCGAGAGCATGTGCAGAAAGGGCTACCTTTATGTACGTGTAGACGGCGAGATACTGGAGATTGTGAGCGGCATGAAGATTGACCGCTACAAGAACCACAACATCGAGGTGGTGATAGACAAGCTCGTGGTAAAGACCGACGACGAGGAACGTATCCGCAAGAGCGTTGCCACCGCCATGAAGCAGGGCGACGGCATGGTGATGGTGATGGAGAAAGGTAGCAACCAGGCAAAGAATTTCTCCAAGCGACTGATGGACCCTGTGACAGGCATCGCCTACCAGGACCCTGCGCCAAACATGTTCTCTTTCAACTCGCCCGAAGGTGCCTGTCCTCACTGCAAAGGTTTGGGCAAGGTGAACCAGATAGACCTCAAGAAGGTGATACCCGACGACAACATGAGCATCCATGAGGGAGGCATCGCACCTCTCGGCAAATACAAGAACCAGATGATTTTCTGGCAGATCGAGGCATTACTCGAAAAGTACGACCTCAACCTGAAGACTCCTATCCGAGAGATTCCGGAGGATGCCATGCAAGAAATCCTATATGGCACCCTAGGAAACGTAAAGATAGACAAGGAGAAGGTACATACCTCCACTGACTATTTCTGTGCCTACGATGGCATCATCGACTACTTGCAAAAAGTGATGCTTGACGATGAGAGTGCCGCAGGCAAAAAGTGGGCAGACCAATTTATCTCTACAATCGAATGCCCAGTGTGCCACGGGCAGCGACTCAAGCAGGAGTCGCTCTCCTTCCGTATCTGGGACAAGAACATCTCCGAAGTCGCCAACCTCGACATCGACGAGCTGCGTGACTGGCTCGACCAGGTGGAGGAACATCTTCCGACGATGAAAGCAAAAGTGGCTCACGAAATCGTGAAGGAGTTGCGCTCCCGTGTCAACTTCCTGCTCGACGTGGGACTCAACTATCTGTCGCTCAATCGCCAGTCGGCTTCGCTCTCTGGCGGCGAGAGCCAGCGCATCCGCCTCGCCACACAGATAGGCAGCCAACTCGTCAATGTGCTCTACATCCTCGACGAACCAAGCATCGGTCTGCACCAGCGAGACAACGAGCGCCTTATCCGCAGCCTCAAGGAACTGCGCGACCTGGGCAATACGGTCATCGTGGTGGAACACGACGAGGACATGATGCGTGCCGCCGACTGGATTGTGGACATCGGACCGAAGGCAGGTCGCAAGGGAGGCGAGGTAGTCTTCCAGGGCACACCAGCCGACATGCTGAAGACCCACACCATCACCGCCCAGTATCTCAACGGCGAGATGAAGATAGCAATCCCAGAGAAGCGACGTGAGGGTAACGGCAAGAGCGTCATCATCCACGGTGCAAAGGGCAACAACCTGAAGGGCGTTGACGTGGAGTTCCCGCTCGGCAAGCTCATCGTCGTTACGGGCGTGAGCGGTTCGGGAAAATCGACATTAATCAACGAGACCCTGCAGCCCATCCTCTCGCAACACTTCTATCGCAGTCTGAAAAAGCCGATGCCATACAACAGCATCGAGGGCATCGACAACATAGACAAGGTGGTGAACGTAGACCAGAGCCCTATCGGCAGGACTCCTCGAAGCAACCCTGCCACCTACACTGGCGTATTCAGCGACATCCGCAGCCTGTTCGTAGGCTTGCCAGAGGCTAAGATTCGTGGCTACAAGCCTGGCCGCTTCTCCTTCAACGTGAAGGGGGGAAGATGCGAAGAATGCAAGGGCAACGGCTACAAGACCATCGAGATGAACTTCCTGCCCGACGTCTATGTGCCTTGCGAGGTGTGCCACGGCAAGCGATACAACCGTGAGACCCTGGAGGTACGCTACAAGGGCAAGAGCATCGCCGACGTACTGGACATGACCATCAATCAGGCAGTGGAGTTCTTCGAGAACGTGCCTCAGATCTTAAATAAGATCAAGGCTTTGCAGAACGTAGGACTGGGTTACATCAAATTGGGACAAAGCTCCACTACCCTCTCTGGTGGTGAGAGCCAGCGTGTGAAACTAGCCACCGAGCTGTCGAAGCGCGACACAGGCAAGACGCTCTATATCCTCGACGAGCCAACCACTGGCCTCCACTTCGAGGACATCCGCATCCTGATGGACGTACTCCAAAAGCTCGTAGACAGAGGCAACACCGTCATCATCATCGAGCACAACCTAGATGTCATCAAGCTAGCCGACTGGCTCATCGACATGGGCCCAGAAGGAGGTCGAGGAGGCGGTCAGCTCCTCTTCGCAGGAACACCAGAGGAAATGGCAAAGAGCAAGAAGGGCTACACCAGCAAGTTTCTTGCCCCAATCCTGAAATAACCAAAAAGGCTGTTTTGCAATAATCTCTGCAAAACAGCCTTTTATTCTTTTTCCTTTTTATTCTTTTTACTTTTTTACCTTTTTACTTTTTTACCTTTTTACTTTTTTACCTTTATCACACCCCATGCTCTTTCTTCGCCTTATATTTTATCTTGTCGAATCCCTCGCCATATACGCCAATCACGGCACTCTGGCTCACGAAAGCATGGGGATCGATCTCACTGATGAGACGGAAGATGGCAGGTGCCTGACGTTGCTTCGCCAATACGAACAGCATTTTTACGTCCTGACCTGAGTAAAAGCCCGAGGCATTCACCACCGTCACTCCCCTATCGGCATCGGTATTGATGCGCTTGCCTATCTCCTCATACTTTTGGCTGATAATGAAAAACTGCACACTTCTACGGCGGCTGTTCACCACCTGGTCGATGCAGAAAGCCTGCACACAGAGCACCACATAGCCATACAGCACTTTTTCTACGTCATGCACCACGAGATAGCTGGATGAGATGATGAAGATGTCGCAAATCATGATGACACGCCCCAGAGACATATCCCTGTACTTATTGACGATGGCTGCCACAATATCCGTTCCCCCCGTGCTGCCACCACAGGAGAAGCCAAGCCCTATGCCACATCCACAGAAGATGGCACCGAGGATAGCCGCCCAGAGAGGCTGGTCTTGCAGGAGATGCATGTCGCCCAGCTGTGTAGAGGAAAAGATGGAGGTGAGCGTAGTCACCACGATGACAGCATACACGGTCTTCACGCAGAACTTGGTGCCCAAAATCTTAAGAGCACAAATCAGCAAAGTGGCATTGACCACGAAATAAGGAATCTGCACTGGCAATCCCGTAGCCCAATAGATGATAGAGGAAATACCTGGCAATCCACTCGCCGTCACATTGGTAGGCAAGAGAAATACATTCCAGCCGATGGCGTATGAAATCATTCCTATAGCTATCAGCACATAGTCTTGTACAGACTTCCACAAAGGTCGCGTTATTCTTTCCATCCTACCAAAACTTCTTCTGTTCTTCCGACCACTCAAAACCCTGAGTAGCCATTTTCTTCTCCAACTCCTCACGTTCCACATTGAAGTGGTAACAAATCTCGTCTAACGTATCAAACTCATGGTCACGAAGCAGGAAGTTGATGGCACTTACGAGCATCGGGACATCGTTCATTGGTAACTTGTCCATTTATTCTAATTAATAATTTATAATCAATAATGCGGCTTTCGCCATAATCGGGTGCAAAGGTACAGCAAATCGAGGACAATACAAAATAAATTGAGATTTATTTTTACGAACACACGTATTTTAAAAAAGCCCGACAAGAGGCAGCTTTTCGCTACTCCCTGTCGGGCTTGTTATTTTATCCTCGTGGCTTAATAAGCATTTTTGTCTGGGAAGAGGATGCTTTTGGCTGTCAAGAAAATAATCTTGATGTCGAGCCAGAAAGACCAGTTCTCTATATACCAAATATCTCGCCTGATGCGCTCCTCCATCTGCCACAGCTCCTTGGTTTCTCCACGATAGCCTGTAACCTGCGCCCATCCTGTGATGCCCGGCTTGGAGAAATGGCGCACCATATACTTGTCGATGAGAGAGCCATAAACCTCTGTGTGATGCAACATGTGCGGACGAGGCCCCACAATGCTCATGTCGCCTTTCAGTACGTTCAAGAACTGAGGGAACTCATCGATATTGGTCTTTCGCATGAAATTGCCGAAAGCAAACTTTCTAGGATCATTCTTCGTCGCCTGCGCCAAGTCAGCGTCCTTGTTGACGTGCATGGAGCGAAATTTCAAGCATTGGAAAGTTTCTCCATTCAGTCCTGTCCTCGCCTGGCGGAAGAAGATAGGTCCTGGACTCTGCATCTTGATCAAGAGCGCAATAATCGGAATGAAAGGAAGCATGCAGATACATGCCGTCCCACTCACCACGATGTCGAAAGCTCGCTTTGCCATGCGATTGGAGGCGATGGTAAGAGGCTCCTTATGGTTGGAATACACAGTCTTGCCCAAGAAATTCTTGGCATCTAGATGCAACTTGTATTCACCGAACAATCTAGGCAAATAATAGAAATGGATGACATTCTTATCGCAGAAATGCATGATATTCACGATTTCCTTCGACTCTGTATGAGAGAGACAGCAGAAACATTCGTCTACATTACTGCTTGTGCCGTTAATGGTATTGTTGAGCGTCGACGCTATGATGGCATCGAGCCTCTTCATATCCCCGATTCTCACCAACCCCTCGGGCGCATTCTCAATATCCTTGTCTGCATAATATCCTCTCACGACATAGCCCGCCGAAGGATCTTCCGTCATCGTATAGTACATCTCGGTGATGGCAGGGTCGCTTCCGATGAAAATCACCACCCGACTGTTGCGCCCCTTGGCTCTGAAATATTTCAAGATGCTAAGCTCCAAGAGACGAGTCACTATCAATATGAGATAATAGGTGACGCCAAAGAGGATACTAAAAGAGAACATCTGCCCCCCATGACTGAGGAACCTCACAAAGATGAAAAACCAAAAGGTGGTAGACGCGGCAAGATAGAATGTGCGCTTTAACACCTTGGAAAATCCAACCTTGCGAACATGAATGATTGTGGAATAATAATACTCGCTTAAGAACAATGCCGCATTGGCAACGAAAAACGTGATTTTCGTTGCCGAATGGAAAAAATCGGGAACTAGCCGAGAAGCCAATCCTATATAGGCAAACAAAATACTGTTCAATATGACGAAATCGGCAGTAATCACCAATCGCCTAATCAAAACATTCCCTCGATAATTATCATTCACCATCATGCGTTATGCTCTTAAATTATTAATTTACAAAGATAGAGGGTTTTCCTGAAATGCGCAAATAAATTAGTTTTTTTAACAAACAACTAAATATTTCTTAAATCAAGTTGACCACACTACTTGAACAAGCCGAACAATTCGGCATCTATCAAGTCGCATATCTTGCGGAAGTCCTCGGGATTCTCGCCAAACTCCAACTTGTCACCATCCACGATGATGAGACGTCCCTTATAGCTCTTGATCCACTCCTCGTAACGGTTGTTCAAGCCCTGGAGATAGTCGATGCGGATGCTCTTCTCGAAATCTCTGCCTCGCTTCTCGATGTGCTTTACGAGCGTAGGGATGCTGCTCTTGATATATATCATGAGGTCTGGCAGTTTTACCAGACTAATCATCAGGTCGAAGAGGTCGGTATAGTTGGCGAAGTCACGGTCGCTCATCATGCCGATGTCGTGGAGGTTAGGGGCGAAGATGCGAGCATCCTCGAAGATGGTTCTGTCCTGCACGATGGTCTCCTCAGAACGAGAGATTTCCACTACGTCGTGGAATCGCTTGTTAAGAAAGTAAATCTGGAGATTAAACGACCACCTCTCCATATCCTTGTAGTAGTCTGCTAGATACGGATTGTTATCCACTGGCTCGAAGTTAGCCTTCCAGCCATAACGTTTGGCAAGCATTTTTGTCAGTGTAGTCTTGCCGCTACCTATATTTCCTGCTATTGCTATATGCATAATTATAAATTAAAAAGTCCATAAAGTTTGGCATCAATCTTATCGATGATGTCACCGAACTGCTTCGGATTGTGCTCGAAGTCGAGGTCGTCTACCTCTACTACCAGCACCCTACCCTTGTAATGGTTCATGATGAAGTCTTCGTAGAGATTGTTGATACCCTCCAGATAGTCGATAGGCATCTTCTGCTCATAGTCTCTGCCTCGCTTCTGGATGTTTTTCACCAAGTGAGGAACGGAAGAACGGAGATAAATCATCAGCTCTGGCATCTCCACCACCTCCATCATCGACTCGAAGAGCTCCATGTAGGTTTGGTAGTCTCGCTCGTCCATATTGCCCATCTTGCGATTGTTGGCGGCAAAGACATACACACCCTCGAAGATGGTACGGTCTTGGATAACCGTCTCCTCGCTGTGCTGTATCTCCAGAAGGTTCTTGAAACGCTGCTTCAGGTAGAATACCTCCATGTTAAGAGCCCATCGGGGGATGTCCTTGTAATAGTCATCGATATATGGATTGTCCGTCACCGTCTCCAGATACTTCTTCCAGCCATAATGCTTGGAGAGCATCTTTGTCAAGGTGGTCTTTCCACTACCGATATTTCCTGCTACTGCTATATACATTTAATTATAATGTTGAATGTTAAGTGTTGAATGTTGAATTGAGCTAGCGCACTGCCGCCTCTTCCAACATTTTGCAAAAGTACAACAATTATTTGGGATAAACAAAAAAAATGCGCCAAAATCGGCGCATTCTTCTATATATTCTGAAAATCCGTGGGATTCGTTGAATCCGTGGGCACAAGAATCAATATTCTCTCTCAATCAGTTCGAGACACATTCTCGTGTTGTGATAAGGACACTTCCAGAAGCCTGCCTTGTCATCCACCTTATTGACACTACCATCTTCGAGGATAGCCCAGTGCCACTCACCGTTCTTGGCATCCATCAGGTGCTTTGCCACATAGTTCCAGCAGCGGATGGCTATCTCCAGGTTCTCGTCGGTACGGAAGTACTGGTATAGGTCGATATGACCGATGATGTTCTCACACTGCACCCACCACTGACGTTGCAGGTCGTACTTGTCATCGTCCTTCCAATGCTCGTACACCATACTGCCATCAGGGCGCAAGCCCTCGTCGGCAGCCCCGGCGATACGGCGGATGATACGCTCTATCTTGTGCAGCACCTCCTTGTCGCCAAGCACGAGTGCCGTCTCATGGAGCAACCATGAAGCCTCGATGTCGTGACCGAAGCTCTCGATGTTGCGCTTGCCCTGCCACTCGTCGTTGAAGAAGAGGTCGAGATGATAAGTCTCGGTATTGAGGAGCTTGTCTGTAAAGATGTCGAGCAAGTTGCGTATAGCCTTCTCCAACTCAGGGGTCTTCCATACACGATAGAGGTTGGTATAAGGCTCGATGATATGCAAGTGGGTGTTCATCGTGCGAGAGCCATTCTCATCCTTGTCGGAGAGACGCATGTCGGCGATAGGTTCCCACTCACGGGTCAACGCCTCAATATATCCATTGTTCTTGCAATCAAAGGCATGTTCCTCGATGTCATGGTAGAGACGGATGGCGATTTCAAGAGCCTCTTGGTCGCCTGTAGCACGAGCATACTCAGAGAAGCCATAGATGGCGAAACCGATGGCATAGGTTTGCTTCTTGGTGTCGAGCGGATTACCCTTATAGTCGAGACTCCAATAGATGCCACCATATTCCTTGTCAAGGAAGTGGTCGCGCACGTATTCCTTGGCACGGGTAGCAGCCTCCAGATACTCGGGTTTCTTCATCACACGATAAGCTGCGGAGAAAGCCCAGAGGATGCGGGCGTTCATCACAGCTCCTTTCTCTGCCTCAGGGTGTACTTGGTCGTTCCCGTCAACACGACCATAGAAGCCACCGTTCTCCTTGTCAACGACATGATTGAGCCAATAGTTGAGGATGTTGTTTTCCAAGACATCCCTCATCGTTTGTTTCAAGTTTTCCATACGATTCTATAGTGATTATTAGTTTATTTCTTGATTGGGAACTTCCAAGCCAATACCATCAGCAGGAATGCGATGACAGCAGGGAAGAGCGAGAAGAGCGACCATACCATCGTGAGCACGGAGTCGGTAACGCTGGCTGGGTCTATCATCGTGTTACCCATATCGTCGGTAATCATGTTGGCACCTGCCATACCGAGCAAGAGGGCGATGAGCGAACCTGAGATGGCTGTACCAAACTTCTGGCTCATTGTACCCGACGAGAAGATAAGACCTGTGGCGGAGGTACCGAAGTGCTCGGTGTGATAGTCAGCCACATCGGCATACATAGACCACATCAGTGGCGAATAGATGCCGATACCGATGGAGGTCAAAATGACTAGTCCTATCATCACCCAGATATACGCTGGGTCCATCGGGATGAAGAAGAATGCCACGGAGAGTATCAAGCAGAGGGCGGCAGACCAGAAGAATGCCATGCGCTTGCTGCCCACGATGCGTGTGAACCAAGGTGACACACCTCCGAATATCATACAGGTTACCTCACCGAATGCCATAAATACGGTATAGTTGATGATAAGTCCCTCTACGGTTACATTGCCGTGCAAGCAGTAGTCGAACATATATCCTGCCACGGCATAGCGGAAACCATTGAAGAAGTTGGTACATACGGCAATGGCGGTCATATAGAGCCAAGCCTTGTTATGCACGAGGTCAACAAACTGATGGAAGGAGAACTTCTCCGCACGCTTAGGCTGTAAACGCTCCTTGGTGAGCAGACCGCAGACTAAGGTCATCACGGCTGCTACGATACCGAGCACAGCTCCGATAACCGCATACTGATGGGCATCTGTACCACCCACAAATTTCTGGAGATAAGGGAAGGAAAGCAAGGTTACGAAACCCATCGCATAAGCACCTACCATACGGAAGGAAGAGAATTGATTCTTCTCATCATCATTGTCGGTCATCACACCGAGCAACGAACCGTACGGCACGTTCACCATCGTATACACAGCCATCATCAAGAGATAGAGGGTGTAAGCATAGATACGCTTGCCCACAGGACCAAAGTCTGGCGTATAGAGCAAAAGGGCGAAAATCAAACCGAAAGGAATGGCTCCGAAGATGAGCCAAGGACGATAGGTACCAAAGCGACTCTGCGTACGGTCGGCGAGACTACCCATCAATGGGTCGGTCACTACGTCGAACATACGAGCGATGAGCATCAACACTGCTGCATCGGCAAAAGAGAGTCCGAAGACATTGGTAAAGAACAGAGGAAAGGCGATAGACATCACTTTCCATACGATACCACCCGCAGCGGCATCGCCGAGAGCGTAAGCAATTTTTTCTTTTATACTAGCCATTTTCTATTTAATGTTGAATGTTAAATGTTGAATGTTAACTTAGAGGGAATGACTCTTCTCTCTTCATTCTTCACTCTTCACTTATAAAAAGAGGGATTCCCCCCACAATCGTATATAATACGCTCGTGGGGAAAGAATCCCTACAATCTAATTTTACCTTATGTTGAAAAACTAACCTAAAGTTTACTTTCCTAATGTCTGCTTGTTCTTTGCGACCAACGCCTTGATCTTCTCCACAGAGAACTGTGTGCGGTAGTCGTCCTTAGGCGTATTCATGCAGTAGTCTACCAAACGGTCGATGGTAGATGTAGCCACGTGCATACGAGTATCTGAAGAAGCATAGTAGATAAATACCTTGCCATCCTCATCGGCAATCCAACCGTTGGCAAACACCACGTTCATTACGTCGCCGATATACTCACCACCCTCTGGTACGAGGAGATAACCACCTGGCTCTGCAATCACCTTGGTAGGGTCGTCGAGAGCAGTCATGTACATATAGAGCACATAGCGCAGACCACTGGCGCAACCACGTACACCGTGTGCTAAGTGCAACCATCCCTTATCGGTCTTGATTGGATGAGGTCCCTCACCGTTCTTCACCTCCTGGATAGTATGATAGTGACGGGCATTGATAATCTTCTCCTCGGTAATCTCAGCGTGAGTGATGTCGTCTACAAGCGCCCAACCGATGCCACCGCCAGAACCTGTATCAATAAAGCCATCCTGTGGACGTGTGTAGAAAGCATACTTGCCATCCACGAACTCTGGGTGAAGTACTACGTTGCGCTGCTGGCTCTTGGTCTTGAGGTCTGGAAGACGCTCCCAGTTCTTGAGGTCCTTGGTACGGGCGATGGCAGCAGTAGCTGTAGCGGCACTGAGGTCGCCTGGCTGTGCATCGTCATGACGCTCGGCGCAGAACACTCCATAGATATAGCCATCCTCATGGGCAGTGAGTCGCATATCGTAGATGTTGGTTGCAGGCACCACATCCTCTGGCATGGTGATAGGCTCGTCCCAGAAACGGAAATTGTCAATACCATTAGGGCTCTCAGCCACTGCGAAGAAGCTCTTGCGATCAGCACCCTCTACACGTACCACGAGCAAGTACTTGCCGTTCCACTTGATGGCACCTGAGTTCAAGGTAGCGTTCATCATGATGCGCTGCATCAGATAAGGGTTGCTCTTCTCATCGAAGTCATAACGCCACTCCAGCGGAGTATGTTCTGCCGTGAGGATAGGATTCTTATACTTTTCATAGATACCATTTCCCCACTCTACTGGTTCATTCTTGCGGCTCAACAATTCCTCATGATGAGCGCGAAGTGCTTTCACTTTGTCTTGAAATGTTGTCATATCTTGTATTATTTTAATGTTAAATGTTAAGTGTTAAATGTTGAATTATCCGTTAAATGCCAAATGCACGTTGGGCGTATGCCAACTTAACATTTAACATTTAACATTCAACATTTACTTTATCTTCTTGATGTCTTTCGCAAAGAGTACTTTCTTCTCTTTCTTGAACACTTGAAAGTCTTTCACGATGTCGCCATCGCCTACCCCTGGCAGATAAGCCTCTTCCTGTGGTTTGTCCCACGCATTGCGCCAGAAGAGCACGTAGCTCACTGGATAATCTTTGAGCACAGGCCAGAGAGCCTTGGTAAACCAATCTTTCTTCTGCGAGATGCCACGGCAACCGGTCTCGGTCAATGCAGCCATCTTGCCTACTTTCTGGGCTGCTTCCATCATCACATCCATTGTCTCCTTCAGGTTCTTCTGGTAATTGGCATCGTTGTTGTCAAACTCATAGATGTCTACGCCCACCATGTCTACGTACTCACCTCCTGGGAAACGCTCCAAGAAGAGGTCTACGGTCTTCTGGTCACTGAGGTTTGGCGACCACGACCAAACGATGTTGTTGCACCCTGCCTTAGTAAGTATGTGATAGGTCTTTGCGTATAGTTGGCTATATTGCGCAGGTGTACAACTGTTGGCACCCCACCAGAACCATCCGCCATTCATCTCATGCCATGGACGAAAGATAACTGGCACCAGTTTGCCATCATTTGTCTTCAGAGAGAGAATAAAATCTGATACTTTTTTGAGCCAAGCATCAAACTTAGCTTGCTGAGCACCACCGTCGAGCACGGCTACCACGGCATCACCCTTCGGATCCCAGGCATTCTCGCCAGTGGCAGGATTCCAAGGATGCCAACTCAGGGTAACGATACCGCCACGCTCATGCTGGGCTATGATTTCTTGACGCATACGGTCGAAAGGCACCCCGTCAAGGTTTTCCTTGCTATCCAACTCGATTTTACCAAGGTCGAAGCCCATCACGGCAGGATAGTCGCCTGTGGTGAGGAGCACATCACTCTTGCCCTCGTCCCATTTCCAGGTAGTACCATATACAGGGTCGTCTTGATGGCCAAGCATGATACCCTTCTTGATCAATTTCTGCAAGCGAGCCTTGAGCTGCGCCGCTGGTGTATTGCAGCAATCCTTCTTGGCTTTGCAGCAAGAAGCCTTTTCAGCTTGGGTAGAGGCACCAGTTACGCCATCCACCTGAGCCATCGCTCCCTGCATCGCCATCAAGCAAGCTGCACCTAGTAAGAATCTCTTGATTACCATTTTATTTATCTGTTAAATGTTTTACTAAGAAGTTCTGCCACTCATCCCATTGCTCCTGATACCAGTAATGACCAGTCATCTGGTACACGCTCAAAGTCTTAGGAGCCGTCACGATGTTATACAGACCGTAGGAAGAGGTAGGAGGCACCACCTCGTCGTTGTATCCGAAACTGTACCAACCTGGCACGGTGATACGACGAGCAAAGTTCACGCCATCATAATAACGTGCGCCCTCCACACGAGCCTTTTCTATCTCAGAGAGTTTGCTCTCCTTCCAAGCTGCACCTTGGCTCTTGCTTTCATTATAAAAATAGTGTGGCCATCCACCTGCAACTCCGTGAGTTTCAGCCTCATAGTCGCACATGGCGTCGTGTACGGCAGCGAGGA
>CAVKXW010000037.1:0-23658 GCA_963660215.1 Bacteroidaceae bacterium | reverse complement strand
CCTTGGAAGAATAATCGCTGACGGCAGAAATGGAAACGAAAAGCTGAGAACCAACTATACTTACAACATACGCCAATGGACAAAAGCCATAGCAGGAAGCCTGTTCTCGGAACAACTGTTCTACAATGAAATCCACAATGGAAATTCTCGGCTATACAGCGGAAACATATCAGCTATGGATTGGAGCACAGGTGACACAAGTGGAAAAACAAGGGGATATGTATTCAGTTACGACAAACTAAGCCGACTAAAATCTGCTCTTTATCTGGAGAACGGAAATAAAAACGACCACTACTCCACTTCCTACAGCTACGACTTGATGGGAAACATGCAAACCATGGGCAAGAATGGTTTGAAAGACGACAAGAGCTATGGCAAAATTGATGACTTGACATACGGGTACAATGGCAACCAAGTCGTCAAGATTACAGACAAAGTAAGTGGTCCATACTACAAAGATGCCATGCACTTCGTGGATGGTGCGGATAGCAATATAGAGTACAATTAACCACCATATACTATGAGGAGCCTGAAAGAATTAAATCTTCCAAGCTCCTTATTGTAAAAATGTTCTATTATAGCTTATTCCCCTCTTTTGGGAACACAACGATAGGCTTGAAAGTCTTTGCCTCCTCAAAGTCCATCAGGGCATAGGCGATAATGATAACGGTATCGCCCACCTGCACCTTGCGGGCTGCCGCTCCGTTAAGACAGATACAGCCACTGCCACGCTCACCCTTGATGATATAGGTTTCCAAGCGTTCACCATTATTATTATCCACTATCTGGACCTTCTCGCCCGCTATCAAGCCAGCGGCATCCATCAAGTCCTCGTCTATGGTGATACTCCCCATATAGTTCAGGTTAGCCTCTGTCACCGTCACACAATGGAGCTTACTCTTCAATACTTCAATCTGCATAATTTGTCTGTTATTTATATTTGATATGATCGATAAGGCGGATAGGGGTCTTGCCACAATACACAGTGATGCAGCCTACGACATAAGAGCTGTCCTCCCAAGAGACCACGCTCTGCAAGCTATCTCCATCCACAATCTCAAAATATTCCACTTCCAAGCCATCCACGGCATTGATGTCGGCAACCACCTTGTCATGAGTCTCCCCCACCGTATGGCTCTTGGCATACTCCACGCTCGCCTTCAGCGCCTTGTAGATGCTAGGTGCGATGGCACGCTCGTCAGATGCGAGAAGCGTGTTGCGGCTACTCTTGGCAAGACCGTCCTCATCGCGCACGATAGGACACTCCACTATCTTCACAGGGCTATTGATATATTTCACGAGCTGCTTGATGACAGCAATCTGCTGCCAATCCTTCTCGCCAAAATAGGCACGATCAGGCTTCACGATATAGAACAAACGGCTCACCACTTGGCACACACCATTGAAGTGACCAGGGCGCTTGGCTCCCTCCATCACAGTGCTGACAGGTGGAAATTCGAAATGACGCTTATCAGGCGTAGGATACATCTCCTCCACTGAAGGAGCAAAAACATAGTCGGCGCCACAAGCCTCCAAGAGCTTGCAGTCGGCATCGAGGGTACGAGGATAACGCTCCAAGTCGCCCTTGTCATTAAATTGCGTAGGGTTCAAGAACACCGAAACCACAGTGGCGCCATTTTCCTTCACACAGCGCTTCACGAGAGAGGCATGCCCCTCATGCAGGGCACCCATAGTTGGCACAAGGCCGATTTCCTTTCCTTCCTTACGAACATCGAAGAGTTCGTTCTGAAGGTCTACAATCTTATTGAATACTTTCATTTTCTTAATCTGTTTTCGGAGTGCAAAATAACAACTTTTTTCTCAAATGAGAAAGAAAAAACCTAAAAATATGCGAATAAATGCCGAAATAAATGAATTTCACAAGAAAAACACCCCTAATTTGGATATTTTTTTGTACCTTTGCACATGATTCGTAAGAATAAAATTAATTTTTTATGGCAAAGAAAGTATTATTTATCAATCAGGAGATCGACCCATATGTAGCCGAGACCCACATGTCTATCATGGGTCGCGAACTGACCCAGAAGATACAGGAAGCTGGATTTGAGATTCGCACCTTTATGCCTAAATGGGGCACCATCAACGAGCGTCGTGGGCAGTTGCACGAGGTTATTCGCCTGTCTGGAATGAACCTTATCATCGATGACACAGACCACCCTCTGATCATTAAGGTCGCATCTATACCAACAACACGTCAACAAATTTACTTCATCGACAACGACGATTACTTCAAGAGTCGCCAAATGGGTGCCGACGAAAAGGGTGTGGAATACGCCGACAACGGAGAGCGTGCCATCTTCTATGCACGTGGTGTCTTGGAGACTGTCAAGAAATTGCGCTGGCAGCCTGATGTCATCGTATGCCAAGGTTGGGTGAGCGCCGTAGTGCCTTTCTACATCAAGACTGCCTACAGCGAGGAGCCTTCGTTCGCGGAATCAAAAGTTATCACTACCCTATACACCAACGAGCTCAAAGGTGAGTTGGGCACAAGCTTCAAGCGTTGCGTAGAATACAGAGACGCCAAGACAGAGCTTCTCGCCGACTACAAGGACGACTTCGACTTCACCGAGTTGGGCAAGCTCGCCATCGACTATAGCGACGGCGTGATAGAAAGCGAAAAGGACGCAGCTCCAGCACTCGTAGAATACGCTCAGCAAAAGGGGAAACCTGTCATGAGCTTCCCTGGCGATGACTTCCAGCAGCCTTATGCCGACTTCATCAACCAGGTTTGTCCTGACGCTGAATAATTCTGACTACAGAGACACATATTTTTAAAAAGGATAATGAAAATATTAAGATTCTTCACTGCATTATTGATTGCAGCGCTTACATTTGCTGCCTGTGATGACACTACAGACAATATCGGTGGCTCCATTACAAATGATGTGGACAACATCTCCATCTACAATGCGGTATACAATGTCACAACCCAGTCGGTTGTAGCAGGCTCAGTGCTGAGCCGCAACAATACAGGACTTATCGGTAAGGTAAAAGACCCAGAGACTGGCAACTACATCACAGGCGACTACATGAGCCAGTTTGGCGTATTGGAAGGTTTCGGCGTAGACACACTAGACTATATCAAGGCAGCCAACAACGGTGAAATCCTGGCAGACTCATGCTACATCCTGGTTTCCTACAACGAGAGCTACGGCGACACCATCGCCCCGATGAAGGTGACAGCCTATGAGATGAGCAAGCCGATGACCGAGGACCAGGACTACTATTCCGACTACGATGCCTTCAAGGAAGGATGGGTTAGCGAAGACAACTACCACTGCGGGGCGTCGTACAACCTCAGCAACAATTCGGATGCAAAGAACTTCAAGATCGACTTGAACAAGCCATACACCAAGAATGGTAAGACCTACAACAACTATGGTACTTACCTGATGCAAACCTACTATGAGCATCCAGAATACTTCAAGACCAACTATCAGTTCTTGAACAATGTATGCCCAGGTTTCTTCATCAAGAACGAAGGTGGCATCGGCAATATGGCGAAGACTTGGAACACCGAGCTTATCTTCTATTGGAAACGCCAGAAGACCATCAAGGCAAGCGATGGCGTAACCGACAGCATCGCCGTACGCTATGGCTACAATCGTTTCGAGGGCACCGAAGAGGTATTGCAGCTCAACAAGATTGTGAACGACGAGAAAGCCTTGCAGCAACTTGCCAGCCAAGAGAACTGCACCTATCTGAAGTCGCCAGCAGGTATCTTTACAGAGGTAACCCTGCCCGTGGAGGAAATCATGAGGGGACATGAGAATGATACGCTGAACGCAGCCACCATCTCATTCCCAAGAATCAACAACGAGGACGCCGACAACGAGTATCAGTTCTCTACCCCATCCACCATCTTGATGGTACAGGCAGATAGCCTCCAGGCTTTCTTCGAGAAAAACAAGCTGGCAGACAACCGCACCTCGTACACGGCATCGTACAGCACTTCAGGAACCGTAAAGAACGCATATACCTTCCAGAACATCGCCAATCTCGTGGCAGCCATGTACAAGAACAAGGGCAAGAGCGACAACTGGAACAAGGTGGTATTGGTGCCTGTCACCGTCACTACGGCAACACAAAACTACACCACCGTCACCACAAGCATAAACCACAGCATGTCGCTAGCCTCTACCCGACTGGTAAGAGGCGTGGTAACGACAGACTCTAGTGGCAATGAAACAAGCCCGATCCAAATCAAGGTGATATACAGTAAGTTTAAAGCTAAGGCCGAGAATTAATAGTTTAGATTTTATAAAATGGCAGACAATTTTTTGGAGCGACATAGAGAAGAATATGAATTGCGCAAGGCTGCATGGCTGAAAAAGAAAAAGCTCTTCATGAAGAGCAAACCGAAGCCTAAGCCACAAGTGCCACGCCCCGAAGATGAAGCACTATAAAAAGACACAAACATGCCACCTTGGCATCTGAATATACTCAAAGCCCTCCTTTAGCAGCTGCTAAAGGAGGGCTTTGAGTATATATAATCAGTAATGTTGCCTAAAACTGATAGCCTCTTAGAGGATTCTACCCACCAATGAGAACTTGATGACTGGATAGAACTTCAAGTCATCGACAACCTTGGAAAGGTCATCATCACCAGAATCCTGGAGAGCAGACTTAACGTCTATTTCATTATCATTCTGGTAAACCTTAAGCTTTCCCATAAACTGGCATCCCATCTCAAAACGGAATCCGACACGATGCTTTGGAACCAATCTACCAAAACCCAAGCCAAGATAAGGACGAACAGACTTACAACGAATATCCCCATCTACAGCAAAATTATCATCCAGCTTCAAGTTATATCCACCCAAGTTGGCACCAACAGCCTCTAGCAACGCATTTTTGATGGCAGGATATTGATCAGCAAACCGCTTAAGCTCATCGCAAGAGCCACTAACCTTGGCTATCTTCTTGCCACCAAACGATAACCCTGCAGACACAAAGAACGTGCTATTGCCACCAAAAGGATAAACATTCGCCTTCAGATTAAATGTCGTACGGCTGAAATTGCCCTCAGCATCAATCGTAGCAGAAGTAGGATAGGTAACATCTGGATAAGAAGGCAGACTACTTGTATTGACATCTACATCCAAGTCACCAGATACCTTGAAAGAAGGCATCATATTAACACCAGCCTCAATCTCCAAAAAATTAGTTACAGGTGCTGCCACCCCAACACTGACTCCTTCTGTACCTACACCTACATTAAGCCCCACATGGTTGAAGACTCCACGAGTAAACTCTTTGTGCTCCTGTGCGAAAGCATTGCCCATCACGCTACAAAGGAACACTGCCAACATTGCAATTTTCTTCATTTTTTCTGTCTATTAAATTAAACTTCGTTTGCAGTTCTTAAAATATTTACCACAAAAGTAGACAAAAATAACAATAAACGCAAATAAACGCAAAAACATTTAAATGTTTTTAACCTAAAATAGTAAACTTGGCAAACTTCAAGAGCAACTGCTTGGTGCCAGAGTTAACGAACTGTACAGTAGCCTTGGCATTCTCGCCAACACCCTCCACCTTCAGCACGGTTCCTATACCGAAGCGCTGATGCTCAATCTTCATCCCCTCTTGCAAGCCATCGGGTGCAGCAGCAGAAGAAGAAGCATTAGTAGCCGAAGAAGCACCCATGATTCGTTGAGCGGCATTGAGCGATCTAACCGACTTGAAATTTCCCTCGCTCAGAGAAGCCCTTGGGGTAGATGACCTTTGGACAGAAGAGTTTGAAACAGAAGCCCTTCGCTCCGAGCTACCTGAATAAGAAGGTTTCGGATCAGCCATAAACTGGGTTGCTACAGGTCTGTCCCATGGCATTCTCTCTCCATAGCTACCATGCGAGCCATAACTTCCTCGAGAAGCCCCCAGGAAAGAGCCTCCTGACTCTTCTTGGCTATCCACCAAGCTGGCGTCTATCTCGTCTATAAACCGACTAGGATTGTCAAATTCCATCTTGCCGTAACGCCAACGGTTCTTGGCATTGGTGAGGATGCAATGCCTCTCCGCTCGCGTAATCGCGACATACAGCAAACGACGCTCCTCCTCCAACTCCCGAGGTGACACCGCGGCAATCGGACTCGGGAAGATATTCTCCTCCAACCCCACCACAAACACGGTAGGGAATTCCAGACCCTTGGCGGCATGCACCGTCATGAGCGAAATGCGTGGCTCCTCTTTGTCACCTTCGCTGTCGGCATCGGTAAGCAGAGCTACATCCTGCAGATAGTCGGTAAGGAAAGTCTCGTCCATCCTCCCCTCTTCTCTTCGCTCCTCCACAAAGGTTGACATGGCGTTGAGAAACTCTTCCAAGTTCTCCTGACGAGCCAAATCATCGGCATCCTTGCCCGACATGATGTCCTCGCTAATGCCACTCTCCTTGATGATGGCATCACCCAGCTCATAGACATCCTTTGTATGAGACCGGTCGATGAAAGAACTGATTAGTAGGCGAAAGCCTTCCAGCTTGTTGAGCGTGCCTTTGTTCACGCACAACCCATAATGCTCGGGCTCGCCAATCACCTCCCAAAAGCTCACATGGTTCTGATGAGCACAGTCGGCAATCTTCGCCACGGTGGTGGCACCGATGCCACGAGCCGGATAGTTGATGATACGCTTGATGGCCTCCTCGTCGTCTGGATTGGCTACCAGACGGAAATAGGCGATAATGTCCTTGATTTCCTTGCGCTGATAGAAGCTCAAGCCACCATAGATGCGATAAGGAAGTCCCTGGCGCAAGAACTCTTCCTCGAAAGTTCGGCTCTGGGCGTTGGTGCGATAAAGTATGGCAAAGGCATTGTATGCGCAACCTTCCTGACGCTGGATGCGCTTAATGTCCTTGGCCACAATCACCGCCTCTTCCTTGTCGCTGTAAGCAGGCTTGTATTGTATCTTCTCGCCCTTGGCATTCTCACTAAACACATCCTTTGGTATCTGATTGCGATTATGCTTGATAAGACTGTTGGCAGCAGCCACAATCGTCTGAGTGGAGCGATAGTTCTGTTCCAGCTTGAAGAGCTTGGTGCCCGGCAACTGACGCTGATAGTTCAAGATATTATCGATATTGGCTCCGCGAAAACTATAGATGCTCTGCGAGTCATCACCCACGGCACAAACACGCATCTTCTCCTTGCAAAGCTGCATCACGATAGACATCTGCACATGATTGGTGTCTTGATACTCATCGACCAAGATATAGTCGAAACGTTCGGCATACTTACGACGTATCTCCTCATTGTCACGGAAGAGCTGGAAGGTAAGCGTCAGCAAGTCGTCGAAATCCATGGCATTGGCTTGCTTGCAACGCTGCACATAAGCCACGTATATCTTACCTATCTCTGGCATCTTGGCACGCTTGTTCTGCTCATAGATGGCATGGTCGCTGGCATAACTTTCCGCACTCACCAGATTGTTCTTAGCCATAGAGATCTTAGAATGAACGGCAGCAGGCTTATAGTCCTTATCGCTCAATCCCATCTCCTTCACGATGGCTTTTATCAGTGAGCGAGAGTCGGTTTCGTCGTATATGGTAAAGTTGTTGTTGAAACCGATATGCTCAGCTTCCGCCCTCAGGATTCTGGAAAAGATGCTATGAAAGGTGCCCATATAGAGATACTGGGCGAGGTCGTCGCCCACGAGCTTGCCAATACGCTGTTTCATCTCACGGGCAGCCTTGTTGGTAAAGGTGAGCGCCATGATGCTCCATGGCTTCAGTCCCTGCTGCAAGAGATAAGCAATCTTGTAAGTGAGCACACGAGTTTTGCCAGAGCCTGCGCCAGCTATCACCAGCGAAGGTCCGTCGATATATTCCACAGCCTTGCGCTGTGCTTCATTCAAGTCGTTCAGTAAATCCATTTATTTTCCTTTATATCCTCCCACGGCGGTGCGAGGGTCTACATCCTCACCCTCTCTTGGAAAGGCTGGGATAAACTTCATTTGGTGTTCTATCTGGCGTTGGCGCTTACGCATATAAGCGCTCGGATGCAAAGAGCTGAACTTGCGAGGGTTTGGCAAGGTGGCAGCTATCAGGGCACACTCTCCACGAAAAAGGTCTTTGGCATTCTTGTCGAAATGATACTCTGCCACCGCATCCACGCCATAGATTCCAGGTCCCATCTCAATGCTGTTGAGATAAACCTCCATGATGCGCTGCTTGCTCCACATCATTTCGATAAGAAAGGTGAAGTACACCTCAAAACCCTTACGAGTCCAAGAGCGACCAGGCCAAAGGAACACATTCTTCGCCGTCTGCTGGCTGATGGTGCTGGCGCCATGTACCTTTCCGCCACGCGCATTGTTCTTGGCCGCACTCTCTATGGCATTAAAATCGAAGCCATGGTGCTTCAGGAAACGAGCATCCTCGCTCGCCATCACCGCCACAGGCATATGAGGCGAAACCTTATCGAGCGAGACCCAATGATGATGCAACGTAATACTCTCGCCATCAGTCACTTGCTGAAAGCAACGAATTATCATCAATGGGGTCACGTATACGGGGATGAAACGATACGCCACTACAGCAAGAATGGTGGTACTGAAAAACAGCACCACCACCCATCTGATTATATTCCTGACTTTCTTCAAAATCATCTATTATAATTTCTCAAAGAAGAGGATTACTCACCCTTATTTCAAAGTGCCGTTATTGGCTGCGTCGACCATTGCCTGGCTTGCATACATGTAAATTTCTACACGACGGTTTGCCTGACGGCCCGCAGCTGTGGAATTGTCGGCCACAGGATTGGTTGAGCCCAAGCCTTGCACAGACTTAACCTGAGTATTCTGAACGCCACATGAAGCCAAGTAATTATAAACCGACTTTGCACGATTCTCGCTCAAAGGCAAGTTAATGCCGTCGTTACCAGTATTGTCTGTATAGCCCTGGATGGCAACCTCGCAATCGGTGTTGTTCTTCAAGACGGTAGCAAACTTAGCCAAGTCGTTCTTGGCATTGGCATTGAGGTCGTACTTATTGGTCTGGAAGAGGATGCCTGAGTCGAAAGTAACCTTGACAGCAGCCAAACCGTTGGCATCGGTCACAGTCTCGACCTGTGCATTGTTCACAGCCTCAGCCTGAGCCTTCACCTTGTCCATGTGCTTGCCAATCAAGTTGCCGGCAGTTCCGCCTACAGCTGCGCCAATCGCAGCACCTACAGCAGCACCAGTACCATGATGGCTGTTATTGAGCAAACCACCCACGATGGCACCCAAGGCTGCACCTGCACCAGCACCAGCAGCAGTACCTGTCTTCTGACTTGTACCGCAACTACCCAAAACAAGCAGCATAGAAAGCGCTGCAACACTAAATTTCATCTTTTTCATTTCTAAATCTCCTATATTTATGTTATTTAATTGCAAAGATAACGCTTTTTTCTCCAATATGGAGAGTTTTCTAATATTTTTTTGTATTTTTGCATGCAAAATTAAGGGTAATTGCCCAAATGACATCGGGAAATCGCCTATTTTAGCGCGGAAAATCCCTAAAAGGATAGCTTTTGGAAAAGAAGCAAAGGGCATTCCCTGGTCTATACATTATTAATATAGGAAATCAAAACAATAAATAATAATATGGCTAAAGAACTTAAGAATTTGACCAAGCGTGCCGACAACTACAGTCAGTGGTACAACGACTTGGTGGTAAAGGCCGACCTCGCTGAATTGTCTCCTGTTCGTGGTTGTATGATTATCAAACCATACGGCTACGCCATCTGGGAGAAGATGCAGCAGCAGCTCGACAAGATGTTTAAGCAGACAGGTGTACAGAACGCATACTTCCCTCTCCTCATCCCGAAGAGTTTCTTCTCTCGTGAGGCTGAGCACGTGGCAGGTTTCGCCAAGGAGTGTGCCGTGGTTACCCACTACCGTCTTCGCTCTACCGAGGATGGCACCGAGGTGGAGGTAGACCCTAACGCCAAGCTCGAAGAGGAGCTTATCATCCGCCCTACATCCGAGACCATCATCTGGAATACATACAAGAACTGGATTCACTCTTGGCGCGACCTCCCTATCCTCTGCAACCAGTGGTGCAACGTGATGCGCTGGGAGATGCGTACCCGTCCTTTCCTCCGCACATCCGAGTTCCTATGGCAGGAGGGCCATACAGCCCACGCCACCAAGGAAGAGGCTGAGGCCAAGGCTCAGGAGATGCTGAAGGTTTACGCCGACTTCGCAGAGAACTACATGGGCGTGCCTGTATTGCAGGGTGTGAAGAGCGAGACCGAGCGTTTCGCAGGTGCCCTCAACACTTACACCATCGAGGCGATGATGCAAGACGGCAAGGCTCTGCAGAGCGGTACTTCCCACTTCTTGGGTCAGAACTTCGCCAAGAGCTTCGACGTGACTTACCTCAACAAGGAGAACAAGCCTGAGTACGTATGGGCTACCTCTTGGGGTGTGTCTACCCGACTGATGGGTGCCCTCATCATGGTTCACAGCGACGACAACGGTCTCGTATTGCCTCCTAAGTTGGCTCCTATCCAGGTGGTCATCGTGCCTATCAACAAGGGCGAGGAGCAGTTGGCTCAGATCACTGCCAAGCTTCAGCCAGTCATCGACCAGCTCCGTGAGTTGGGCATCAGCGTGAAGTATGACGACAACACTGCCAAGCGACCAGGCTTCAAATTTGCCGACTACGAGTTGAAGGGTGTGCCAGTTCGTCTCGCCATGGGTGGTCGCGACTTGGAGAACAATACCATCGAGATTATGCGTCGTGATACCTTGGAGAAGGAGAACGTCAGCTTCGACGGTATCGTGGAGCGTGTACAGGGTCTGTTGAAGGACATCCAGAAAAACATCTTCGAGAAGGCTCGCGCTTATCGTGACGCTCACGTCTACGAGTGCGACAACTACGAGGAGTTCAAGGAGCGTGTGAAGGACGGCGGCTTCTTCCTCTGCCACTGGGACGGCACAGCCGAGACCGAGGCTAAGATCAAGGAGGAGACACAGGCAACCATCCGTTGCGTGCCTTTCGCTTACGAGCAGACCCCAGGCGTAGACATGGTGAGCGGCAAGCCAGCCGTGGCTCGTGTCATCATCGCAAGAAGCTATTAAGTTATACGTTTTAGATATGAGGCAGTTAATACTTTACATCATGTTCTTGATATCCATGGTCTTCATAGGTCATGGAGAGGTATTGGCTGCCTCTGATTCTACCACCAGCAACTACCGCCTGCAGAAGGTGGAGCAACAGGAAGACAAGCACGAAGCCACGCTTGAGGATGCCTCCGTGGCAGCCCAGCAAGCTTGCAGCACCCGTCCTCATCGCCTTTTGCCATCGGGCAATATCCATGCAGGAAGCCAGAGCGCAAGTAGATTGCTTTTCAATAGAATCAAATTCTTATCATCCCTTTTATCCGTTACGTTCGGTGGCATGGAGCCATTCCGCTTGGAATCTGCCCCTATCCACTTTGATGTCGCCTGCATGTATTATGTCATTTGCCTGCGGCATCTCCGTTGTTAGCTTTTTCTTTCTATATATATAATAAGGTGTAAGCATTCTTGGGAAGAGAATGTTTACAGTACTTTCACACCCCTATCCCAAAAAGAAAAAACAGTTTGATATATATATTTTTAGAAAAAACAGAATAAGAATATGGCTAAGATAAACCATTTGGATATGGCCCCTACCGTATTGGGGCTTGATGAAGTAACAGTAAAGAAAGGATTCTTGGGGTTGAGCGTAAAGCTCGTCTACAACCCAACCAACAGCGTAATCAAGATTAAGGAAAAAGAGTACTCGGCAGAGGACGGACGCAAGTTGACCGAAATTCTCCACACGGAGCCAGAGAACGTGGAGGAAGCCATTGCCAAATTCCCTGTTTCCGCCATCGGGATGGGTTATGTGAAGCTACAGGCTTGCATCTCAGACGACCATCAGTTTGCCGCCGTCCAGCTCTTGCAGTTCAAGGACTTCGACTACAAGCCTTCGACAGATGTACACATCTATCAAGGAAAGGCAGCCGAAGCCTTTGGCAAGCTGTTTTGAGAAATAGGCATAAAGCCCTAGGATTTTATGGTAAAGCGAGTATAGTCGGCCACTCTGCCGACTATACTCAACAAACAAGCCGACTATAGTCAGCAGAGCAGCTGACTATAGTCGGCATTCCTTAGAACCTATATGAGCCGAACTCAAGAACGTAGCTTCCAATACCCAGGAACATACTTTCTAGCACTCAGAAACATACTTACTTGTGCTCAGAGACATACTTTCTCGTGCTTAGAAACATACTTTCTCGTGCTCAAAGACATACTTATTCATCCGCCAACTCTTCAAGCGAATAAGCACTACTGCCATCGAAGCAGTGGGTGCAAACCTGGCACTTAGGCAAACCGATAGCCTCAACGAGCTGCTCGATGGTATTAAACTTCAATGAAGTCAAACCTAGTTGGCGTGCTATCTCGTCCACCATCTTCTGATACTCAGGCGAGCCCGTGGTAGCATATTTATCAAGATTCTTATTGGCATCTCCCTCAAACTTCTCGATGATGCGACGGGTAATCAGCTCCATGTCGCTCTTGGAAGAAGTGAAGTTGATGAACGGGCAACCGTAAACCAATGGCGGACAAGCGATGCGCATGTGGCACTCCTTCAAGCCAGCCTGGTCGAAAAGCACCTTCACGTTGTCGCGCAGCTGAGTGCCACGCACGATACTGTCGTCGCAAAAGAGCACTCTCTTTCCCTTGAGCATCGCCTTGTTAGGAATGAGTTTCATCTTAGCCACCAACGAGCGCATGCTCTGGTTGCTTGGTGTAAAGGAGCGAGGCCACGTAGGTGTATACTTGGCTATGCAACGCTGATAAGGCACCCCCTTGCCAGCCGCATATCCCATCGCCATACCCGTACCAGAGTCTGGGATGCCGCTACAGCAATCCACCTCCACATCATCTGTCTTCGCCAGATTGAAGCCATTGGAAAAACGAGCTTCCTCCACGTTTCTTCCCTCGTATGTAGATGTTGGGAATCCATAATATACCCATAGGAAGGAGCACACCTGCATCTTCTTGTTGGCAGGGCGAAGCTGTTCTATACCATCAGCCGTCATCTTCACAATCTCGCCCGGCCCTACCTCATACTCGGTCTCAAAGTCGAGATTCGGGAAAGAGGTCGACTCGCTGCTGGCTGCATGGGCACCATCCTTCTTACCTATGATGAGAGGCGTACGCCCCCAACTGTCACGAGCGCAGATGATAGAGTCTTCGGTGAGAATCATCATGGTGCAAGAGCCCTTGATGTGGCGGTAGACATTCTCGATGCCCTCCTTGAAGGTCTTGCCCTGGATGATGAGCAGAGCCACGAGCTCGGTAGGATTGGTGCTGCCCGAAGACATCTCAGCAAAGTGCATGTTCTTTTCGAGCAGGTGCTGAGTAAGTTCTTCCTTGTTTACTATCTTGGCTACCGTGCAAATGGCAAAGCGACCAAGATGAGAGTTCATGATGAGTGGCTGCGCATCGGTATCGCTGATGACGCCGATACCCGAGGTGGCTCCCTCAAACTTGTCGAGAGATGGCTCAAACTTAGTTCTAAAATAAGAACTTTCCAGATTGTGGATGGAGCGCACGAAGCCCTGCTCCTTACTATAGGTTGCCATACCGCCTCGACGAGTGCCGAGATGTGAGTTGTAATCGGTGCCGTAGAAAAGGTCTGCGACACAGCTTTTCTTGGAAATAGTTCCGAAAATGCCTCCCATAAGAGTATAATTCTATGTTATATGTTTAAAATATGGGTGCAAAGATAGAAAAAAATCAGAAAATATGCAAGATATTTTCTGATTTTTATCACATGATTATTCCAAAAAACTTGGTTTAGAGGGCATATTGCAAACCAATGCTCAAATCGAAGGTTTTGGAGTTTACATTGTCATGATACTTATAATAGGTATAACGCCAATAGTTAGACACATTCATATCCAGGCGAAGATGACCGCTCAATGCCAACAAGAATCTTGCGTTCAATACCAAGAGCGAAGCATTGCCCTTGTCACCCTGGGCGTTGAGATAGAGCGGATCGCCATGTTCCCAGTCTTTCTGCTCATATCCCTTCCACGTGAAGATGCGATAGTAGTCGGCACCAAAAGAGAAACTGCCCAACTTGCCAAACTCCATCAGACTGCTAGCCTTCACGCTATATCCGCTTCCCATGTTATAGTCGCGGTCGATGATGCGGTAATAGTCGCTCAAGCTACCGCCCAACAAAATGGCATCAACAAAGAAACGCTGCTCAAGCTTGGTAAGATTGCCCACTTGCGGGAAACGATAGATGACACCCGGTCCTACCGAAGCCGCCTCTGAGATACGATAGGGAACCAAGCTCGTGCCATCTTTGACGGGCTGGGAGTCATAATAGTTGAAATGCTGGAAGATGCCAAACTCTGCCTCCATCTCCTTGCTCAGGGTCACAGGCACGCTCCAAAGCCTACCCAACAGATGTATACCCGTGATGAGAGGCTGGTTGCTACTCAAGCCAAAATTGACATCGGCGGTAAAATAATCGTAAGGCTTGTTGGTATCCTTGTCGAAAGGGTCGCCATAAGCCAGATTGAGACGAATGTATGGAGTACCCTCGCCTCGGAACAAGCCACCATTATCGGCTAGATAACGATAGCCGCCGGCTATGGCAAAATCTATAGGACTACGCTCATAGTCGTGATATTTATAATATTTTCCTCTCACCCTCCAAGCATCGCCACTGATGATACGGTTCAATCCCTTGATTGGGCAAATGAGGGTACCCAGAAACTCTCGCCAGAAACGAGGGAAGCCCCGCAAGCGGTCGTCATAAACCAGATTACTGATGCGATAGGTCACCTCGCCAATACATACACCGCCAAAGGTTGTAGCCATCAAATCATTGATGGCAGGTGGCTCTATCTCGCAGGTAGTCTCCCACATCAAACTGCCACAGAACGAATAAGGCACCGACTCCCAGAAGTTCATGCCATGCGTGCGCGCGGCATTGAAATAAAGACCGCCATGATAAGGATGGGCAAACAGATTGGTGGAAAACTGGTCGTTGTCCCATACGAATCCCGTTTTCAGATTGTTCTTGATACTATGAAAAGAAATCTTGGCGAAATCCTCGTTCATGACAAACTGGTCGAAACATTGCACTCCCACATTGATGGCAAAAGCCTCAAGAGCTGCCTTCCAAGGATGCTTTTTCTGTCGTTCGGGATCATCGAAGGCAAAGATGGTGCCTTCTTTCCATGCCTCCATGTCATATTCAGACAAGTCGCCCTGCCTAGCCTTCTCCACATTTCCACCTTGCTGCTCACGATTAAAGCGGAAAGCCACACCTGCCTCAACAATGGCACGCCGACGATAACGGCCACCATGATAATAATGGGTATCGCCATAGCCTACCGACGCAAACGCACTGGTATACTTGCCCAACTGATAGTCGGCGTTCAGGCGAGCTTGCAAAGAATAGAGTCTATCAGGCTTATCATTGGAATTTTCCTGAAACGACTCGATATGGTAATACCCCAAGTCGCCACTGAGTGAGAACTTTGGGGATAATTGGAAATACTGACCAATGCGATAGAACAATCCACCGGAGAATCGCTCATCGAGTCCGAAATAATGGGTGCCTACACCTATTATATTATAGGTACTACGGTTTCTGAACCGAAACGCCACATTCATCTTGGTTGCCGATCCTCCATAGAGCATCAGGTCTATGCGCGTCTTAGGGTTCACATTGACCAATCCTATCTTATGTGCCACGGTATCGCGACTGTAATTGATGATGCCTATCTGAACACCTCGTGGATGACTGATGCAAGCATTCATCAACCCTATCTGCGAACCATTGAGCGTATCGGCATAATTATAGGCTCCCACTTGCAAGCCACGCATGTAAGAAGAGCAGACATTGGCCGCAGCCAACTGGACACCTAGCTTCATCCCCATAGAAATGTTGGAGATACCACTGAGCTGGACGCCATGAAACGGAGTAGTCGCTGCATTGCTGAAAAGCGACACCTGCATGCCTTGCCCATCTTTCACGATGTTAGAGACACCCGAGAGTTGCAAACCTCGCAATGTATCCATGCGACAAAACACGCCTACATTCAGCGCCTTGCCTATTTGGCAGAAAGCCGCAGTAGGGCAAAAGAGCAACAAGCTCATGATGCTAACAACCAGTATTCTATTCTTCTTGTCCATAATTCGTTTCATATAAAAATAGCAGTTACAAAATTACGGATAATATTTGTAACTGCCAAATATATTTGCGAATATTTTATCTAATCCAAGAACATCACTTGACCTGCTTGCGATAATCCAAAGCCGGTTTTCTGTCACCTAGCAAAGATTCATAGACGAAATCCTTTCCTCTCACTTGGTCGAACTCATCCTTGGCTGCCTTTAGTAACCTTGGGTTGGTGAAGAGGTCGATGGCGGTCAAGCTAAACACCTTGGCAGCATTAATCATGCCCTTCGTGCCTATGGTCGTACCATCCACTGCCACATTCTGCCAACTATGCCCCGGAGAGCCAGGCACAAAGGTAGCCGTTCCGATGCTGACCGTAGGAACTGTCCAACTGACATCGCCTACATCCGAAGAACCACCAGAGCCTTCCTTTGGGGCAGGAGCCAGTGGTTGCACCTTGGCAGCCTGTGCGAGTATTGTATCACCGATGCCCAAGGTTTTCAGAATCCCCTCGGCTAGTTCTCGTTCACGAGCGTCATAGTCGACACCGCCAACGAGCTCAAAGTTTTTCTGTACCACATTAGCAAGTGCCCTGTTGTGCAAGCGCTCGTAGGTACCTGCCACGAGTTCCTTTTCCACTCTCGTCTGCGTACCCTTAGCCGCACCTACGGCGGCAGAGTCTACCCATTCTGTCAGCCCCTTGAGCACATCACGATGCGGACTGCGGATATAATAAGAGACACGAGCATACTCTGGCACTACATTGGGAGCGAAGCCACCGTCGGCTATCACATAGTGTATACGGCTGGAAGGCAAGATGTGCTCACGCATCATATTGACCATGTTGTCCAAAGCCTCCACGGCATCCAAGGCAGAGCGACCTTTCCAAGGAGTACCTGCGGCATGGGCAGGCTTACCATAAAACTTATAATCTATCATCTGCATCGCCGTACCAGGGTTCACTGACACTCCGTTCTGCGAGGATGGATGCCAGTCGAGCACGGCATCCACACCCTTGAAGTATCCCTCTCTCACGATATACACCTTGCCAGCCCCACCTTCCTCGGCAGGGGTTCCATAGATCTTGATCGTTCCCTGCTTATGATTGGCCTTCAACCACTTGCTCAAAGCCACCGCAGCAGAAGCTGAACCTACGCCTAGAAGGTTATGACCACACCCCTGACCAGGCTTACCCTCAAAACGAGGCTTGCGATAAGGGACAGTATCTTGCGAAAGACCAGGCAAAGCATCAAACTCAGCCAAAAAACCTATCGTAGGCGAACCGCTTCCGTATGTAGCCACGAACGCCGTGGGCATACCTGCAATCCCAGCCTCCACCTCGAAGCCATTTGCCTTGAGATGTTCCTGAAGGAGCTTGGAGCTATTATTCTCAAGGAAGCCCAACTCGGGATTAGCCCAAATGGTCTTCTGCAACTTATCGTATGTGCCGAAGTTGTCGTCGAGATACTTGATAGCCACGTTCTTCTTGTCTATCTTTCCTTTACCTGCCGCAAAAGCCGATGGACTGAACACTGCGGCAACTATCAATGCTATGATTATCTTCTTCATTTTCGTCTCTCCTATAATTTCATATTCTTATTTTGTTAATAATCCTCATTTTGCACCAAGTCTTTATCAGCCAAGATGTCATTGTACGGAATTGGGAATACCGTCTGATACTTCTTGATACCAAGAACTGATACAGCCCTACTGGTTCTCACCAAGTCGAACCACCGATGAGACTCCAGGGCAAACTCCACCCTATTCTCGTCTTCTATCGCTTGCTCCACTTCTGCCTGCGACAAGTTTACGGAAAGCGCAGGCACATGGGATCGGCTCCTAATGACATTCACGTCGCCGATGGCTCCCACCAAGTCTGGATTTTGCTTCTTTGCCCTAGCCTCTGCGCGTATCAGATACTGTTCGGCGAGGCGAAAGAGGATGACATTATCATCGTTGGGGGAACGATGATAGAGCGTCCCCACATAATAATCTGGCACTTGGGCTGTGGAATAGTCGGCAAAAAAAGCCTTACGGTCACCTCCCACATTAGGGTCATCCAAGAGCGTAACCAATTCCTTGGATGGTCCCCACTCATGTCGCCCTCCATCATTAGGCGAACGCCAGTAGGAACTTTGGTCGTTGGTGAAGGAAGAGGAGTAAGCCAATTCCCAGATACTCTCAGCGGCCTGCTTGCTATCTATCAAGTCTTGGATAGAACCCAATTCGTAATAAGAGTTGCCTATCACCTTGGAGGCATAAGCCTCTGCTTTTTCCCAGTCCTCCAGATAGAGATACACCCTCGCCAAGAAAGCGTCAGCCACAGCTTGATTTACATGCACCCTGTCGGCAGGTGTCCCCAGGTCATCATAGACAGAGAGCACATCGTTCACAATGTCTGCATATACGTTCTTGGCCTGCGTTTGCTTGATGCCATCAAACTGAGTTGGCGACGTGGTAGCTTGTTTTACGATAGGAACGTTGCCCCAAGTCCTTGCCAAATCAAAGAAAGCCAGAGAACGAATCACTGTCGCCTCAGCCACGATCCTCTTCTTTTCCGTTTCAGGTACATCGCTCAAGACATGGGTGTTGTCGATGACTTGGTTGGCTTGATTGACGGCAGCGTATATTCCGTACCATGACTTAGCAACCAACTGGTTTTCTGCACTATACTGACGTGTATTAAAGTCGTAATAGAAATTATACGAGCCTGTCCAAGTGATGTCTCCACCAGCTAAGTTGATGCCAGCATAGAAATACCTTCCACCATAATATTCAGATGCTCCCAAGACGTGATAAGCACCATTCAACGCCGACTCTGCGGAAGACGCATTCGTTATCGCCGAACGGTCTGATACGTAGTTGGCAGGTTCTTGCTCCAGAAAGCCTGAGCAAGAAGAGAACAATGCCAATACAGCGAGAGTACCTATGCCTAAATATTTATTCTTCATATATGTCCTTTCTTAATTAACTTACCATTCTAAGTTCTCACTAGGGTGAGCCAAACTCTATAACGTCACGTTCAAGCCAAATACAATCTGGCGTGGCTGGGGAGGGATGGCAAAGTCGAGCCCCTGCACAGTGCCATGGGTATAGTCAGCAGCCGTGTTACCCTCAGGATCCGCCCCCGAGTAGCCTGTAATCGTAAACAAGTTGGTCATGTTCGCATACACTCTCATATTCTCTATGCCTATCCTTCCAATCCAATCCTTCGGTAGCGTATATCCGAAAGATAAGTTGCGAAGACGCAGGAACGAGCCATCCTCGAGAAATCGACTGCTGGCAAAACCATTGTTGTAACTGCCATCAGCATTAGGCAAGGTGGAGGCTTTCGGAATATCCGTCACATCGCCTGGCTTTTGCCAACGACGCATCTGGCTCTTAAGCAATCCCCAGTTGGTGCCTCGCATACCTCCATGCTCCTGGAAGAAACGGTTCATGTTGAACACGTCGTTGCCTACGGAGAAATAGAAGAACACAGACAGATCAAAGTTCTTATACTTGAATGTGTTTCGCAAACCACCAGTGAAGTCTGGCCAAGCATCACCCACTATCTGGCGGTCGGCTACAGTAATCTTTCCATCTTTGTTGACATCCTCGTATACGGCATTGCCCGTCTCTGGGTCTACATAGAGTTGCTTATACAACCAGAACGAATACATCGGTTGTCCTTGCTCCAAGCGTACCCAGTCTCTATCATACTGAGAGAATGACACTGGCAGTTTCTCCACCTTATTCTTGTTATGGGATATATTAAACGAAGTAGACCATTCGAAGTCCTTGGTTTTGATGTTCTGCGAGGTTATCTGAAGCTCAACGCCCTTGTTGCTCATCGCTCCCACGTTGCTATAGGTAGAAGAGAATCCCGTCTTGCCAGGTATCGGAGTAGAAAGCAACAAGTCGTAGGTATACTTGTTGTAGTAATCCACCTCTAACGACAAGCGACCACCCAACACCGAGGTCTCCAATCCGATGTTCCACTGGCGAGTGGTCTCCCACTTCAAATCAGGATTAGCCAACTGATTATGCAAAATACCCGCTTCCTCGTTATACGAGCCACCACCCGACCACAAGCCGAGACTGGCAAAATCATCGATGTTTTGGTTGCCACTCCATCCAATACTTGTCTTCAACCTCAAGGCATCTATCCACTTCACACCTTTGAGGAACTCTTCTTGAGACAACGTCCAAGAGACACCCAAGGAAGGAAACACGCCCCATCGATGGTTGCTACCAAATCGTGAAGAAGCATCAGCACGCAGATTGCCATCGAAGGTATAACGGTTAAGCAGACTATAATTGACTCCACCAAACCACGATACGAGGGTAGAGCTAGAGGAAGAGGTTGTACCCGTGGTCACAGCAGAAGAAGACAGCTCCTTGAAATTATCGCCAGGGAAACCTGAGCCAGAGATTGACTGCACTCGCAAACCTGTATATTGCACGGAATTGCCCACAAAAGCTGCCAGCGAGAGTATCTTTCCCCAATCGGCATTATAGTTCAATAATTGCTCCGCCGTAATCGTATAATTCACTGATGTTGCGTCAGTTGCGCTTCCACTAGGCTGACCATCCGCTAGATTGGTATTGAAATATCTCTTCTCACGATAGTTGTTGTAATCCAGACTGACTGATGACTTGAAGCGCAATCCCTTCAGAATCTTCCAACTCAAGTTTACATTGTCTACAGTACGGAGTCCGTAAGCATGATGATCACTATTTTCTATCAAAGCATAGATATTGTCAAAGATGCCATATCTGGCATAACTTCCATCCTCATTGTAAGGATTGAGCAAGGTGCTATGATGCACCGATGCCTGCAAGATTCCCTTCGGACTATTGCCGATGCGACTCAGAGAGCGCTTAGTCCAGGCTAACGATGTACTGGTGGAGAGCGTCAGCCTCTTGTTGATGTCATGATCGAGGTTCACCCTGAAGCTCAATCGCTGGAAATCTTGCGTCTTGACAATAGCCTCCTGACTGGTATACTCGCCGCCCACATAGAACCGAGTGCGTTCGTTGCCACCAGCCACAGCCACATTATAATTCTGAATGGCAGCCGTCCTAAACAAAACATCTTGACGATCATAGGTTTGCTGCTCCTCTGGAGTGCCTAGCCCACCCAACTCTTTGGAGCGATAAGGCACCAGCGCAGGATCCTTTCCGTCATTAATCCATGCCTCATTCAATATTTGCGCCGTCTCAGGGCCTGTAGCCAAATCCCATAATTTAGCCGCCTTGGCAAAGCCATACTCTGCATTGAACGAGACACGAGTCTTCTGACCATGGGTGCCACGCTTGGTCGTAACTAGAATCACACCATTGGCACCACGAGCACCATAAATGGCTGTGGCATTGGCATCCTTCAGCACCTCTATTTTCTCTATGTCGTTAGGATTCAGGTCCGACAACGGATTGATGGTCTGTCCGCCATTGCTAATGGTCTGCAAAGGTTGAGCATTGAATGGCACACCATCAATCACATAAAGAGGATCATTACCTGCGTTGATGGAGGTCGTACCACGCAAACGGATAAAGACATTGGAGCCAGGAGTACCTGATGTTCCAGAGATAATAAGTCCTGGAGCCTGACCTTGTATTTGTTCATTAAACCCCGAAGCGGCGGTGGAATTGACATCGCTTCCTTTTACCGTAGCTATAGCTCCTGTCAAATTCTGACGCTTCACCGTAGTATACCCCAAAACCACCACCTCGTTCAAGAAACGAGAGTTCTCTCTCAACTTAATGTCCACAGGCTCCTCGGCATCATACACCTCCACGTCTATCGGGCGATAACCGATATATTCCACCTTGAGTCTTAGCGGAGCTGCATGAGAGGTCTGGAGGCTGAAGTTGCCATCCACATCCGTAACGACACCTTCCGTTTTCTCTCCCTTCACAATTACCGACGCACCTATCAAAGGCTCGCCTGTGCTGGCATCTACGATATGACCTGTAATCTCACTTTGAGCAAATGACACGACTGGAAGTATAGGTACAATTATCCCTAAAGCTAATCTCTTATATATCCTCATAACACTCTCTTATTTAACACATTATTCTTTTACTCTCAAGCTTACTTTCTTGCTTTTAATCAAAGCATACCTTTTACTTCAACAATCCAAACTGATGATTGTATTGCTCGCCCTCTGCCTCAATCCAAGCTACAAACTGGGCAGCCGCAGCATCGTCATTATTATAGGAAAGTCCCACTTTCTGTACAGGTATCTCAGATTTTTTCTCTTTTTCGAGAACATTGATGAGGTCATCGAGAGTAGAGTTTTCATCTAGAGCTTCACGCTGACTCTTATTTACGTCGAGCGACAAGATGGCCAAGTTGTCTTTCAACTTACGAGTAGCCAAGTCATAGATATTGCTGATGGCATTGAAGGTAATGCCCTGAGGGTCGTTGGCTATCGCTGAATTGAGGAATTGATCGTCGCCCACAATGCGCTTGCCCCTAAAAGAGGAAGCATCCTTGCCATAATAAGAGGCAAAGGACTGGGCTACCGACTGGCTGCTATTGCCTGAGTAAACTACGATATGGCTGATTTTCTTCTTATCGCCAGCCTTGCCATCATCCTCCAAGTCCTCGTTCTCAAAGTAGAGATACTTGATTTTCTTGGTATTCAACTCCTGGCTGCCCAGCACCTTTGCAGCCTCTGAGTTCTTGGCGGTGACAGGCAGGATGGCATAAGAGCCAAAATAGAGAGTCTTGTGAGAGACATCCTTACTGTCTTTATCTTGATTCAACTGAATGTGGAGCGCACTGTTCTGGCGGTTGGCGGCGGTCTTTGCAATGGCAAAGTTGGCCAGAGGTGCCACCTTTTTGTATTCCTCTATCCATTTCTCTATCAATGGGCGAACGAATCGAGGAGCATTGATATAGTGTACGCTCGCTGCTGTAGCGTTGTTGTTTTCCGTAGTAAGATTACTTATAGGGTTACTACTGTTTTCTTCTGAAAGATGATTACTAGCCAATACTGCGGTATTGGACAAACTGAACACGAGGGTTATAATTGCTATAAAAAACTTCTTCATATCTTAAATACTTAAATTGATTAATGACCAAATAGACCTGGCGCTCTATCTGGCGATAGAGGCTCCTTACTGTTGACATACACATTCGTGAGCAACAACACATTCGCTTACTACAAACACACATTCGTTTCATATTTTTACAGTTTATTTTGTTAATAATTTCTGGGTGCAAAGGTACGGCGAAATTATGAACCAAGCAATCACATGTTGGCGGTATTTTAGGTTACACGGATGTGGTATGTGGAATACCATGAATATGTTAGAAAAAGGATATTTTTTATAAGGTAACACCATTTTCACCTTAATTATATATACAAAAAGGGCGAGAAGTCAAGATGACCCCTCGCCCGAAAAATACATTATTATTTTTGTCCCCAAAATAATAATGCTCAAAAAATATCTTGCCGAAAGCCCCCGTGTATGGGGAAGATATATTC
>CAVKXW010000036.1:0-23666 GCA_963660215.1 Bacteroidaceae bacterium | reverse complement strand
TGATAAACTCCTTCTTGTTCTTCACGACATCCTCGGCATACTCATATCCCAGAGTGCCTTCCAGCAACTCTGGCTGATACTTCACGATGCCATCCATCAAGACCTCTGCAATCATCGAGACATGCACAGAGTGTGCATAGGTGGTTACCTGCGTCGCCACGTTCAGCGAATTGAGGAAGCGGATGCGCTCATCGGGAGTGAGATATTTCGTGATGCGGTCGTAAGTGGTGAGTGTATTGAGACTTTTTATGTAACTAGTAGTTTGCTGTTGGTCTTTTCGATGCTGATATGCCCATTCTACGTCTTTGCACAACAGCTTCACCACCTTGCGTTTTCGAGCATGAGACACCTCAGATATATCGTTCAAGTAAAATACAGAATATAGCGGCTGAACATAAGTAGACAATTCTCGTTGGTTTAAACTTTTCGTCTTAAGACTCTTCCAACTTCTCTTATATCTATCCAAGAACAATTCGACAGCCTTGGCAGCGGTAATCTGCCCTAGCCTCTCTTGCAAGATAAGCGTTCGGGTATAGGACATATCCGTTAGTTCGTCATTAGCTAAATTACGCTTTACGACCACTCGCATCAAGGAATCCGCCACATGTTTTTCCATAACAGTAGAGTCTACCATATAAACATTGCGCAATACACTTTCCGCATCCGTGCGAATGACATTCGCAGTACGCGTTATTATCGTCTTGCTAAATATGGAATCATTTTGGTGCTCTCGATACCAAGCTTTCAGCTTTTCCAAATATTTGTTATGCTCTTCTATGGTCAAACATTTATGATGTAAATAAACGGTAGAACATAAAGCCCAAAGAGCCTGCGGATATGCCCCGACATGATTACGAGGATTTTGGGATTCAGCGACCCTTTGATAATATTGAAACGACTTCTTGTACATCAAGGTATCATTGCCTAAATTTCCTATCATAAGAGAAGCCTCACCCAACCAAAGGTTCACCATATTAGACATACTAAGAGAATCTGGACAAACCTCATCATATTTCTCCAATATCTTACAAACCTCAAACGTCAAGAAAGGGTCAGTAGAGCTATTCCTTCGATAGTCATAGAAATAAGACCCAAAAAGATTGTAATAAGCCGCATAATAAACCGTATCCCTCTTGAAGTAATCGAAAATATTGCCCAGTAGCACCTTGTTGGAAGCAAATATCTGCTGGTTCTTCAGCGCACGACGGCGGAAGAAGTTCACCCACTGGTCGTGGTCGCGAATCAAGAAGATGCTATCGTTGTAGGCATTATAGATGGCACGGTTCTTCGCCAAACCCAGAAAGCTCTCCCTGAAAGGAGGAAGCTGCACAGAGTCTGGCACACTGCCATAGATGATGTGCTTCTGTGCCTGCGCGCCACAGAATGCCCCCCATGCCAGGAGCACGGTACATACATATTTCAAGAGATTCTGTTTCTTAATCATCATCATTCACTTTTACCTTACTTCGTATAGTTCTTGTAAATGTCGTAATAGGTCTCCGCCCAGCCATCGCCTACTAGCCAACGGAGTTTGTCGGCTATGTCTTGGTGGACATCGATCAACTTCACGAGGTCTGGGTTGTATTGGGTGCCGGCTCCATCCCTCAGCATCTTCATCACGGCGGCGAAGGTATCCTTGTAGTGCGACTCGTAGCCCAGCTTCTTGATGGCGGTCTGGATGTCGTCGCTGATGTGCAGGATGTCTATCAATATGCGCACGTTCGACTTCGTATTGTCGAAGCCCACAGGATAGCCTCCCTTGCCATTGTACCACTTGTGGTGCCCCTGCGAGGTATCCTCATATCGGGACAGGCTAGGAGCCAATCTGAGGTATTGCATCGCCAAGGTAGGATGGCGACGGATCACCATGCGCTCCTCGTCGCTCAGCGGACGGTAATCGTTGCTCACCACGGTGAGGATGGAGTTCTTGCCCAGGTCGTGATAGAGGGAAGCCTCGTGGATATAGGTCATGAAGTCGCGCTTGTTTGCCACGATGTCCTCCACGAGCTTGTAGCCCATCGCTCCCTGCAACAGGCTAGGCTGATGCTGAAGCACACCCTCCATCAATGCCTCGGCTATCTTCGACACATGTACCGAGTGGGTATAGGTGTCGATATGGGTAGCCACAGTGAGCGAATTGATAAAGCGCACTCGCTCCTCCGGGGTGAGATAGCGCACCATCCACTTGTCGGTGACCAATCGGGTGAGGTCTCTCACGAAGTCGGTGTTGCCCGTTCGGTCCTTGCGGTTTTTGTAGAGCCACTCCAGGTCCTCGCACATCCGCTTGGCGTTCTTGCGCTTCTTCGACTCAGGAATGTCTGCCATGTGGTTGAAATAATAGATGGTATAGAACGGCTTCAGGAAGAGGATGAACTCTCGGTTGTCGAGCGGCTTGTTCTTCACCTCCTTCCATCGCTTGTTGTAGCGCACCATCCACTTGTCCCACGCCTCCTTGGCGGTAATCTGCTTCAGCCACATCTGCATGTAGAGCACACGCACGTAGGAGAGGTCGGAAAGGGAGTCCTCCCTCGCCAACTCTTTCGCCACCACCTCGCGCATCAGTTGCTCGCCATTGTTCTCTCTCATCAGCGTGCTGTCAAGCATATACACGTTGCGCACCAGCGCCTCGTCCTTCTGCCACTGCGCATCCTTGAGCATGTCCTTCAACTTAGGAGTAACCCACTCGTCTAGGTCTGGACGCTTCAGGAAAGCATCCAGCTTCAGGAAGTTGGCATTGTATTCGGGTACCGTCTGAAGGCGGAAGATGAGCCACATGGTGCGAGGCAGGAAGAGCAGCGCCCTAGGATAGGTGTATTTATAATAAGGATATTTCGCCGACTCGTCGGAGATAAGGAATTTCCAATGGGAGTAAGCTCGCTTCAGATAGTTCACGTCGCCGCCCAGGTTAGCCATCTGGGCATAGGAGTCGTATCGCCAGAAGTGAAGCATATTGGTATAGTTCAGGCTGTCGGGCAATCTAGATTCCGCCTTCTCCAGGATTCCGCAGAAGGTTTCGAGCATGAAAGGGTCGTCCATCTGCCTTGCCATATATCCCTCGTAGAACTCATGGGAACAGAGAGGTATACGCCTCCAAAGGGATGGAGGTGCTGTCCTGGGCAAAATACTCCTCGATACGGCGCATGATTTCGGCATCGGTATCATAAAGACGGCGGTTTTCCTCTACCCGATGGTAGAAGAACTTCACCCACTCGTCGTGGTTCTTGACAGAAAAAATACTGTCGTTGTGGCGGTCGTAGATGACACGACTGTTGCGCATCACCTCGAAGCAATGCTTAAAGTCGGGCATCTCCACCTGCTTTTTCTCTTGCGCCAAGCTAGGGAGCGAGCCCAACAAACAGATCAATGTTGCTATTATATATAAGGTATTCCTCTTCATTTTTCATCCAATACTAGTAATGTAGTGGGCAAAGATACAAAAAATCATTCACAAAATGAAACTTTTTAAGGAATTATAGCACATTTTAGCAATTTATCTTTTCTATTTCTCCGACAGAAATCGTAAAACATCTCTTTAATACCCAGGATTCTGCTCTAGCTCCTTGTTCAAGTCACGACACTTCTGAGGTATCGGGAAGACGATGGTGTATTCCGTCAGCTCTTCATTATCCAATGGCTCACGAAGGTCGTAGGCACCAGTGAACTTGCCGAAGCGGATGAGGTCTTGGCGACGCCATCCCTCCCAGACGAGTTCGAGAAGACGCTCTTCTAGGATGTTGTCGAGGGTGGCAGGGCGAGAAGGCATCCCCACACGAGAGCGGACTGCATTGAGTTCCTCGCTGCCGTCCTCGCCATTGCGAACCTTGGCTTCCGCCTCCATCAACAAGACATCGGCGTAGCGGAAGAGCACGATGTCGTTGCTCTGTAGCTTGCCATCCATATAGGATGTTCTATCCACTTCGTATTTCCCCATTCTGGCACCTGCCGTCTTGATGTATGGACTATTGGTGAGGTTCTGTTTCACCTCGAATGGTTGATAAATGAGTGGTTTGCCATTGTCGAGCGTCAAGGTCTTGCCATCCACCTTTACCTCGCCAGCCACGAAGTTGAGCTTGCATCGAGCATCCTCGTCAGCCTCGCCGTAATGGTTCGCCTTCATCGTGGAGATGGTGGCGCAAGTACCGTTCTCGCTTCCCCATCCGAGTGCTCCGCCGTGGGTGTAGTGGTAAGAGCGGAAGAGGTAGTGGAACTGGTTGGTATAGATGTTCTTGTCCATCGGAATGGTAAAAATATTCTCCTTCGAGGTCTCGTTATGCGTGGAGAAGTTGAAGGCATAGTCGTCCTCCAGGGTATAGCCCTCAGCCTTTAGGCGATTGCAATAGTAGATGCAAGTTTGCCAGGCGTTCAGATAATAGAAACCATTCGTTGCCGTGGCATTGGCGATAGAATAGCCATCTTCTACTGGTACGGCGATTTCGATGTTCGTTCCCAGAGGACGGCTTTTATAACCTTTGGTCCAATCGTCGTAGGTGTAAATCTCGGCATTGAGAGCCAACTTCGCCAAGAGAAAATAGGCAACAGGTCGGGTGATGCGCCCATAGTAGTTGCCTTCTTTGTTGCTGTGCTCGTCGGGGAGATAAGGAGCTGCGCCTTGCAGTTCGGAGACGATGAAACGGAAGATGGTGCTTCTATTAGATTGGGCTTCTTGTGGTTTCGAACTAAGAAGTTCTTCTTGCGAAGACATCACCAAAGGGATTCTACCAAACATATCCATCGCCTCGTAATACATCAAGGCACGAACGGCTCGCACCTCGGCTGTATAGTTGCGCAGTTGTTCGGCAGTCAACAATGAAACCCTGTTGTCGATGACGTCTAGCGACTTGTTGCAAAGCACAATGACCTTGTAGAGATACTTCCAGGTATCATAGAGCGAAACATCGTCCGCCGTCCACTTGTGTTGGTACATCGCATTCCATAAACCGCCATCATACCAGTCGCCGCCACGAATCGGGATGATAGCCTCGTCGGTGGTGAGGGTATTATAATCATATACACCTCGGCAAGTGCCCTGCAAGCCCTCGCTTTCATTCGCCCCACCTATATAATTATATAGGGAAGCCACGGCATTGACGTAGATGTTCTGAGCCGAATCATAGATTTGGCTCTCGTCGAGCTGGTCCTTCGGATGCTCGTCGAGACAGGAGGTCAGTGCCAGCAAAGCAAACAATATTAGTATTTTATGATTTTTCATACGTAAATTTATTATTTGATGTTATGCCTAGAATTGCACACTCAGTCCGATGGAGAAAGTGCGATATACAGGATAGGTTCGCTTGTCGTCGATACCCATCGTGCTGTTCACCACGTAGCTGTTGATCATCGGGGTGAGACCGCTGTAGCTAGTGATAGTGGCGAGGTTGTTCACGCTCGCCGATACCCTGAGCGACTGCACCGCCCCCTTCTTGATAGGAATATCATAGCCTATGGTAAGGTACTCGAAGTTGAGGTAGTCGCCCTTCTCTAGCCAATAGTCGGAGACATTCTGGTCTACGATGTTCTTCTCTGGCGCACCTTTCAGCACGTTATAGTCTGGGAAGCTCGACATATTGGTGTAAGCCAAGCCTGTACCATTGAATATCTTATGGCCGAAGGCACCGTTCATCTGGAGCGAGAGATACCAGTCCTTGTAGCGGAAGCTGATGTTGGAGCCTAGCGTCACCTTCGGCGTAGCCTGACCAGCGATGTATCTATCTCCGCCGTCGCTCAAGTCCACCGTTCCGTTGTTGTCGAGGTCGGCGATGTCGTAGCGATAATGACCGTTGCCATCCTCCACGATGCCCTTGCAGTGAGGCAAGTAGAATACGCCGAGCGGCTGACCCACTATCTGATACACCACATTGTTGTATCCGCCATGCTGACCTGCTCCCGACAACGCTCCCATCGCCGTAACATCCGCCGCCGACATCTGCATACCGTCGTACTCGCCGCTCAGGGAGATGAGCTTGTTCTTCTGCCAAGCCACGTTCATATTGATGTTCAGTTCCATATCCTTTTTCTGGATAGGCGTGATGGAAAGACCTAGCTCCAAACCTTGGTTGCTCATCGCGCCGATGTTCGCCAAGAGTTTGTCGTAGGCGAACGGTGGCACAGGCACATCGTAGGCGTAGAGCATGTCGGTGGTCTTCGAATAGTAATACTCCGCTGTGAAAACCAAGCGGTTCTGCCACAAGCCGAGGTCTGCGCCGATGTTCCAAGTGGAGCGAGTCTCCCACTTCAGGTCGGGATTGTTGTTGCGAATCATGCCCATTGTTACGGTAGGCGAACCATTTACCGATACGATGCCGTTCTGGCGCACGGTATTCATCGTGGTGTAGGATGAGATGCCGCCGAGATTACCCGAACGGCCATAGCCTGTGCGCAACTTGAGCATCGTGATGGGCTCAACAGAAGCAAGCCACGCCTCCTTCTTCATATCCCAAGAAGCGGAGACGGAAGGAAAGAAACCCCAAGTATGGTCGTCGCCCACCATCGACGAACCGTCGCCACGCATGGAGAGCGAGAGGGTGTACTTGTCTTGTAAGGTATAGTCGACGTTGCCCATCACCGAAGCCAAGGCAGGGTCTTCATAGTTGCTGTCCGTTCCGCCGAAAGGGCGGGAGGCGGCAGCCCCGATGTTGTTATAGTGCATGTCGTTGTTGGTAATCCCCTTCGCCGAAGTCCAGAAGCCTGTGCGTATTTGCTTCTGGTACTCCGCACCCACCATCGCCTTCAGGGAGTGGATGCCCCAGGCACGCTGATAGTTCAAGGACACATTGCCGAGCCATTCCTCGCTCTTGAACTCGCCACGGTAGAGATTGCCTTGCGCCCAAACCCAGGTAGGGCAAAACTGGTTGTTCTCGTTAGAGGAATAGGAATAAGAGCCAAAGGCGGAGACAAAGAGGTGTTCTTTCAATCCGTCGGAGGATGCACCCATGGAAGAAGTTCGCTCATTGTTCAGAATATCGAACGAAAGCTTCAGATGAGCATTGAAGTTCATGTTCTTCGTATCGTTTCGTTCGGCAAGCAAAGCCCCAGGAGGATTCACCTGCGAAGCCGCCCCATTCTTCACCCAACTGCCATTCTCCCTCTCGTAAGGATAGGTAGGGTTCATGGCATCAGCAGAATAGAAGAGCATCTGCGAGTCGAAGATGTCGTTGTTCTTATAGGAAGAGCCGAACACGCCGAAGTCGCCAGTGAGTCGGTTACCAAAAGCCTTTTGCGATACATCAATCTTAGCCACGAGATTGCGATAGCCCTTGGTTCGGATGATGGTATTGTGGTCGATATAGCCGAAGGAGGCACGGTAATTGGAGGTAGGATTGCCACCGCTGAAAGCCAAGTAATGGTTCTGGATATTGCCTGTTCGGGTGATGGCCTTGTGGAAGTCGGTGTCGTATCCCTTGTTGTTATACTCCAATCCATACTGCTGTGCGGCAGCAATGTACTCGGAGGCACTGAGCATCTCCATACTCTTGTACATCGCCTCCACGCCATAGTTGCCTTCGTAAGAAATCTGAAATCCCTTGCCTGTGCCCTTCTTGGTGGTTACCTGGATGACACCCGAAGCACCACGAGAACCATACATTGACGTCTCGCTGGCATTCTTCAACACCGTAAAACTCTCGATGTCGGCAGGGTAGATGGTGGCGAGCGTAGCCACATCGCTGGTTACACCGTCGATGATGACCAGAGGGTCGTTGCCTCCCATAATGGAGGTAGTGCCACGCACCCTGACAGAGTTGAGCATCGCCATACGGTCCAGACCGTTCTTGGTAACGTTCACACCTGCCGTCTTTCCGCTCAAGGCATCGAGGGCATTATCCATCACCTGTGCTTGGCTAGCCAGAGGGGTAGCCAAGAGCATCGCACATACGCTATATCTCGTAAGATTCATCTTTGGTTTCATGTTATTACCATTTAGGTTGATGTATCAGTCTTTATGGGGCAAAGATAGTAAAAATCCCCGATACTCATACACAATTATTCAAAAAACTTACGAAAATTTTGCAGTTTCAATAAAAAGTAGTACCTTTGCACCCGGTTATCAAAATGATAGCTAAGGGGTGCTACCACATTTGTGGATGCTGAGAACATACCCTCTAACCTGATCCAGGTAATGCTGGCGTAGGAATTTAGGAGTAATGCTTATGGCGAAACAATGCGCTGATAAGTATTTGTTTTATCACCACCTCTTATATACATATTTATAATATAAAGGTAAAAATGAAAAAAGATTTTTTGTTTGCGACTGCACTCTTGATGGGTGTTGCGACAACCGCAGATGCAGCACAGAACAAAGCAGGAGAACTCATCGACACATTGAAGACTAGACAGCTTCAGGAGGTTCAGGTCGTTTCAACACGTGCCAACAAGAAGACACCTATGGCTTTCACCAACATCAGCAAGGAAGCCATCAAGCAGGTAAACTATGGTAAGGACGTGCCTTACATGCTCGGCTTGACCCCATCTGTCACCCTTACTTCCGACGCAGGTAACGGCATCGGTTACACCACCCTTCGTGTACGTGGCACCGACCCTAGCCGTATCAACATCACAGCCAACGGCATCCCTATGAACGATGCGGAGAGCAGCTCTCTCTTCTGGGTCAACTTCGGCGACTTCGCCTCTAGTGCGCAGAGCATTCAGATCCAGCGTGGTGTAGGTACTTCCACCAATGGTTCTGGTGCCTTTGGTGCTACCGTCAATATGTTGACTGAGAACGTAGGTGCCAAGCCTTTCGTAGGCATGGACTTCTCTGGTGGTAGCTACTATTCTCACAAGGAGACCATCCGCTTCGGTACAGGTCTCATCAATGACCACTGGGGCATCCAGGGACGTTTGTCCAACATCGGTAGCAAGGGCTATCTCGACCGCGCCTCTACCAAGCTCAACAGTTATTTCATCCAGGCTGGTTACTTCAGCGACAACACAATGGTGAAGTTCATCACCTTCAATGGTCAGGAGCAAACCTACCATGCTTGGAACTATACCTCTAAGTATGAGCAGAGCCTCTATGGTCGCACCTACAACTCTTGTGGCGAGTACTATACCGAGGATGGCAAGACCGCATATTATGACAACCAGACTGATAATTATCACTCTCAGAACTACCAGCTCATCTGGAACCAGCGCCTCTCCAACCTCTGGAACCTGAACGCTGCCCTCCACTATACTCGTGGCGATGGTTACTACGAGGAGTACAAGGTAAACAAGAACTTGGCTGAGTATGGTCTCTCTACCGAGAAGTTCAAGACCGACTTGATTCGTCGCAAGCAGATGGGCAATGACTTCTATGGAGCCATCGCTTCCTTCAACTTCGACAACAAGAAGGGACTCACAGCCAATCTTGGTGGCGGATGGAACAAGTATGACGGCGACCACTTCGGCAATGTGCTCTGGGTAAAGCAGAACGCCGACGTAGAGGTGATTCCTAACTTCGAGTACTATCGCAACAACGCCAAGAAGACCGACTTCAATGTCTATGGCAAGGCTACCTACGAGTTTGTAGAGGGCTTGAACGGTTTCGTTGACTTGCAGTACCGTCACGTAGGCTACAAGATGCAGGATCCTTCAGATTACTATCTGGGCAAGGCTGTGTCAGACTATGTTATCAACGAGAAGTTCGACTTCTTCAACCCTAAGTTTGGTTTGACCTACGACATCACTCCAAACCACAAGGTATATGCTTCTTACGCCATCTCTCACAAGGAGCCAGTGCGCAACAACTACGAGGATGAGTATGCAGCAGGCAACAAGATGCCACGTGCCGAGCGTCTGAACGACTTGGAGGCTGGCTATAAGTTCCAAAGCGAGAAGTTCTCTGCTGGTGCCAACTTCTACTACATGAACTACAAGGACCAGTTTGTCTTGACAGGTGAGCTTAACAGCATCGGCGAGGCAGTGACCCGCAACCTCGACAAGAGTTATCGTATGGGTGTCGAACTGACTGCTGCTTGGAGCCCTGTGGAGTGGTTCCAGTGGGATGCCAACGCCACATGGTCTAAGAACCGTGTGAAGGACATCGCCGTGACATTGGAAGATGGCGAGACCAACTATACCATCGAAGGTGAGAGCCCGTTGAGTTTCTCTCCAGACTTCATCTTCAACAACATCCTGACCTTCAAGTATGCAGGCTTCAAGGCTAGCGTGCAGAGCCAGTACATCAGCGACCAGAACTTGACCAACACAGGTTTCAAGGAGATGATGTGCCAGGACGAGAAGGGCAACACCACTTACGAGACATTGCAGTTGAAGAGCCACTTCACCACCAACATCGACCTCAGCTATGGTTTCTCTCTGAAGAAGATTGGCATGAAGGACGCTACCATCGGTGTAACACTCTACAACATCTTCAACGAGAAGTATGACAACAATGGTTGGGCTGCCCCTCAGTATCGTGTGGTGGATGGCAAGCTTGCCGCTGTCAATACATGGAACACTCGCGACATGGATGCAGCAGGTTTCGCACCATCAGCACCATTCAACTGGATGGCTCACCTCTCCATCAACTTCTAATAGAACAAGCAATACCAAAACATCATGATGGAATTCATCACATCACATGGCTTGGATATTATCACCACGGTACTCGGACTGGTTTACATCCTGTTGGAGTACCGTGCCAGTATCTATCTGTGGATAGTAGGCATCATCATGCCAGCCCTGGACATCTGGCTCTACTGGAGCCACGGTCTCTATGGCGACGCTGGTATGGCGATGTACTATACCGTGGCAGCCATCTACGGTTACGCCGTATGGAAGTTTGGCAAGAAGCACAATCAGAAGGCGGAGGAGGAGCTTCCGATTACCTATATGAAGAAAAGGCTCTACCTGCCTACCATCGTGTTCTTCTTCGTGGCTTGGGGGCTTACCTATTATATATTGGTAACCTTCACCAATTCCACCGTTCCTGTGCTCGATGGCTTTACCAATGCCCTGAGCTTCGTAGGCCTGTGGGCTTTGGCACGCAAGTATATCGAGCAGTGGTTCTTCTGGATTGTGGTGGATGCCGTCTGCTTCTATCTCTATATCGGCAAGGGCATTCCGTTTAAGGCAGGACTCTACGGTCTCTATGTCTTCATCGCCATCGCTGGATATTTCAAGTGGAAGAAGATGATGAAAAGAGAAAACTCTCTCTAAATACAAACAATAAATAGAAAAAGGACGTCAGCAAGCTTGGGCTTGTACTGACGTCCTTTTTTATTTCATCTATATAAACTCTTACTTCTTCAGCTTGAAGGCATTCTCAATGCTCATGATCTCATCGCTGAAGTCGGAATCTATCTTCAGGCGTTCCTCCACTTTTGAACAACTGTGGATAACTGTGCTATGGTCGCGATTACCAACGAGTTTGCCGATGCGAGAGGCAGGCATCTTGGTATACTTCTGAGCCAGGTACATCGTTACTTGTCGAGCCACTACGTAGTCACGCTTGCGGCTCTTGCTGTTCACGGCAGTAACCGTCACATTATAGTGATTGCAGACGGTCTCTACGATGTCATCGATGGTGAGCGGCTTGTCGTCTACCTTCACGGCACGCTTGATGACACGCTCGGCTAGGCGGATGTCTATGTTGCTGTTGTATACGATGCTGTAGGCTAACAAACCATTGATGGCACCCTGCAAGTCTCTTACGCTGCCATTGCAAGTCTGGGCGATGAAAGCCACTACATCCTTCGGAATCTTCAGTCCGTCGCGGCGAATCTTATTGCTCAAGATGTCTACGCAGAGCTGGGTGTTAGGTTTCTCTAGCTCGCATACCAATCCACAGGAGAAACGAGTCAACAGGCGGTCTGGCATATCCTTCAAGTCTACTGGAGGACGGTCGCTCGCCAAGATGATACGCTTTCCGTTGCGGAAGAGGTGGTTGAAGATATGGAAGAAGGTGTTGAGCGTCTTTGCCTTTCCTGCCCAGTCCTGGATGTCATCCACTATCAGAATGTCGATAGACTGATAGAAGTTGATGAAGTCGTTGCTGGCATTGTGGAGCACGGCATCCGTATACTGGTTCTGGAAGAGGCGGGCACTCACGTAGAGCACACGCTTCTGCGGGTACATCTGCTTCGCTTTCAGTCCGATGGCATTGATGAGGTGCGTCTTACCACTACCCGAAGGACCGTAGATAAACATCGGGTTAAACTGGGTAGTGTTGGGATGCTCGGCGATAGAAAGTCCCACGCTGCGAGGTAACTTATTGCTTTCTCCCTCCATATAGTTGTTGAAGGTGAGCTTAGGGTCTAGCTGCGTGTCGATGTCCTCTTGCTGAGGTACAGCAGCAGCCTGCGCTTCTTCATGAGGAGCAAGCGAAGGAGCCTGTTCCCCACCCTCGGTGATGGTTCCACCAGGGGCATCCTTTACCACAACCACACGATAAGTGAGGCGGATGCCCTCACCAAAATTGCGATGCAGCACCTTACTTAACAAGTCTACAAAGTTCTGTTCCAAGTATTCGTAGACGAATGCACTCGGAACCTGCACCAACAAAGTCTTTGTCGACGGCTTGTACGATTCAAAGACTATTGGCTTGAACCATGTATTATATTGCTGCTCTGTAACATTTTCCTTGATTAACAAAAGGCTATTGTCCCAAAGCGCTTTCGGACTTGCTAACATTATATTTAGTTGTTTATCTTTTTGTTCTACATATGGATCATACACCTAGAAAGGCGAAATCATCTGCAAAGATATAAAAAAAAGAGGAAAATAGCAAATCTTCGTATTTAATTTATTTTAATACCTATTCTTTAACACTCTAATTTACAGCTAAATACGAAGTTATCCACAAATGTAGATATTTTTCAGTGAAACATTTATGCAACATCCCCCAAACAGCTATCAAACAAGAAGTTCGCTAGCTGTTTGGGGGCGTGAAACATAACCGTTGTTATTTAGACTAATTTTATTTTAGCAGGAATCTTATCTTGCCTTCCATCAAGCGTCTTACTTATCCTTCTTGCCAAAAACAGAGAAGTGAACATAGCGCTTAGGATGCGACTTCAAGTCAATCATCAAAGAGTCGGCATGGCTCATGGTAGAGGTCATGTTGTCGTAGAGCTTCGAATCGTTCATCAACAATCCCAAGCTTCCCTGATTGCTATTCAACTTCTCGGCGAACTGATGCGCACTCTCCAGGGTCTGATTCACCCTATCCAATGTACCTTGCACATCCAGGCTCGCCAGATTAGCGGTCAAGCGATTGGTATTGTCAAGCACGCCATTCGCCTTTCCGATCATGCCTGGCACCTGCTTGTTCAATCCAGCCATCAGCGTATTCAGCTCACGGGTAGAGACAGTGAGATTATTGGTGATGGTCTGTGCATTATGCAGGGTTGCAGCCAACGCAGGGTCAGCCACCAAAGCATTGACACTGGTCAAGATGGAATCCAACTTAGGCAACATCTTTTCGATGACTGGCACCAAGTCGGCCGCCTTGCCCATGATGCCGGCGTTCACAGCACCAGGAATGATGCCTCCTGGCTCTATGCGCTCACGGGGATTGTTGGCAAGCAAGAGGTTGACCTGAAGATTTCCCATCAAGTCTTTCACGATCTCCGCCTGGCTACCCTGTGGGATTCTCAAGTCCTTGGCGATATCCACCTTTACCTTGATAGGGCCGTTCTTGGCATAGTCGTAATCAACAGCATCTACCGTTCCCACCTTATATCCATCGGCATAAATAGGAGTCGAGGCTCCCAAGCCCTGAATATCATCAAACGTCATGTAGTAAGCGTTGTTGGTAGAGAACAGATTGATGCCTTTCAGAAAGTTGATTCCGAAATACATAATCATAATACCCACAATAGCCACCAAAGCTATCTTGATTTCCTTTGTCAGTTTCATCTTTATCTATTTTTATTCTGTTTGAATTCACGTATCGCCTGATTCACATCATACTTGTTGCCATTCTTGAAGGCTATGATGAATGCCTCAGGAAACTTTTCGGCGAGCGACTTGCGAAGACGATAGATTTCATTATAATTGGTAGAGGCACCCATGGTATATTTCACCATTCCGCCTTCCTGGAAACTATCATAATCCGTCTCGCCCTTAAAATGGGAATCTCCCTTGCGGAGCGTGCGATTGCTCACAAATATCTGGAGCTTGAACACTGGCGCATCCTTTACCTCGGCCTTAGGCTGCTCGGCAGGCTTCGACGAAGTTGTTTCTGACTTTGGCTGCTCAGCAGGCTTGACAGAAGCCTTCTTGGTCTTCGCAGGCTGGCGATAAGTATCAGGAACTATCTCTGGCACACCTACCGACTCTGTTTGGGAGGCACGATATGGCACCGATACAGTCTTGTCGTATTTGTTTCGATACTGGGCAAAGCCCTCGTAAATCGCCTTGGCGATGCCGTCTACCTTCGCATTGTCATTCAAGAGGTTCTCCTCGCCGGGCGTCGTGATGAAGCCAAGCTCTATCAGGCAGCTAGGCATAGAGGTTTCCCTCAGCACCAAGAATCCTGCCTGGTGCACTCCCTTGTCGGGTCTGCCAGCATCGTTGCAAACCTTGCGCTGTATGCTGCGAGCCAGTTCTACGCTACGCTCCATGTTCTTGCCCTGTATGAACTCGAAGATGATGTAGCTTTCAGATGATTTCGGGTCGAAGCCCTGATAAGTCTGCTGATACCCCTTCTCCATGGAGATGACGGAGTTCTCTCGCATAGCCACATCGAGATTGTCCTTGGCACGGTGCATACCGAGCGTATAGGTCTCGAAGCCCCGGGCTATCTTGCCCGCAGGCAAGGCATTGGTATGCACGGAGATAAACAAGTCGGCGTTGGCACGGTTGGCTATATTGGCACGTTCATGCAATGGAATGAAAACATCCGTCTTGCGAGTGTACACCACCCGAACATCTGGCATATTGCGCTCCACGTATTTTCCAAACTGCAAGGCTACAGCCAAGTTGATGTTCTTCTCCTTGGAGATGGCACCCAGCGCCCCAGCGTCATGCCCTCCATGACCAGCGTCTATAACCAGTGTAAAACGTTGATCGGCACCAAACGTATTCAGCACCAACATACACCATAATGTCAATATCAGAGTTATCTTCTTACACATACTTTCTGATGATTTTGCAAAATTACTACTTTATTATCAGAAAACCTAAATCTACTAGCAAGTTTTATCATTTCTTAATACAACTTCCACACCTGCGCCGTCACAATCAGCTCCCATCGGTGGATTCACCTTCGTAATAGAGGCTTGCAGTTGCCGGATGGCAGGATAAGCCACAAAGAGGCTATGGGCGATTCGTCCCACCACGTGCTCCAACAGCTCGCTGGGAATCATCATCTCCCTTCTCACGATTTCATACACCTCAGCATAGCTGATGGTGTCGTCGAGCCGATCCGTCTCCATGGCAGCGGAGAAGTCATATTCCAAGGCGAGATTGACCAAGTAGTCATTTCCCACCTTAGACTCCTGCTCCAGCACACCATGAAAAGCATGAAATCGAACGTTCCTCAAAAAGATTTTGCTACTCAGCGTCGTCATTGTCATCCATCTTAAACAGGCTTCCGTCCTTGAGGTAACGCTTGAGCGCCAGCAGCACGCCCTTCTTCCATGTATTGATGCTATCAGAGGTAAGCTGCAACTGATAAACCAGCTTGCACACATGCTCTATTGGCATGCGATAGCGCAACACACCGGAAATCAACTTGGCATAGTTCCAATACTCAGGGTTGAACTTCTCGCTCAAGCCCTCGACCGTAATCTTGTATCCTCGTTTGTTGACAAACTGAAAGTCGTATCTCTTCTGACCTTCGTCCAAGATGGTCTTTACTATTTTTCCCTTGCTCACAGACTTCGGAATCATGATGCCTTCATCCTCATCCTGCAAGCCGGTGAAGATTTCGTAAGGGCGACCGTTGAGCAAGCCCACCAATGCCACCCATTTCTCCTTATTGTTCTGGAAACGCACCACATCGCACTCCAACTCGCGTGGACGCACCTCCACCACCTCGGGAGCGAAATAAGGCACACGGGTCTCGGCGGAGACTGCCTCGACCAACTGTTCATGCAATCTCGTCCAATCAGCCTCTTTTTTCTCAAAACGACTATGGAGCTCTGCCAAATTATGCTTCAACTCTTCTACCAAGGCATTAGAAGCCTCCTCGAAACTCATATTTTCAATCCAATTCATATCAAACGTTTAATATTATGGTGCAAAATTAAGCTTTTATTTCTAAATGATGAAACGTTTTGCCATATATTTCACAAAAAAGTGCCTGTAAGTTGCCCTTTTTGGAAAAGTTTGAGTAACTTTGCACAAAAAACAAGCAATATGGAATCAATCAAGAACAGAACATCCATTCGCAAATATGCGAACAAAGAGGTAACCGATGAGCTGCTTAACAGCCTCTTGGCAGAAGCCGAGAGAACCCCGACCATGGGCAATCTGCAACTATATAGCGTGGTAGTAACCAGAAGCGAAGAAGGCAAGAAGGCGCTAGCCCCAGCCCACTTCAACCAACCGATGGTGACAGCCGCCCCTGTGGTGCTCACCATTTGCGCCGACTATAGCCGCACCACCATCTGGGCAGAGAACCGCCAGGCGCATCCTGGCTACGACAACATCCTCTCCTTCATGAACGCCGCCACCGATGCCCTACTCTTCACACAGACCTTTACTAACCTTGCCGAAGAGGCAGGCTTGGGCACTTGCTTCCTGGGCACTACGGTCTATAATCCCAAGCTCATCATCGACACGCTGAAGCTCCCCAAGCTCGTGATGCCTGTTGCCACCCTGACCTTAGGATGGCCAGACGAGCAACCTGCCAAGAGCGACCGTCTGCCATTGCGCAGCATCATCCATCAGGAGACGTTCAGCCCTTACACCCCAGAGAAGATCGACGACTTCTATGCCGAGAAGGAGTCGCTCGAAGAGAACAAGGAGTTCGTCCGCATCAACAATGTGGAGACCCTGGCACAGGTATTCACCGACATCCGCTACACCCAGAAAGATTGCGAGGCGATGAGCCAAGGTTTCCTAGAGGCTCTCCAACAGCAAGGATTCCTCGAATAACAGGCAATTCACCGCTAGTAATCACTATTTTATCCATATCCTAGGAGAAAAAGTATTTTCTTCTAGGATTTTTTATTTTTCGCTTAACAGATTTTTCCGTTGCACGCCGTGGAACGTCCGTTGCACGACGTGGGATGCACGTTCCACGACGTGGGATGTACGTTGCACGGCGTGCAACGGAACTTTCTCTTAGGAGAAAAAACAAAAACAAAGCGCACCAACAAGCATTACACTTGCCGATGCGCTTTTAAAATTTATATAAGAGAGTTTTTACTCTACCACGATTGGCTTGTACTTAGGTACCAATGCCTTCATGATGCACCAACCTACGAGATAAGCCACTGCACAGATGCAGAAGATAACCATGTAGCCAGCTGGCTTGCCGTCGAAGCCCATGAAGCTGAAGGCTGAGCCTTGACCCTCCGCGTATGTGAAGAGCATACCAGAACCCTTGTTGATGAGGAATGAGCCTACACCACCAGCCATGGCACCAATACCTGTGATGGTGGCAACGGTAGACTTAGGGAACATATCACTCACCGTAGTATAGAGGTTGGCAGACCAAGCCTGGTGACCTGCACCCAAGAGACCGATGATGACTGCTGGCCACCATGCGCTGTAAGCACCCATAGGCTGAGCGATCAAACCGAGCAATGGGAAGCAAGCGAAGATCAACATCGCACGCATACGACCGATATATGGATTCATACCCTTTTTGTCTACGAAGTAGGTTGGCAAGTAACCACCACCGATACTCAATACCGTAACGATAGCGTAGAGGGTGAAGATAAGGGCGATAGCCATTGGAGAGTCGGATGTATAGCCATACTGGTCTGAGAAGTAAGCTGGTGCCCAGAAGAGGAAGAACCACCATACACCGTCGGTCATGAACTTACCAACCACGAACGACCATGTCTGGCGATAGCAGAAGCACTTGAGGAAACCGATGGTCTTCTCCTCTTCCTTTGGCTCGTCCTGAGCCTGCTGCTCCTGAATCTCGGCGAGGTCTTCGTCCTGTTCGATGTAGTTCAACTCTGCCTTGTTGACAAACTTGTTCTTGTGTGGCTTGTCATACAACCAAATCCAAAGTCCCATCCATACGTAACCGAGCACACCGATGATGATGAAAGCCCACTCCCAGCCCATGGCACGAGCCAACAATGGGATGGTAGCAGGAGCTGCCAACGCACCGATGGAAGCACCACTATTGAAGATGGATGTAGCGAAAGCACGGTCTTTCTTAGGGAAATATTCTGCGGTTACCTTGATGGCAGCAGGGAAGTTACCTGCCTCACCAGCAGCCAGAATCAAACGGCAAGAGAGGAACAACCATACACTGACGGTAGCGATGGCCACGGCAGCCTCACTGCCACGCTGCACCAATCGAAGTGCCTCGATGCTGTCGTAACCCTCAATCTGCATAGCTACCCAACCGCAACCTGCGTGCATCACAGCACCGGTAGACCATACGAAGATAGCGATGAGATAACCTTTCTTAGTTCCCATCCAGTCTACGAACTTACCTGCGAAGAGGTTGGCGATGGCATAGAAGATGGAGAACAAACCTGTAATCGTACCATAATCATCGTCTGTCCAGTGGAACTCTGGAGCGATGAAGTCTTTCCATGTGAGCGACAATACCTGTCGGTCCATGTAGTTCACTGTGGTCGCCAAGAAAAGCAACGCACAGATGACCCAACGGAAGTTGGACATTTTTGCTGTTTTAATAGGACTCATTTGTTATTTTGTTTTTAAGCGTTTGTAATTTCTATTAGACGGCAAAGCCTGGCTTGTGTAATCAAGCCAGGTTCACCTTATTATATATGTATTACTCCAGATCAGGTATCTTGATAACCTGCATATCGCTGTAGATGAGGTTCTCGCCAGCCATACCCCAGATGAAGGTGTAGTTGCTGGTACCTGCCGCGCAGTGGATAGACCACTCAGGAGCGATGACAGCCTGCTCGTTGTTCAACCAGATAGGACGTGTCTCCTGTGGCTCGCCCATTACGTGGAGAATTTTCTGACCTTCTGGTACGTTGTAGTAGAGATAGGTCTCCATACGACGAAGGTGTGTGTGAGCTGGCATGGTGTTCCAAACAGAACCCTCCTTCAACTCGGTGACACCCATCTGCAACTGGCATGTGTGAACACCTGCCACACCGTCGATAATCAACTGATGGATAACACGGTCGTTGCTCTCCTTCAAGCTACCAGCCTTGATGTTGTTGGCATCCTTCAAGGTTACCTTCTTAGTAGGATAGCTCTTGTGGGCTGTAGCACTGTTCATATAGAACTTAGCTGGCTTGCTGGCATCCTTGCTAGATACGGTGATGTCCTTGGCGCCCTGACCTACATAGAGAGCCTCCTGGAAAGCTAAGTCATACTTCTTGCCATCCACGGTAACAGTACCCTCGCCACCAATGTTGATGATACCCAACTCACGATTGTCGAGCAAGTTCTTCTGGTCGTTTGGTTTGTCGGTATAGAGAGGAGCGATAGAAGTCAACTTCAATGGAGCTGTCGTTGGCTCTGCACCACCGATGAGGAAACGGTCGAACATGGTGTATGTCCAGTTTACCTCGCCTGGAGCGAAGACCTTCTCGATGGCATACTCGCCACGAAGACGGTCTGTGGTGTAATGCTTGGCATCGTTAGGATTGCTAGCATAACGTACATTGTAGTTGGTGTAGGCATTCTCCGCCTTTACCTCATAACCTGACTTATGGCACTGAGCCATAGCCTGACCTGCTGTTAAAACCATTGCTGCTAATATTAATGTTAGTTTCTTCATTGTTTTTATTTATTATTAATTTTATCTTCTTTTACGATGCGACGGCGGTTAATCACCATCAAGACCACCGTGATTACTGTCAAGGCAAACATACCGACATATGACAACTTCACGCCACGATAGATGAGCCATCCGAAGAGGGAGGAGGCGAAGTCGAGCGCACCACCCGAGAATCCGTCAGGGATATGAGCGGTATTATCGCCAGTGGCAGCGAATACCTGGTTGGCAGCCAAGGTGAAGTCTGGAGCCATATCGGTAACAAAGTAGAGACCGATGATAAGAGCCACGAGACCCACGATAAGCGTTTTTACCACGTTACCCTTGGTGAAAGGCAGAATCATTGGGAAGAGGTAGAACATACCAGCCAATGAAGCCAATGGCAAGAACTGGTTGCCTGGCAAGAACACGGCGATAGCCAAAATGACAGGTATCAAGATGACGGAAGCCACCAAGGTGGTAGGATGTCCGATAACCAAGGCTGGACTCATACCGATATGTACCTTCTTGCCATTGAACTTGGTCTTCACCAACTCCTGCGTCTTCTCGGATATTGGCTTCAATCCGTCGATGAAGAGAGAGGTGATACGAGGAATCAACTCCATCACGGCACCCATGGTAACACCGAGGAAGAGAATCTTCTTGATGTCGAGCTGTGCCGCCCAACCAATCAATGCACCTACGATGACACCGAGCACCAATGGTTCGCCGAGCACACCAAACTTCTTCTTCAGTCCCTCTGCGTCGATGTCGAGCTTAGAGAAACCAGGGATCATATCCAGGAGTTTGTTGAAGCCAATGGCGAATGGCATGAAGCTCTGGCAGAATGGCTGTGGGATGGAAATACCATCCAAGTCATAATACTTCTGGAACTTCTCCGCTGTCAAGTCTGCACATACCAAGGTGCAGATGTAGCATACGATGGCTGCGAAATAGCCCCAGAGCAAGCTCTCTCCCATCACGAAGTAAGCCACGGCACCGATGAAGGCGAAATGCCAGTAGTTCCAAAGGTCGATGTTCACCGTGCGAGTGGTCTTGGTAATCAACATCAGGAAGTTGACACCCAAGCAAATAGGGATAATCAAGGCACCTACCGCTGTGTTGTAAGCCACGGCAGCAGCAGCTGGCCAACCCATGTCGAATACATTCAACTGTAGGTGGTAGAGATCGGAGATTGCCTTCAAAGGGTCATTGAAGTTGGAGGTAAGCAACGCTGTAACCACACCAAGGCCTACGAAACCCACACCTACGAAGAGTCCCGATTTAAATGCCTTACCGAATTTCATACCTATACACAAGCCGATGACCGTGAAGATGATTGGCATCATCACACTGGCGCCCAAGCTGATGATATAGACAAATACTTGTTCCATTTTTTTGATTGATAATTAGTTATTAATACACTATTCTGAGTGTACCTTTGATTTGTTGTTAGCTCGTTTTTAATCTATTTGGTTGCAAAGATACACTTTTTTCTTTAATTACGATACGTTTCAAAACTAAATATTACTTAAAAAAGAATCCCATCCGATATTTTCGGATGGGATTTATGTATTTTAGTCTTGATAATACACTCGTTTCACTCGGTTGCTGATGGTGGTCAGCACCTCGTAAGGAATGGTATCGAGGATGTCGCTCAGGGTCTGCACTGGCAGATGCTCGCCGAAGATTTCGACGCTATCGCCTTCCTTGCAGTCGATGCCCGTGACATCTATCATCGCCACATCCATGCAGATGTTGCCCACATAGTCTGCCTTCTGTCCGTTGACCAAGCAGTAGGCATGGCGGTTTCCGAGATGGCGGTTCAAGCCATCGGCATAACCGATTGGGATGGCGGCGATAACGCTGTCCTTGTCGAGGATGGTCTTGCGGCTATAGCCCACACTGTCACCAGCCTTCACATTGTGCATCTGGAGGATGGTTGTCTTCAGCGTGCTCACGCAGTTGATAGTCTTGTTGTTGCGCGAATTGATGCCATACAAGCCCAATCCCAAGCGGCACATATCCAACTGTCGCTCTGGGAAGTGCTCGATACCTGCCGAGTTGCAGATATGGCGCAATATCTTATGGTCGAAGGCTGCCTGCAACTGCTTGCTGCCCTTGTCGAAGAGTTCGAACTGATGGGCTGAGAAACTGTCGAAGCTGTCGTCATCACTTCCCACAAAGTGAGAGAACACAGAGCGAGGGATGATGGCATTCTGATGTTTCAACTTGCCAATCAACTCTTCCATATCGTTCTCTGGGTCGAAGCCCATACGATGCATACCTGTATCGAGTTTGATGTGAACAGGGAATCCAGTCACGCCTTCCTTCTCCGCCGCCTTGATGAGGGCATCGAGCAAACGGAAAGAGTATACCTCTGGCTCCAAGTCGTAGTCGAACATGGTCTTGAAGGCGGTCATCTCTGGGTTCATGATCATGATGTTGCTGGTGATGCCATTCTTGCGAAGGGTAACGCCCTCATCGGCAACGGCAACGGCGAGGTAGTCCACACGATGGTCTTGCAAGGTCTTGGCTATCTCCACGGCACCTGCTCCATAGCCATCAGCCTTGATCATGCACACGAGCTTGGTCTCTGGCTTCATGAAGGCACGATAGTAATTGAGATTAGCTACCACGGCATTGAGGTTCACCTCCAAGGTTGTCTCATGCACCTTCTGTACCAACAGCTCCGTGAGTTGGTCGAAACCAAACTGGCGAGCACCCTTCAAGAGGATGACCTCGTCACGCAATGACTTGAACACCTCGCTGGCGATAAACTCCTCCACATTCTTGAAGAAGAACTTTTCGTGTATCTGAATCTCATCGCTCTGCTTGCAAAGTTCCGGACCGATACCAATGAACTTCACGACACCACGCTTGCGAGCCAAGTCGCTTACCTCTTTATAAAGAGTCTCTGGCTGTTCACCGCTCTGGTAGATGTCGCTGAGGATGAGGGTATGGCGACGACCACGATGGTCTGGACGACGATTCATGAAGTCGAGGGCAATGTCGAGCGAGTTGATGTCGCTATTGTAACTATCGTTGATAAGCGTGCATCCGTGCTGACCAACCTTTACCTCCAGTCGCATGGCGACAGGTTCGAGCTGAGCCATACGTTTGTCGATGTCCTCGGCATTGAGTCCTAGTTTGGCTGCAACCACCGCACAGATGATGGAGTTCTGTACAGAAGCGTCGTCGATGAAAGGAATGGAGAAACTATCCTCCTCACCTTTATATATATAGGTGATAACGCTCACGCTCTGCTGCTTTTCCACGTTCTTCACATAGAAAGGAGCCTCGGCATCCTTGAGAGACCAATAGAGTTTCTCGCCCTTGAAGTCCTTGTATTCGGCGATGACCTTGCATATCATCTCATCGTCGCCATCATATACAATGGTCTCGGCATCGTGGAAGAGAATCAACTTTTCTCTGCACTTCTCCTCCAAGGAAGAAAAATTCTCCTGATGAGCCGCACCGACATTGGTAAGCACGGCGATGGTAGGCTGGATGATGTCGCGAAGGGCAAGCATCTCGCCTGGCTGACTGATACCAGCCTCGAACACACCCACCTGAGTCTGCTCGTTCATCAACCATACAGACAATGGCACACCTATCTGCGAGTTGTAGCTGCGAGGGCTGCGGGTAACAAACATGCTTGGAGAGAGCAACTGGTAGAGCCACTCCTTGACCATGGTCTTGCCGTTGGAGCCCGTGATGCCCACGATAGGGATATTGAATTCGTCACGATGACGCTCTGCCAAGCGCTGGAGAGCCTCCAAGGTGTTGACCACCTTGAGGAAGTTGGTCTCTGGATAGTCAGAGGCATAGCCCTTAGGCACATCCGTGACGACAAAGTTCTTCACACCACGAC
>CAVKXW010000035.1:0-24388 GCA_963660215.1 Bacteroidaceae bacterium | reverse complement strand
ATATTGCTGCCTTTTAAAATGTTCGGGGCAAAGTTACGAAAAATATTTCATATTTTCTCAATTGACCAAGTTTTATTTCATTAATCCACTTTTTTTATTACTATTTTTCTCATCTTACTTATCTATACAAATAAAGACTTCCACATTCCTATTCCATGGCATCTCCAATGCCGATAAATGTTATATTCCGCAATTCGTTTCACCTTTTCGGTAATCCGTCTTGCCTACTTACAAAAAAAGTCGTACCTTTGCACCATCGTTAGAAAACGACCCATTCATTAATAAAACAACAAAAATAGTAGAACGACATGGAACAAGATATAACTTTATCTCCTGGGCTTGAGGCACGTGTGCAGCGAGCTGTGGATTTCTTTATGCAGGGGTATGGATGCTGCCAGTCGGTGGTGGCAGCCTTTGCTGATTTGTATGGACTCGACGAGATGATGGCTAAGCGATTGGCGGCAGGCTTCGGCGGTGGAGTAGGCAGAATGCGCATGATGTGTGGTGCCGTTTCGGGCATCGTGATGCTCGTGGGCTTGGACTGCGGCCAGATTGATGGCGACGACCGAGAGGGTAAGTCGGCTTGCTATAAGGTGGTGCAGGAACTGCTCGCCAAGTCGAAGGAACAGAATGGCAGTATCATCTGTGCCGAGATTCTTGGCTTGAAGGGGCATGATAAGGCGCTATCTAGCTATGTTGCTTCTGCTCGCACAGCGGAATACTATAAAAGTCGCCCTTGTGCCGCCAAGGTGGAGAGCGCCGCAAGAATTTTCGCTGAATATTTACAAGAAAAAGAAGATAACTAAGATTTTGTGCCGACTTGGTGTAAAAATATGAATGTTGTTATGAAGTATCAAAATAACAAGGACTTGGCTGAGGCTCAGTATTATCTGAAAATGCTGGGCGACTTTTGTAAGACGGGACAGGTGATAATACCTGATTCGCCTACTAACGTCATGCCTTGGAATACAAAGGAAGACCCGCTGAAGGATTATCTCATACATCTTTTTACCTTGAAAGTGTCATTGCCAACAGGCGAGGAGGTGCAGAAGTTCTGCCGGCAAGTTGTGAACAGCAAGATTAAGAGCAAGGTGTTCTATGACTCGGTGGGCAAGTTTGTCGTGGAATGTGTGCATCACATCCGATTCCAACGCCAACGTGCTTGGACGGAGAACCATCGGGCTGAGGATGTACTCGACTGGACATCCTTCAAGCGAATGGATGAGAACGTGTGGCATCCCTTGCTCGACCAACTGGAACAGGAACATGGAGACGATGGCTTCGACAAGCCTTTCTTTCTCCGACTCTTCAAGGGCGATGGCGCTTCCAAAAGTGAAAACTGGGAACGACTGGTGAGAGACTGGAAGGCTTGCATCGAGCGACAAACCTTGAGTAAGTTGAAGAACTTCCTTTCCATCCGACAGAACAACTTCGAGACTGGGCTTATCAGACTCATGGACCAGGTGACTCGCAACATTAAGATGAAGGGTGTCAGCGAACAGCGAGCTGTGCAAGCCTGGGAACTCATGACCAATGGTTGGACCGAAACCGAGTTTGAGCGCCGTCTCAACGAGATGAAGGTGCAAGACCGTTATCCCGAAATCAAGGAAATCGTGGCAAAGATGGGACGAACGGCTGATGCCAATGGCAAGGACCGACTCACCATTGCCTCTGGCATCGACATGAAGATGGAGCATTCGGCAGGAAGCGACATCGAAGGCATCACCGTGGGCGATGACCTCAACTCGCTCCTTCCTCTAGAACTCGCCCAGTACAGCGACGAGGACATGGAGGGGCTCTTTATATATAAGTATCGCACGCGAAGGCTCCAGACCTTCCGCTATAAGAGTGAGATGTCGAAGCCTTCCCGCAAGCTTGGTTTCACCCATGCCTCACGAAAGGGACCAATGATTGTTTGCATCGACACCTCGGCAAGTATGTATGGTACACCGGAGCGTATCTCTTCCACACTCATCTCCCTGATCGAACAGACGGCAGAGGACTTGGAGCGAGATTGTTACCTCATCGACTTCTCGGTGAGTACACGAGCCATCGACCTCATGGAGAAGCGCAAGGCGGAACGATTGAGAAAGATTGGAATCACGGTCGTGGATGAAAACCAACAGCAGGCTTCAACAACCCATCTCCCTTTTATTGGTGGTGGAACTTCGGCGAAGAAGATGATGAGGCAGATGTTCGACTTGCTCGACAACGATGGGTTGCACTATGTGAATGCCGATGTATTGTGGGTAACCGACTTCCTGATACCAGACCCTCCGCAGTCGATGCTCAACCGATTCAAGGAATATCGGGAGACAGGCACTCGCTTTTATGGCATACGAATCATTCGGGATGATGACAAGGCGGAAAACACCTGGAAGGAATATTTTAACGAAATATATACCATCAAATATCGACCTTTAAGGCGATATTAGGTGTACGAAATGTTTCATGAACTTTATCGTATGTTTCATTCGCTGCAAATTCCACTGTTTCCGAAAGATTTTCCCATATAAATAATCTTAAAACGCTTGCCAGTCCGAAAATAATTTGTACTTTTGTGGTCAGATAATTTATACAAAAACTTAAATAATATATTAATATGGTAAGTAACAACATTCCACAGGTCAAGCTCGGTATCGTTGCCGTTAGCCGTGACTGTTTCCCAATTGCGCTTTCTACTCAGCGCCGTGAGAACATCGTAAAAGAGTACAAGGGTGAGATCTTCAACTGCCAGACTACAGTTGAGAACGAACAAGATATGCTCAAGGCTTTGGGCGAAGTTAAGGAGCAGGGCTGCAACGCCTTGGTGGTATTCCTTGGCAACTTCGGTCCTGAGACTCCTGAGACTTTGATTGCAAAGAACTTCGACGGTCCTTGCATGTTTGTAGCAGCAGCCGAGGGCGACGGCGACATGATCAATGGTCGTGGCGACGCTTACTGCGGTATGCTCAACTGCTCTTACAACCTGGGCATGCGCCACTTGAAGGGTTATATCCCAGAGTATCCTGTTGGCACAGCAGAGGATGTAGCTAAGATGATTGCCGACTTCGTTCCAGTGGCTCGTGTTATCCTCGGCTTGAAGGGCTTGAAGATTATTACATTCGGTCCACGTCCTCAGGACTTCTTCGCTTGCAACGCTCCTATCAAGGGCTTGTATGAACTTGGCGTAGAGATTGAGGAGAACTCAGAGCTCGACCTCCTCGTGGCTTACAAGGAGCACGAGAACGACCCACGTATCGACGAGGTTTGCGCTGATATGGCGAAGGAGATGGGCGAGGGATGCTACTATCCTGACCTCAGCCGTCGTATGGCACAGTTTGAGTTGACATTGCTCGACTGGGCTGAGGCTCACAAGGGTTCTCGCCAGTATGTAGCATTCGCCGACAAATGCTGGCCTGCATTCCCAAGCCAGTTCGGTTTTGAGCCTTGCTATGTAAACAGCCGCTTGGTTAGCCGTGGCATCCCTGTAGCTTGCGAGGTTGACATCTATGGTGCTCTCTCTGAGTACATTGGCATGTGCGCATCCGACGATACCGTTACATTGCTCGACATCAACAACTCTGTACCTCAGTACATCTACGACGAGGACATCAAGGGCAAGTACGACTATAAGTTGACTGATACCTTCATGGGCTTCCACTGCGGTAACACCCCACAGTGCAAGATGTGCTCTAACCGTAAGATTAAGTACCAGCTCATCCAGAACCGTCTCTTGGAGAATGGTGGCAAACCAGACTTCACACGTGGTACATTGGAGGGTGACATCGCAGCTAGCGACATCACATTCTATCGTTTGCAGTGCGACTCAGAGGGCAATCTCCGTTCTTACATTGCTGAGGGTGAGGTTCTCGATGTTCCTACACGTTCATTCGGTGGTATCGGTATCTTCGCCATCAACGAGATGGGACGCTTCTATCGTCACGTATTGATCCAGAAGGGCTATCCACACCACGGTGCCGTAGCATTCTCTCACGTAGGTAAGACCTTGTTCGAGGTATTCAAGTATCTCGGCATCAAGGACATCGCTTACAACCAGCCTGCAAGCCTTCCTTATCCAACAGAGAATCCTTGGAAATAATTTCTTAGTGAGAAATCTAAGTAATTAAAGATAAAGAGCGATTAGCATTCCTGATTCAGGAAAGTTAATCGCTCTTTTATCATAAAAGCTTCATCGTGTCTTGTCTCGTAAAGGCAAGTTCCTTATAGAAGTCTCGGAGGTAAGTGGAGATTTCCGCTTTATCATCAGCAGACACAAAGAGGTTATCTACCAACTGCTTTTCAAGCGAGTTCAAGCCATCTGACAGCGACTCGATTTCGCCCTCATAATCCCTGCCATCATCTGGGTTCTTGCGAATGCGATGATACTTGATGTCCTCGGCAAGGGCATTCTTCATCTCCACCAGTTGGTCGGCAAAAGGAGCGAAGAGGGCACGAATCAAGATACCTCGGATGGCATCACGCTCCTCTGGTTCCTGCCAAAGGCAATGATAAATAGGAAGGAGGTCGCAAACTGCCACTTCTGTCCTATCCTGCATAAAGGCTGAGGTACGGAGCAAGCGAACAATGTTCTTCCATCGACGGTCGCTCACATAGATGTTGCGACGCTCGGCAGCCTCATCCACATTCACGGCTCTTAGAGATTTTCGGATGGAGGAAATGGCATCGAGCACTGCCTCGCTCACGCCTATCTCACTGATTTTATTCGACCATTCTGCATACTCCTCAGAGGTAATCTTAACTCCGAACTCCGAACTCCGAACTTCTAACTTATCCAATAGCATTGCCCTGAAGTTTTTCTCCAGCTTAATCGGTCTGCTCTCGATGCGAATCACGAATCTATCCCACAGAGCCTCCAATCCCTCGCCCTTGGCAGGCAACTCATTGCTTGCCGCCACGAGGAGCTTGAGCGGAAGATGCATCTCCCGATTACCATTACGGAAGAGTTTCTCGTTGATAACAGTAAGGAGAGTATTCTGAATGGCAGGGCCTGCCTTCCAAATCTCATCAAGGAAGACGACATCGGCAGTCGGCAGATAACCATCCACCGCACGCTCGTAAGTATCCGAAGTCTTAAGTTTCCGAATGCTGACAGGACCGAAGATTTCATCTGGGGTAGAGAAGCGAGACATCAGATACTCAAAACTGCGAGCATCCTTGAAGGCGGTCTTCAACTGGCGAGCCACCATACTCTTCGCCACTCCCGGAGGTCCTAAAAGAATAATGCTCTCGCCTGCCAAAGCGGCAAGGAGCGAGAGCGATATTTCAGTTTCTTTCTCATAAATGCCTCGGTTCATCTCCCGAAGCAGTTGTTCGAATCTTTCCTTCATGCAATTACTTTACATTACCAACCTTGATGAGGTACTCTGCTATCTGAACAGCGTTCAGGGCAGCACCCTTGCGAATCTGGTCGCCTGTGAGCCACAAGGTGTTGCCGTTGTCATCAGCCAAGTCCTTACGGATACGACCTACATAGACATCGTCCTTTCCTGCGCTCTCCAATGGCATTGGATAAACGTAGTTCTGGGCATCGTCCTTCACTGTTACGCCAGGAGCAGCCTCCAAAGCCTTGCGAATTTCCTCGACTGTCAATGGCTTCTCGGTCTCAAACCATACGCTCTCTGAGTGAGAACGAAGAGAAGAAACACGCACACAAGTAGCACTCGTGCGAACATCAGAGTGCATAATCTTGCGAGTCTCGTTAAACATCTTCATCTCCTCCTTGGTATAGTCGTTAGGAGTCATCTTGTCAATCTGAGGGATGACATTGTAAGCCAACTGATGAGGGAACTTATTGATATGGTCTGTCTTACCTGTCTCGATGAGGTCCTTGTACTGCTGCTGAAGCTCAGCCATGGCAGCGGCGCCTGCACCAGATGCGCTCTGATAAGAAGCGATGTGAATCTTCTTGATATGGCTCAAGTCGTCGATAGGCTTCAAGACCACAACCATCATGATGGTGGTGCAGTTAGGGTTGGCGATGATGTTGCGAGGACGATTGAGCGCATCCTCTGCATTCACCTCAGGCACTACCAAAGGCACGTCGTCGCACATACGGAATGCGCTGGAGTTATCTATCATCACGGCACCATACTTAGTGATGGTCTCGGCGAATTCTTCCGATGTGCCACCACCAGCAGATGTAAAAGCAATATCGACATCTTTAAAGTCATCGTTATGCTGCAAAAGTTTAACCTCATAGTCCTTTCCCTTGAAGTTGTATTTTCGGCCGGCAGAACGCTCAGAACCAAACAACACCAAATCGTCCATTGGGAAATTTCTCTCAGCAAGGATGCGCAAGAACTCCTGTCCCACTGCGCCGCTTGCACCAACAATTGCTACTTTCATAATCGAATCTTTTTAATTTAAAAGTTGTTATAAGTGTCTTTATCTTGGAGATGCGAAAGGATGCCATCTTTTAAGGCGAACTATCTTATCTTCACAAATCCGCTGCAAAGATAAGGCTTTTTCTACTAAATCGTGCATAAATCACAAGAAAATCTTACTTTTTGCTGCATTTTTTCCTTTTTCTTTAAATTCGAGCACAGATTCACGCGCTTTTTAGAAAATAAATAAGCAACAAAAACTTTGTCTTTTCGATATTTATTCGTACTTTTGCAAACGTATTTATATATAATGCACAACAAAAACGAAAGCCAATGCTGAACATTGCCCAATATTTTCCGATAACCGACCCTACGTTGATATTCTTCGTAGTGATGCTCATCATTCTCTTTGCCCCTATCATCATGGGCAAGCTTCGCATTCCCCACATCATCGGCATGGTGCTGGCGGGCGTACTCGTGGGCAAGTATGGATTAAACATTCTGGAGCGCGACTCCTCCTTTGAACTCTTCGGCAAGGTGGGGCTCTACTACATCATGTTCCTCGCCGCCCTGGAGATGGACATGGAGGGGATGAAGAAAAACAAGTCCAGGTTGCTCATCTTTGGACTCCTCACCTGTTTTGTACCCTTCGGGCTCACCTTTGCCATGAGCATGGGGTTGCTCCACTACTCCACACAGGCATCGTTCCTGCTAAGTTGCATCATGGCTTCCAACACGTTGATAGCCTACCCTATCGTTTCCAGATATGGCTTGCAGCAGAAGCCGAGCGTCACGCTCAGTGTGGGTTCCAGCATGATTTCGCTCTTGATAGCCCTGGTGATGCTCGCAGGTCTCGTTGCCTCGTTCAGCAAGCACGACGGCGTGCTCTTTTGGCTTTTCTTCATCGCCAAGTTTGCCGCCTATTGCGGCGTGATGATTATGCTCATACCACGGCTCACCCGATGGTTCTTGCGCCGATACAGCGATGCCGTGATGCAATTCATCTTTGTGATGGCAATGCTCTTCATGAGTGCAGCCCTTTCCCAGATAGTAGGTATCGAGGGCGTGTTCGGCGCTTTCTTTGCAGGCCTTATATTAAATAGGTATATACCACACGTTTCTCCACTGATGAACCGCCTGGAGTTTACAGGCAACGCCCTCTTCATACCTTATTTTTTGATTGGCGTGGGCATGCTCATCAATGTCAACTTGCTCTTCCAAGGCGGCCACATTCTCTGGGTGGTCTTCTGCATCGTATTCTTCGGTACATTGGGCAAGGCGATAGCCGCCTATGCCGCTTGCCTCGGTTTCCGACTGCCTTTGTCGTCGGGGCACATGATGTTTGGCTTGACCTCAGCCCATGCCGCTGGCAGCATCGCCATGGTGATGGTGGGTATGCACATCCTCGTAGGCGAGAACACCTATCTGGTGAACGACGACATGCTCAACGGCGTGGTCATCATGATTCTCATCACCTGCATCATCTCCTCCATGCTCACCGACTGGTCTTCACAGCAGATTATCCTCCGCGACAAGGAACTGCCTGATGCCGAGGGCGAGGGCAAGAAGGCTTACGACGAGAAGATTCTCATACCTGTGAAGTATCCAGAATACGCCGACAACCTCATGAACCTGGCACTCTTGGTGAGAAACCAAAAGCTGAACCGTGGTCTCATCTGCCTCAACGTGGTGTATGAGGACAAGGACATGCGATACAACCAGGAACAAGGGCGTCAACTCTTGGAACATTGCAGCCAGTTCGCCGCCGCCACCGATGTGATGACCCAGACCCAGGTGCGCATCGCCGCCAACATCGCCAACGGCATCAAGCATGCCTTCAACGAGTTCCAGTGCTCCGAGATTATCATCGGCATGCACATGCACCCAGAGGTTTCGCCTAAGTTCTGGGGCGAGTTCCACCAGAGTCTCTTCAATGGACTGAGCCGTCAGATTATCATGGCGCGCCTCAAGCAACCGCTCAACACCCTGCGTCGCATTCAGGTGGCTGTGCCTTCAAGGGCAGAGTTCGAACCAGGTTTCTATCGTTGGCTCGAAAGATTGGTACGTCTGGCTGGCAATCTCGACTGCCGCATCCAGTTCCATGGCAGACAGGAGAGCTTGGCACTCATCAATGAATATGTTACCAATCGCCATTCTGAAGTACGTGCCGACTACACCCTGATGACTCACTGGAACGAGTTGCCTCAGCTAGCCGCCCAGATTTCACCCGACCACCTATTCGTCGTCGTGACTGCACGCAAGGGAACCGTATCTTACAAGACCGCCTTGGAACGTCTGCCAGAGGAAATCACCAAGTTCTTCTCAGGCACCAATCTCATGATCATCTTCCCCGACCAACATGGCGATTCTTACGGCGACCACCTCACCTTCGCCGAGCCTCAGCATCAAGAGGAGATTAGTGCTTACGAGGCATTCAACCAGTGGCTGAAGAAGCTGAAGTTCACTTATCGTTCTACCTCGAAATGATATTTCCCCGAAGCGAGTTCCATCTCCAACAGTCCTTTTTCCTTGTCATACTTGGTCTTGCTTCGCTTCACAACCTTGCCGTCTAACTTGACGGCTCTTACAGAGGTGGCTGGTATCAACAAGGTGGCTGAGGTATTGGCAGGAACCGAGAAATCGTATACCGTCTGGTTATCTTGCTTTTCCCATCGGCTCTCGATTCTGCCATACATAGAGTCGTAATGTCCCTGGGCATAAGTCAACCTGCCCGTTGGGTCTACCTCTGGTTGCAAGAAGAAATGCTTGAATCCAGGCTGCGTCTCATCCCTGCGAATACCCAGGGAGTAATTGTACATCCATGCCACTACCGCTCCAAACGAATAGTGATTGAAGGAATTCATGCTGTTGTTCTTACCAAAGCCATCCTTGAGCGTAAACGAGTTGAGACGTTCCCAGACGGTCGTCGCCCCATTCTTCACTGGGTAGAGCCAGGAAGGGAATGTGTCTTGCGAGAGCAAGCGATAAGCCACATCGTTCATACCCATATCCGACAGTGCCTTGCTGATCCATGCCGTTCCAATAAATCCCGTAAGGAGAGAATAAGATGGATAGCTGCCATTGCTACGCTCGATGGCCTCCTTCAGATTCCTTGCCATCAACTGGGCGCAATCCCCATCCACCACCTTGAATGCCAAAGGCAACACATAAGAGGTCTGCGTATCCACCACTTGCCCCTTTCGCTTCTCATCGAAAGCAGAGAACAAGGTCTTGCCAGTCGTTGGTTCCACATAGGTCTTGGCGAAGAAGGCGCGGCGTTGCTGCGCCAGTTGGGCAAACCATTGTGCATCCTCCTGCTTATCCAACACCTTGGCTACTTGCGTCATGATGTCGAGGTCGAACACGAAGTAAGCTTCCCATATCAACGACTTGTCATTCTTTTCATCCTCCAAGCTCAACCAGTCGCCCAGGTCTCCCCACTGACGATACTGCACGATGATATTTGTCTTCGGGTCGATACAATCATCCAATACATATTTTATATAGTGCTTCATCGACTCATAGTGTTCCCTCAACATTGCCTTGTCGCCATACTGCTGATAGCACTCCCAAGGCACGGTGATGCCAGCACTGCCCCAAAGCAATCCACCAAAGCCACATCCCGTAGGAGCCACATCAGGGAATCGTCCTTTGTCCGATTGCATATCGCGCACGGAGATAAGGTAGCGACGAAGAAACTGAGAGGCATCGGTGAGAAATGTTGCCGAACGACCAAACACGGAGATGTCACCCATCCACCCCAATCGCTCATTGCGCTGTGGGCAATCGGTTGGCACCGACATAAAGTTGGAACGGGTAGACCATACCGTGTTCTGCCAAAGTCGGTTGATGTCAGCATCGGATGTTTCATACCGAGAGCGCAATCCATCCATCGAACTGAGGGCGATGGCTTTCACATCCTCCACAGCCAACGGCTTGTCCACTCCCGTCACCTCGACATACCTGAATCCATGATAAGTGAAGCGTGGAGAGAACACTTCTTCCTCACCCCCCTTGGCGATATAGATGTCTTGCGACTGTGCCACACGCAGGTTCTCGGTCATAATCATGCCCACATTGTCCTTATACTGCGGCAAGTCTGGATACTTTATCTCGGCGAAACGCACTTTTACTTCCGTGCCCTCCTTCAAGTCATGGAATCGAAGCAGCGGCACTCCCGCCATGTTCTGTCCAAGGTCGTAGACATACACACCTGGGCGCACTTCCTCCATTCCCTTGGCAGTCAACGTGTCTATCGGGAGTATCGCACTTGCCATATCCGCCAACATCTGATAATCCTTGCTTTGCGCAAAGACATTGCCTTCCTTTACCTCGACGGCAGGTTCCCAATACTCATCATGATAGTTGGCACTAGCCCAGTCTTTCACATCCTGCTCTTCCTGTGCATCATACACCTCACCTTGGAAGAAACTACCATATCTTACAGGTCCTTCATCATAAGTTTTCCAAGTCTTTGGGTCGGTCACGATGGTTTGCGTGGTACCATCCTCATAGGTAACTTGCAGTTTGGCGAGCAACGACTGGCGGTCGCCAAAGAAGTTCCAGTTATCCGAGACGAAAGTTGCCCCTCCACTCCACCAACCTTCCGACAAGATGGCTCCCATGGCATTGGGAGCGCCCTGCTGTAAGAGATGGGTTACATCAAATGTTTGATAAGTCTGGGTCTTGTCATATGGGGTGACACCTGGATTGAAGTAAGCATTGCCCAAGCGCTGTCCGTTGAGATAGAGGTCGTAGATGCCTCGGGCGGAGGCATAGATGCGAGCCTTGGCTATCTTCTTGTTGTTCAGTGAGAACACGGTGCGAAGCATCGGGGCAGTATTTTCTCGCAGTTCGTTGAACGAACGCATTCCCAGTCGCTTGCTGCCACTGAGCGTAAGAGGCTCCTGGCGCACCATCTTGACGATGCTCTGAGGGGAGCGAAAGTTCTTGACGGCGACGTTCGAGTAAGTCGCCTTCTGTCGTTTGTCCATGGCATAGCCCACATCGCCCACCACAGGGTAAGCGATATAGTCGCCACCTCGGTTGCCAGTAGGGTTGAGCACAAGGCTAGCCACAGGCTTCTTGCTGCCGTCTATCACGATGTCCGTCTGTCCGGCATTCACGGCGATGTCCACCCGATGCACCTCATACTTGTTGCTATCATTGATAATATCTTGCGGTATATCGAAAGAGGCGATGGGCGTGCTACCGTCCTCGCCCAACTTATATCCCTTGCGATAAACCAACAACCGAGCCTCCTGTCCGTCGGCAAGCGGAGCGATGTCTATCACCACATCTATATACGACTCTCCTCGCTGGTTTTCTACCCCCAGCAAGTTCTTGTTCTTGTCCATAAGACGTGGGTCGTTGGCACCAAACATAAAACCAGCATGAGTGGTCTTCGACTTCTTGTCGAGTTGAAGGTCATAATGGAGTCGGAACACAGGCAGATAAGGCGCATAGAACATAGTGGCATTCTCCTTTCTGCCTATCCACTTGGCATCTTCCATCACCGACTTGGCGGCATGGTTATAGTTCTCCCTCATCGCCAAGCCTGTCTCGAAGAAAGACGAAGCTGTCATCTTTTGCTTTTTCTGGTTCCATACATTCAGCGTCCACGCATAGCGAGTGGTAGGATTCAGAGCCTCGCCCTGATAGGAGATGTTGAGCGATTGGTCGCTCTTCACCACGCCAGAGTTCCACACCAGCTTGCCTTTCTCATCGGTCACGCTGATTTCGTATGCAGTCTGCCTCCATCCCCTCTGTTGGTCATCGGCTGTCATCTGCCAAGAGAATCTAGGGGTAGTCACTTCCACGGCAAGGGGAGTATGCAGGTACTCCACCTTTAGATTGGTCAAGAGGGTCTTGGCACTCAATCCCATGCAGAGAGCCAAGAGTCCCATCGAAAATAAATATCTTTGTTGCATACTGTTGTCTAGTTTTGCGTTAGAGTTCACTATTTATGCCACAAAAGTACGAAAAAGCCACGACAACAGCAACTTTTCCAGCACTTTTATCCAAGAAATAGAGTAAGATTCTAAGCGTTATTTCTTTTTAGTACTAAAAATTAGGCTCTTTCGATTATTTTGCTTAATTTTGCCACGAAATAGCAAAGAACAAGACAATGATAGATATAAAAGGCATTACCAAGAGCTTCGGCTCGCTGCAGGTGCTCAAGGGCATCGACCTGCATATCAACAAGGGCGAGGTGGTGAGCATCGTCGGTCCTAGTGGCGCCGGCAAGACCACCCTCCTCCAAATCATCGGTACACTCGACAAGCCAGACAGTGGCAGTATTGTGGTAGACGGCATCGACGTGAGCCGTCTCAGCACCAAGAAGTTGAGCGACTTCCGCAATAAGCATCTGGGCTTCGTATTCCAGTTTCACCAGCTCCTGCCTGAGTTCACCGCCTTGGAGAACATCATGATACCAGCCTTCATCGCTGGCAAGGGTCGCAAGGAGGCGAAGGAGCGTGCCGAGGAGCTGTTGGCATTCATGGGGTTGAGCGACAGGGCTGGTCATAAGCCTGCCGAACTATCAGGTGGTGAGAAGCAGCGAGTGGCAGTGGCGAGAGCCTTGGTCAACAATCCTGCCGTCATCCTCGCCGACGAACCATCGGGCAGTCTCGACACCAAGAACAAGGCTGAGCTTCACCAGCTCTTCTTCGACCTTCGCGATAAGTTCGGTCAGACATTCGTCATCGTTACCCACGATGAGGGGCTGGCATCCATCACCGACCGCACCATCCATCTCAAGGATGGAATGATAGAGAAGGAAGTGGCTCCTGCGGAGGCTGAGGGGGAAACAACTCAGGAAGAAAAGATGTCTGAAGAAAACGTTTCGGAAGAAAGCACAGAAGAATCCACTATCATATAATAACAAGGAATATATATATGGCAAACAAGATAAAGCTTGGCGATTACAATCGCCTTCGCATCGTAAAGAAAGTAGACTTCGGATTATATCTTGACGGAGGCGACGAGGGGGAAATCCTCCTCCCTACCCGCTATGTACCAGAGGGTGTAAGCATCGGCGACGAACTGGATGTATTCCTCTATCTCGATCAAGACGAGCGTATGATTGCCACCACCGAGAAGCCCTTGGCAAAGGTGGGCGACTTCGCTTACTTAGAGGTGAAGTGGGTCAACGAGTACGGTGCCTTCCTCGGTTGGGGCTTGATGAAAGACATCTTCTGTCCGTTCCGTGAGCAGAAGAAGCGCATGGTGCTCGGCAACTCCTACATTGTGCATATCCATATCGACGAGGAGAGCTACCGCATCGTAGCCTCAGCCAAGGTAGAGCGATACATGAGCGAGGAGCATGCCCACTACAAGCACGGCGATGAGGTGGACCTGCTCATCTGGCAGAAAACCGACCTCGGCTTCAAGGTCATCATCGACAACAAGTATCCAGGCTTGCTCTACCAAGACCAGATATTCCAGTACATCCATACAGGCGACAAGATGAAGGGCTACATCGGCAGAGTACGCCCTGACGGAAAGATAGACGTAACCCTCCAGAAGACGGGGCTTCAGCAGACCGCCGACTTCGCCGAGGTTCTCTATCAATATCTATTGGACAACGACGGCGAATGCGACCTGGGCGACAAGAGCGAGGCAGACGACATCTACGAGCGTTTCCACGTGAGCAAGAAGGTGTACAAGCGTGCCGTAGGCGACCTCTACAAGAAGCGTCTCATCACCGTAAGCCCGATGAGTATCCGATTGGCAGAATAAAAAAAATGTATCCTATATATAATAAGGTGAACATTGCGAATGCTAATCGACATTACAATGTTCACCTTATTTATACTAATCATCAGATGCTGGGCGAATAGGCATTGCATAACAGAGTCTAGCAGTCCAATGAGGATAAACCTGCGAAGCATTAAAAAGGAAGTCTGCACCATATATATTAGTAGTACCCGTAGCACCTAAAACACCAGCTTGCCAATAGGCTGCATAAGTTCCTTCGGTAGCATGAAATGCTAGCTTATCTACCTTATTCTTCACCATCAGTAAGCAACTTGCGCATTTCGTCCATATCAGGCAATGCCTTGCGAAGTTCCTCATCCATATCAGCAGCCGTCTTGTAAGTTGCAACACCCATTGGATGGCTATAGTCTCGGATAACATACTCTACGAAAGCCTTGTCAGCACTCTTACAGAGCAGAATACCTATCGTAGGGTTCTCATGAGGCTTGCGAATCTTATCGTCCAGCACTTTCATATAGGTCTGCAACTGTCCTACATATCCCGACTTAAATGCTCCTTTCTTCAATTCCACGACCACCATACAGTTCAGTTCGCGATTGAAAAAGAGTAAGTCTGGAAACAACTCTTGCGAGAATATCTCCAAATGATATTGGTTGCCGATATACGCAAAGTCTCGTCCAAATGTCATGATAAACTTCTTGATGTTGCGCACAATCGCTTGCTCTATCACTCTCTCATCAACATCGTCAGGATTGCTTACCTCCATTTCCTCTACATTGATAAAGTCCAAAAGGTATTCGTCCTTGAACATCCCTACAGCCTTTCGTGCATTATTGACAGGCAATGTCTGCAAGAAGTTATTAGCAGCCGCGCCTTGGACAGCATAAAGGTCAGCCTTCAAGTAATTGCGAAGGTCGTACTTATCCCATTTGTGTAACACTGTCTGATGGATATAGAAGAGTACCTCTTGGATATCCTTTGTCCTATGCAATATTTCCATGTGATGAGAGAAACTGATGCCAAGAAATTCATCACGATTAATTTCGGTCGCCATCGGCGACCATTTTTGCAAAGAAAAGCCATTTATATCTATAGTATCCTCATTATCAATAACTTGTAATTTGGTCGCCGACGGCGACCAAATTAGATACTGCGCCCAATATTCATAAAAAGTACGCATATTGCGGATACTTCTTGCTGAAAAACCTCGAAGAGATAGCTTTTACCGCTTCCTTATACTGTGTATTTATTTGTTCCATAAATTTCCTTTCTTACTATTATTATTCAATCCTTTCTCCTCACCCAAACCTTATGGCTGTGCTGCCCTGTGGAGCAGATAGGCGAATCCTCCTTGGCGCAAACTTCCCTCAGTTCCAGCGAGGCGGCAGATTACTCCTAGAATAAAGTTATGTTCAACGTCGTTGAACATAGATTTCTTCTATGCAAAAATACAATTTTATCTAATAGAATGCAAGACTTTTCCTAGATTTAACACAAAAAAAGTAGGCACGCCATCTGCTGACGTGCCTACTTCCGATTGCCAACGGCTCTATATCCAAATCTAAATCTCCTCGCACACCACCATGTCCACACTTCGGAATATCACGATGAGCTTGTGCAAGTGGGTATTCTTTACTTCCGTCCTTACCACCTCGCTGTCGGCATAGCGATTCACCTGGGCGATGGCATCTGCCTTTAGCTTCTCCACCTGCTCGTCGGTGGCATCTGCCTTGCAATACTTCAATTCCACGATGTAAGAATGCTCCATGTCTGGGTAATTCTCCAAGAGCGGACGTAAGAAGATGTCGGCATAGCCAGCCTGATTATCCAACTCAGATATAGGGCGATAGTACATGTTCTGGCAGGTCATCGCAAGCGTGAAACCATGCACAAACGCCTCGCCCTTCTGACGGTCTCGCTGAGAGGCGTACTGCTTGATGGTATCGGCAATAAAGCCGAAATACGACTTATAGTCGCCGTCGTACGCCAAGTTGCTCTCCAGCTCGCCCTTCTCGTAGGTGTCATAATACAGGTCGTTCTCCTTGTAGGTACTGAGCAAATAAGCATAGATTTGCTCACGCACCACCTCGTTAGGAATCACAAACTTGGTTTTACCTCGGTAAGTGCCATCTATCGTCACCATACCGAAATAGAAGAGTAGGCTGATGAAATTGTCGGGATTATTGATGCTCTCGGCAGGGAAGCCCCTCTTCAAGGTGCCCGTTACGAAGCCTTGGGTAACCAGTCGCTGGATGATGCTGGCATCGTGGGCAAACTCCTTGTCATGGCGGATGAGCATACGAAGTTTGTTATAGTCCGTGCGGATATTGTCCTCTATCATCTCCTCTGGAATCTCACAATCATTGCTGATATATTGGTCTATGAAATAGAGCACCATCACGGAGTTGTACATCGTTACCCTTCCATAACTCTTGAGAGCAAAGCAATAGTTGTCATAGTAAGGCTTCATCACATGGATAAGTTCGTCTACGGAATGATGGAATGGGCAAACGGTAGAATAATACGTCAGCAAGTCGCGCACCTCTTCCTCTGTGAAACCAGTCATCTCATTAAACTCAGCGTTCAAGGAATAGTTGGTACCGATGTTGAAGCCACTCGTCAAGTCGTCCATCGTGACAGGGCTCACTCCTGTCACGAACACACGCTTCAAGGAATTGGCTGTCGCCGACTTCACCGCATCGAAGAACAGGCGAAGATAGCCCTCGCCGTGCGTCTGCTTGCGGTAATTGGCCATATATTGCGGCTCGGCGAGAATCTTGTTGGTAAAGTGGTCGTACTCGTCGATGAAAAGATAGATTTGCCGACCTGCCTTATAACACTCGTCGCAAATATACTGCAACTGGTTCACACAGCCCTCACGCTCGTTCATCTCTTCCTTGATATATTGAGGGAGATATTGCTGATAGACATCACAGAAATAGTTGTACTTGATGTTGCAAGCCTCGTCCAATCCATCCTTGTAATCATCGATACCTGCCGCCACAACGGAGAAATCGAGCCTCATCACCAAGTAAGAATTGCGCTCTGGCGTAGGATGCTTGCCGATGTAGAGGTCGCCGAAGAGTTTCTCGAACTGATCCTTCTTGTTCACATCATAGTAATTCTGGAGCATAGAGAGGGTAAGGCTCTTGCCGAAACGGCGAGGGCGAATATAGAAGAAATACATATTGGATGCCTCCACCTCTTCTATATAAGGGGTCTTATCCACATAACAGCAATCCAACCTCCTCACATCCTCAAAGTTCATCATGCCGTAAGGGATGCGCTTACGATATACTCGTTTTCTCTTCTGTTCCATATTTTACCAATTTTTCTGCAAATCTACAACTTTATTTTCTAATTACCAAAGAATCATGAAAGAAAAACAAAAAAAAGGTGGAATTACTCCACCTTTTCTATAATCTTCATTCCCTCTTCCACAGCCTGCATGTTGAGCGGTATCAGTCCGTGATGTCGCTCAGGCAATGACTTGTAGAGAGCCTTGTTCAGTCCGTCGGTGCTCACCACTGGGCAAACCTTCAGCAGTCCGCCAAGCACAATCATATTAAAGACCTTCGAGTTCTTCATCTCGGCAGCCTTGTCCATCGCATCGATGCGATATACGGTGATGTCCTTGCGCTGAGGAGGATTCATGATGCCATAGCCATCATAGATGAGGATGCCCCCTGGCTTAATCTTCGGTAAGAACTTGTCGAGCGATGGCTGGTTGAGCACGATAGCCACATCGTAATGGCTCAGGATAGGCGAAGAGATACGGCTGTCGCTCACGATGACCGTCACGTTGGCTGTACCGCCACGCTGCTCTGGTCCGTAAGCAGGCATCCAAGTCACCTCCTTGTCCTCCATCAGTCCTGAGTAGGCAAGAATCTTTCCCATCGAGAGAACGCCCTGTCCACCAAAACCAGATATAATGATTTCTTTCTTCATCTTCTAACCTTTTGCAAATGCTAAACTTAACATTTAACACTTAACATTTAACATTACAATTTTGTCGTATCCTTCAGGTCTCCCTTCACATACTCCTTGAACATATTCTCTTCCATCCACTTGTTGGCCTCCACTGGCGAGAGCTTCCAACCGCTGTTGCAGGTAGACACTATCTCCACGAGGCTAGAGCCCAAGCCCTTCATGCTTGCCTCGAAAGCCTTGCGGATAGCCTTCTTCGCCTTCTTGATGCTCGCCACGGTCTCCACACTCTGACGAGTAACGTAGCAAGTGCCCGTAAGGTGACTGGCTAGCTCGGTGATGTTGAGCGGATAACCATGCAGGTCTGGCTGGCGACCATAAGGGCAAGTGGAAGTCTTCTGTCCCAACAAGGTAGTAGGAGCCATCTGACCACCCGTCATGCCATAGATGGCATTATTGATAAAAATAGCAGCCACGTGCTCGCCACGATTCAAGGCATGGATGGTTTCGCAAGCACCGATGCAAGCCAAGTCGCCATCGCCCTGATAAGTAAAGACGAGACGGTCTGGCCACAGTCGCTTGATAGCCGTGGCATTCGCCAAGGCACGACCATGCGCAGCCTCCTGCCAGTCGATGTCTAGGTAGCGATAGGCGAACACGGCACATCCCACAGGACATACGCCGACCGCCTTATCCTCCATGCCCATCTCCTCGATGACCTCGGCGATGAGTTTGTGCACCACGCCATGCGAACACCCAGGGCAGTAGTGCATCGGGGTGTCGTTCATCAGCGTAGGCTTCTTATATACCAGATTCTCTGGTGAAATAATATCGTTCATTTCTTGCTTCCTTATTTGATAATCTTTTCCTTCAGTGCCTTCACTATCTCCTCAGGCTCTGGCACGATGCCACCGAGGCGACCGAAGTGCTCCACAGGTATCAGTCCGTTGACGGCGAGGCGCACATCCTCCACCATCTGACCTGCATTGATCTCTGCCACGAGGATGCCCTTCTTGGTCTTCGCCAACTCTTGCATCTCCTTGGTAGGGAAAGGCCAGAGGGTGATAGGACGGAACAGACCTACCTTGATACCCTCCTCACGAGCACTCTCGATGCTCTTCTCTGCGATGCGAGCGGCACTACCGAATGCCACAATCACATAGTCGGCATCCTCACACTGCTGCATCTCGTAGCGCACCTCCGTCTCACGAATCTTGGCATACTTCTCTTGCAGGGCGATATTGCGCTCCTCCATCACCTCAGGCTTCAGCTCCAGAGAGGTGAGGATGTTAGGCTGGCGATTCTTCGGTCTGCCGATGGTTGCCCAAGGACATTCCTTCGCAATCTCCTCTTCGGTGCGACGAGGTTTTGCCTCAGGAAGCACCACCTTCTCCATCATCTGACCGATGACGCCGTCGCTCAAAATCATCGCTGGGTTGCGATACTTGAACGCCAACTCGAAGGCGAGGTCTACGAAGTCTGCCATCTCCTGCACGGAGGCAGGAGCCAGCACGATGACATTATAGTCGCCATTGCCACCGCCACGGGTAGCCTGGAAGTAGTCGCCCTGTGAAGGCTGGATGGTTCCCAGACCAGGACCGCCACGCTGCACGTTGACCACGACTCCAGGAATCTCGGCACCAGCCATATAGGCGATACCCTCTTGCATCAGAGCCACGCCTGGGCTAGACGAAGTGGTCAGCACACGCTTGCCAGCGCCAGCGCCACCATACACCATATTGATAGCCGCCACCTCGCTCTCGGCCTGCAGCACCACCATACCGGTAGTCTCCCAAGGCTTGAGCAGAGCCAACGTCTCGATGATTTCCGTTTGCGGTGTGATAGGATAGCCGAAGAAGCCATCCGCACCACATCTTATGCAGGCATGGGCTATCGCCTCATTGCCTTTCATTAAAGTTACTTCTTGATTTGCCATTGTTATTAGTCCTCCTTCTTGCGATAAACGGTGATACAACCGTCTGGGCATACGATGGCACACGAGGTGCATCCCACGCAGGCATCGGCAGCCACCGCCTCCACATAGCGATAGCCATGTACATTGACCTTCTTCTCTGCCAATGCGATAACCTTGTGAGGACAAGCCACCACGCATAGCGAGCATCCCTTGCATCGCTCGGTGTCGACTACAATAGTCCCTTTAATCTTGCTCATATTCTATTTCTTTCTTTATTTTCTTAGTCCAGACCACCACAACTCATTGATAATCAAGGATTGTAGTAGTCCTTACAGTAGAAGCTCATGATATTGTCAAGCATCTCCTTGGCTGTCTTGGCAGGGCTCTCAGGGTCGAGGGCGATTGCCTCCATATAACAGTCGAGGGCACGCTTAAAGTCGCCTTGCTTTCGCCAGGCGTTACCTTGGTGATAATACTCTTCTGCTGTCATTTTACTCTGTATATTTCTTTGTTTTGCTGTGCGAAATTACGAAAATAAAGCTAAGAAAAAGAATAAATCGCTAAGTTTTAAACTATATTAATGTAGTTTTTCTGAAAAATGCGCACACTACTTTTGAGTGTGCAAAAAATCGCCTGAGATGTTACTTTATTCCATCTTTTACACGGCATAAAATAAACTGATGGTTTATCGCAACTTTCTGCGATAAACCATCAGCAAAACCATTCCCCTTAAATTGAGGTAGATGATGAAGGCGAGCCACAGGGCATGATTGCCCAGCATGGGATGCAATCCGAAGAAGAGGGCGAAGAATATCGCAGCCGCGATACCCGACGAGGCAAGCATACTCCTAGACTGTGTGATGCCCACGAAGATACCGTCGAACACGAACGCCGCCATGCCCGAAAGCGGTATGAGCACAGCCCACCAGAAATAGTCGCCCGATGCAGCCACCACCCTGCCATCGCTGGTCAGCAATCCGAGGAAGCTCTCGCCCCCTATTATATATAATAAGGTGAAAGCCACCGCCACGATGCCGCCAAACATCATCGTGCGCCTCACCACATCCCGAAAAGCCTCCATGTTCTTGGCACCGTAATACTTGCCTGCCAAAGCCTCGGCTGCATATGCAAAGCCGTCCATGAAATAGGAAAAAATGGTAAAGAGCGTCATCAGCAAGGTATTCACCGCCAAGACCATCGTTCCTTCTCTGGAACCTGCCGCCGTAAAGAAGAGGTTCACCGACACGAGGCACACCGTTCTCAGAAAGATGTCTCTGTTCAGGGAGAAGAATCGTTTCAATGGTTCGGCGGAAAAGAGATTCTGCCGATAATCATAGCGAGCGAGTCGGCGATGATAATACAGGCGATAGAGCGAGCAAGCCATCAAGAATCCCCACCATTGGGCGATGACCGTGCCGAGTGCCACACCCTCCACATTCATCTTGCAGACGAAGACGAGCACCAAGGAGCAGATGATGTTGACGATGTTCTGCGACAGCGACACCATCATCGGGATGCGTGTGTTCTGCATTCCGATAAACCATCCTGTAAAGCCATAAAGCCCCAATACGGCTGGTGCTCCCCAGATACACACATAGCAATATCGGCGAGCCAACTCCACGACATCGGCTTCTGGCGACATTGCCCACAGTCCGCAGCCTATCACTAGTCTTTGGAGGATAAAAAACAGCAGTCCTATCCCCACTCCTATCGACAGGGAGCGCAGCAAGAGCCTCATCACTTCGGCAAAGTCTCGTCTGCCGAGAGCCTGCGAGGTCATTCCGCTCGTTCCCATCCTCAGGAATCCGAAGAGCCAGTAGATGACATTGAAGAGCATCGAACCCACGGCAATGGCTCCGATGTAACTGGCATCGCCAATATGCCCCACGATGGCGACATCCACCAAACCCAAAAGCGGTACCGTGATATTGCTGATTATCGACGGTACCGCTAAATGTAATATCTTTTTATTCACTTTGTTTCAATGTTAAATGTTAAGTGTTAAATGTTAAGTTAGGGCTTACGCCATACAAGCTAGATTGTAATTTAACACTTAACATTTAACACTTAACATTAATGTTTAAACTTCGCAGCCTGCTCCTCGATGTAAGCAGCATCGCTGAAGTAGTCGATGCGCATTGCCTTGCGAACCTCGTCCATGGTCTGGGCTGCTGTCTCACGAGCCACCTCGCTACCCTTCTTCAGGATATTGAATACCTCAGGGATGTCCTGCTCAAACTCATGACGGCGAGCACGGATAGGGTCGAGCATCTTGTTGATGACGCTGTTGAGGAACTTCTTGGTCATACCGTCGCCGATACCTCCCTTCACATAATGCTCCTTCAACTCGTCGAGCGTCTTGTACTCAGGCCAGAACTCAGCGAAGTCTTCTGGTGTGGAGAATGCCTCCAAGTAAGTGAACACAGCATTGCCCTCTAGGTGTCCTGGCTCGTCCATACTCATACGTGGCTCACCGTTAGACATCTTCTTCACCTTCTTCCATACGGTCTTCTCGTCATCGCTAAGATAGATGCAGTTGCCAAGGCTCTTGCTCATCTTCTCCTTGCCATCCGTACCAGGAAGGCGACGGCAAACCACGTTCTCAGGAATCATTATCTGAGGCTCAACCAATACTGGCGCATAAACCTGGTTGAAGCGACGCACCAACTCACGAGTTACCTCCAACATAGGCTCCTGGTCCTCACCTACTGGCACGGTAGTAGCCTTGAAAGCAGTGATGTCGGCAGCTTGGCTCACTGGATAGCAGAAGAAGCCGAGCGGAATGTTTGCCTCGAAGTTACGCATTTTTATCTCCGTCTTCACGGTTGGGTTGCGTTGTACACGAGACACGGTGATGAGGTTCATCAAGTAGGTAGTCAGCTCCGCCAACTCAGGAATCATACTCTGGATAAAGAGCGTACACTTCTGTGGGTCGAGACCAGCAGAGAGATAGTCGAGAGCCACTTCGATGATGTTCTGGCGAATCTTCTCCGGGTTGTCTGCGTTATCGGTGAGAGCCTGTACATCTGCCATGAAGACAAACATCTTGTCGTAGTCACCAGCGTTCTGAAGTTCCACTCTACGTTTCAAACTTCCGATATAATGCCCCAAGTGGAGCTTACCTGTAGGACGGTCGCCCGTCAATATAATCTTTCCCATTTTGTTACGATTTTGTTATTTTGAGTGCAAAGGTACAACAAAATATCGAAATAAGAGAAGAAACAACGCAAAAAATAGTTTTTGAAATATCTCCCCCAAGCCTCCATTCCAGTCACCTTTTGATGCTTTTCATTTCAACTTCTCTATGTCGATTGGAGCCAACGAGGTAGCGACAGCCACTTGCTCGGGCGAGAAGCCTGCCAGAAGCATACGTTTGGCAGTCGCAATTTTCTCGGCGTTTGCGCCCTCTGCTCGTCCTTCCGCTCGTCCCTCCTCCTTTCCTGCTGCCTTACCTTCTTGATAGCTGTCGTCTTGCAAGGTTTTCTCCACCATCACCCCGTCCCAAAACTTATCGTATGCACGCAATTCCTCTTCGGTGAAGGCTGAGACTTTCAGCTCTTCCAGCGCCTTGCCGATTTCTGGGTCGTTGAGCAGGTCGGCAGGAGCCTCCGAGGTGTTGGCGTTGATTTCAGTCAGGAAACGAAGCCAAAGCACCATCATGCGCTTGTCGGCAATGCTGTGAGGGGTAAACTTCGGCAGTTCGATAAATGTGAAATGCAAGCCTTCTATCACCTTGTCGCTTTTCTTGTCGTGCACGATGCGATAGTTGTGGATGAAGATGTCTGGCATGTCACGCTCGAAGATGTCGTTCACCAGATTGAGGGAGTATACAGGCTGGAGCTCTTTGAAACGTTCCTTCTTCATCGCCTGGGAAACATAGAGTTTCGAGGCATTGAACAGCACACGCTGCTTGAAGGAGGTGCTCCATTCCATCTGCATCTCCACGCAGAATTTTCTGCCTTTCAGATCCTTGCACAATACGTCTACGATGGAATTCTTGTGCTCGTAAAGCTCTGGCACGAGTTCTGTTGGCAGATACTCTATCTGCTGAATCTGCTCGTCTTTGCTCAGTGGCAGCAAGGCATTCAGTAGGCTTATCAGCAAGTCGGGATGCCTGCCGAATATTTTCTTGAATGTCAAGTCTGCCTTTGGGTCTAAGTATTTCATCTTCGTCACCTTTCTTTTAAAGAGTTTATTTCGTGGGCAAAGATACGACTTTTCATCGAACTATGCAAGTTTTTCGAAGCATAAATGCCAGTTTCAGCATATCACCCAGTGTTTTTGTATCTTTGCACCGTCGGAAATTCTGTTCTGCTGAGCAGAATATATGTTCTGCTCAGTGGAACGCATATTCTGCTCAGTGGAATATGTATTCTGCTCAGCAGAATAGAACATTCTTCTAGGGCTAAAAAGAAAAATCCTTATAGTCTGTATCATCACGAAGCGCCATAAATAAAATCATACGTTTTTGCTAGTAAATATCTCCCCGCGGGAGATATGA
>CAVKXW010000034.1:8949-24435 GCA_963660215.1 Bacteroidaceae bacterium | reverse complement strand
AGATTACTGCGTGATAATCAATTATTTGCATAACCAAGAAGCCGCTATGCAAGTAAAAGAACTGATAGAGCAAGAAGGTGGCAAGGCAGAACTCTTGCCTTTCGACGCTTCTAATCCAAAGGAGATAGAAGCAGCCATAGACAAATGGGAGGCTGAACATCCTGACGAGTGGATTTATACCCTCGTCAACAATGCTGGCATTCGTCGAGACAGTGTGATGTTCATGATGTCGGACGAAGAATGGCACAGCGTGCTCGATACCAACCTCAACGGCTTCTTCTACATCACTCGCCGTCTCTTGAAGCACATGATGCCTCGCAAGCATGGTGGCAGAATCATCAACATGGCTTCGCTCTCTGGACTGAAAGGTATGGTGGGACAGGTGAATTACAGTGCGGCGAAGGCTGCGCTCATCGGTGCCACCAAGGCACTCGCCCAGGAGGTGGCATCTCGTAAGATTACGGTCAATGCCGTAGCCCCTGGCTTCATCTCCACAGATATGACCAAGGACTTGCCTGAGGACGAACTCAAGAAAATGATACCTGTGGGCAGATTCGGCAAACCAGAGGAGGTCGCTGTGCTCGTAGGCTTCCTCGCTTCCGACGAGGCAGCCTATATAACAGGTGAAGCCATCAGTGTTAACGGAGGACTTTATACATAATATAATTAAATGGAAAGAAGAGTAGTCATCACGGGTATGGGTATCTGGTCGTGCCTTGGCACAGACCTTGCCACCGTGAAGGAATCCTTATATACAGGTAAGTCGGGTATTGGCATACAGCCAGAACGATTGGAATATGGTTATCGCTCGGCATTGACGGGTATCGTAGAAGAGCCTGTCATCACCAAGCAAATGCTCGACCGTCATACCAGGGCAGGTATGTCGGAGGAGGCTAAGTATGCCTATATGTCTAGCAAGCAAGCATTTGCTCAGGCGGGTATCGACGATGCTTATCTGCGTGAGAACGAGGTGGGGTGCATCTTCGGCAACGACTCATCTGCCAAGCCTGTCATCGAGGCTTCGAAGATAATGGATGAGAAGCACGACTCGGCGATGCTGGGCTATGGTCTCATCTTCCAGTCGATGAACTCGACGGTGAACATGAACCTCAGCACCATTTTCCATCTCCGTGGTGTCAACTTCACGGTGAGTTCTGCGTGCGCCAGTGGCAGTCATTCCATCGGCTTGGGTTTCATGATGATCAAGCAGGGATTGCAGGACATGGTGCTCTGCGGTGGTGCACAGGAAACCAACTATTATTCGATGGCCACCTTTGATGCCCTGAGTGCCTTCTCTATCCGCATGGATGAGCCAGCGAAGGCTAGCCGTCCATTCGACCGCGACCGTGACGGACTCATCCCTAGTGGTGGTGCAGCTTCGCTCGTGCTCGAAGATTACGAGCATGCCAAGGCTCGTGGGGCAAATATCCTCGCCGAGGTCGTGGGCTACGGCTTCTCTAGCAATGGTGGTGGCATCAGCCAACCGTCCGACGAGGGTAGTGTCATCGCCATGACCCGTGCCTTGGAGTCGGCAGGCGTAGAGGCAGACGACATCGACTATATCAACGCCCATGCCACGAGTACGCATCAGGGTGATATGTACGAGGCTATCGCCCTGGGTAGAATGTTTGAGGGCAAACATGCCTTGATTTCCTCTACCAAGGGAATGACTGGACATGAGTGCTGGATGGCTGGTGCATCGGAAGTCGTATACTCTACGCTGATGATGCAAAACAATTTCGTGGCACCTAACGTCAACTTCGAAAATCCAGACGAATATTCAGAAAAGCTCAATATCGCTGCTAAGACAGTTGATACGGAAATCAATACCGTGCTGAGCAATAGCTTTGGTTTCGGAGGAACCAACTCGGCACTGGTCATCAAGAAAGTAAAGGAATAAAAAGATAAGTCTTGATAGACGAGCTCATTTTTCAAAAAACTAAAAAAGAATGAACCTATTTAAATCAGAATGCGACCGCTATACAGAGGAGCAACTTTCTGCTCGTGAGGCACAGCGTCTGGCGGAATACATCGCCTGGGGACCCGTTATCTTTCAGGTGTCTAGGTTGATGGTGAAGTGGGGTGTGCTCGATGTATTGCGTGATAGCATGGACGGCTTGACTCTCAAAGAAATACAGCAGAAACTGCAAGAAAGAGCGTCTGGAGAAAACTTACAGGATGCCCAGCCAAATGGACATCTCTCCGAGTATGCCCTGAAGATTCTGTTGGAGGCTTCGCTCAGTGCGGGTACGGTATTGATAGACAAGGAGACCGACAAGTACTCAATCTCTAAGACGGGATGGTTCTTGCTGAACGACCCTGCCACCCGAGTGAACATCGACTTCAATCATGATGTCAACTACCAAGGTATGTTCTATCTTGACGAGGCACTCAAGGAGGGTAAGCCTGCCGGCCTGAAAACTCTCGGCGATTGGCCTACTATCTATGAAGGCTTGTCCAAGCTCGCCCCACAAGTGCAAAAAAGTTGGTTTGGCTTCGATCATTTCTATAGCGATCACTCCTTCGACAAGGCATTGGAAATTGTCTTTGGCAAGAAACCTAAGCTTTTGATGGACGTTGGCGGCAATACGGGTCGCTTCGCCCTCCGCTGTGTAGGCTATGACAAAGGCGTGAACGTTACCATTGTAGACCTACCAGGACAAATTGGTATGATGCAGAAGAACATAGAGGGCAAGGATGGCGCAGAGAGAATCGGAGGTTATCCTACCAATATCTTGGATGTGCAGAACCAATTGCCAGCAGGCGACTGGGATGCCATTTGGATGAGTCAGTTTTTGGACTGCTTCTCCGAGGAGGAAATCTTCAGCATCCTCTCTCGTGCAGCTCGGGTGATGTCGCCTGATACCACCTTGTATATCATGGAAACTTTCTGGGATAGACAGAAGTATGAGCCTGCCTCGCTCTGCCTCACCATGACGAGTGTGTATTTCACCGTGATGGCGAATGGAAATAGTAAGATGTATCACTCCGATGATTTAATCAAACAAGTGAATCGTTCTGGTCTAAAGGTCGTTAAGATACATGATGGTATCGGACAGGGACACACCATTCTGGAGGTAAAGCTGAAAGCGTAACATGAAGATAGACTTAGGCTCACAACGATAATAAAGAATCCTAAGAGTCTAGATAAAATTAGAAAATAATTAATACAATCAAATAAAATGGAAAGAAAAGAAATCGAAGAGAAAGTAAGAAACTTCCTCATTGAGGATTTGGAGATTGACGAAGATAAGATTGCGCCAGAGGCTAAGTTGAAGGACGACCTCGGCATCGACAGCCTTGACTTCGTTGACATCGTGGTAATCGTGGAGAAAAACTTTGGCTTCAAGATTAAGCCAGAGGAGATGCAAGGTGTTACCACGCTCAGCCAGTTCTGCGACTATATCCAGAGCAAGGTGGGATAAAGAAGTGAAGAGTTAAGAACGAAGGATGAAGAATCTTTAGGCTGATGGAGAAGCAGAAGAACACAACGGCGGGAACAGGATGGATGCACCGACAGCTCATCGGTATGCTGCGAGTGGTGGATGTGAGAGCATTCTATGCCTTCACGGCTATTTTTGTGATGCCCGTTTGTCTACTGCTCAATACGAACCATAGCCGTACCACAGCCTACCACTATTTCCGCCAACGAATGGGATATGACAGATGGCGGGCGGCATGGCATGTGTATCGCAACCACTGCCTGTTTGGTCAGGTGGTCATCGACCGCTTCGCCATGTTCGCAGGTAGGAAGTTTGCCCTTCGGATAGAGGGGTACGAGAACTTCCAGCAGTTGGAGCAACAGCCCGAAGGATTTATGCTTTTCAGTTCGCACATCGGTTGTTACGAGGCGGCTGGCTATTCGCTCGTTTCCAAGTCCAAGCGTTTCAATGCCTTGGTGTTTGGCGGCGAGAAGGCGACGGTGATGGAGGGGCGCAAGAAGAAACTCGACGGCAACAACATCCGCATGATTCCTGTGAAGCCCGACATGAGCCATCTCTTCCTCGTCAACGAGGCTCTCGCCAACCATGAGATTGTGAGTTTGCCTGCCGATCGCATCGTGGGCTCACCCAAGTCGTTGGCAGTCTCGTTCCTAGATGCCCAGGCTCGTTTGCCGATGGGACCCTTCATGGTGGCAACGATGAGAGGGCTGGATGTCCTTGCAGTGAACGTAATGAAGACTTGCTCGGCGGAATACACGGTATACGTGAGTCGGCTGAACTACGACAAGCAGGCACCTCGCAAGACACAGCTCCAGCAGTTGGCGGATAGCTATGCTGTGGAGTTGGAGCGTCGTGTGCGCCAATATCCCGACCAATGGTACAACTTTTATGAATTTTGGGATTAATGATGAATATGAATAACTTTGATGCAGAACATCCTACGGAGCAAAACCTCCGCCAGATAGACATCCATGAGCTTCTGCCCCAGCAGGAGCCTTTTGTGATGATAGGCACGCTGACCCACTTCGACCGCACGCTGACCGTGACGGAGACAGAGGTGAAGGCTGACAACATCTTCGTCGAGAATGACAACGGTGCTGCTTCGGCTTCGAATGAGGCAGGAAAAGGTTGTCTTTCTGCCTCTGGCTTGATGGAGAATATCGCCCAGACTTGTGCCGCTCGCATCGGGTATGTCAACAAGTATATCCTGAAGAAAGGCATCCAGTTGGGTTTCATCGGAGCCGTTCGCAACTTCGAAATCATGGAACTTCCACAGGTGGGCGACATCATCACCACCCGGGTGGAAGTGAAGGAGGAGGTATTTGGAATGACGCTGGCTGAGGCCACCATCACTTGCAAAGGCAAGACGCTGGTGAGTACAGAGATGAAAATCGCCGTCAAAAACAGTGAGGAGTAATAAAGTTACAAGATAACAGGTTGCATGAACGAACTTAGAGAATCAAAGACTTTCGAGATACGCTTCAGCGAGGTAGACTCGATGGATGTGGTGTGGCATGGTTCTTATCCACTTTACTTCGAGGATGCCCGCGAGGCATTCGGCAAGAAATATGGACTGGAATACATGAGTTTCTTCGACCATGGCTATTTTGCGCCATTGGTGGAACTCACCTTCCACTACAAGAAGCCTATCCGCTATGGTATGACTCCTCGCATCGACATCATCTATCGACCGACAATGGCTGCCAAGATCATCTTCGACTATGAAATTCACGATCCCGAAGATGACAGCCTCATCGCAACTGGTCACTCCGTGCAGGTGTTTATGGACAAGGACTACCAACTGGTGTGGACCAATCCCGACTTCTACCTAGAGTGGAAGAAACGCTGGGGCGTGGATGTTGATACATTATAATATAAATAGGTGGGGCACAGGGATGTCCCCATCTTCAGGAATATCACAATGGCGTACGTAATAGCAGACAATATCATATCCCCTCTGGGGAATACCTCCGAGGAAAACTACTTGTCGGTCAAGGCTGGCAAGTCGATGCTGCATGCCTATGAGCCTGGTAGTCATGGGGTGCAGGATGGTTTCTGTGCTTCGTTGATGGGAGCGGATGTTGCTTCCTTCGAGCGGTTGACGTATGCTTCGGCTCGTAAGGCAATACAGCAATCGGGGATAGACACCGCTCACCATCGTGTGCTTTTTATCTTGAGTACTACCAAGGGCTCTATCGAGAAACTAGGCACGGAGGAGGACGCAGACCTCTACCTCGGAACCACTGCCCAGCATATCGCTACGGCATTGGGCATCAAGACGAAGCCTATCGTAGTTTGCAATGCCTGCATCTCTGGTTTGTCGGCTTTGATATTGGCGAGTCGTTTGCTGGATGTTGATTCTTCCGAGACTGTCAGCCCAACTTCAGGTTACGATTCAACCGCTCATTATGACTATGCCGTGGTTTGCGGCGCAGACAACCCTCGACGATTCATCATCTCGGGCTTTCTGTCGTTGAAGGCACTCTCCACGGAGCCTTGTCGCCCCTTCGATATGGAGCGCTTCGGACTCAATCTAGGTGAAGCTGCCGCCACCATCGTCTTGGGACGAACTTCTGCTGATGAAGCATGGCAGATAGGGCAGGGCTATATCAAGAACGATGCCTTTCATATCAGTGCACCTAGCAAGACAAGCGAAGGACTTTATGCTTGTTTGCAGGAAACATTGCAAGGTGTTCTTCCCGAGAATATAGGCTTCATCAATGCCCATGGCACAGCCACCCTCTTCAACGACCAGATGGAATCAATCGTCATTCAGCGAGCAGGCTTGTTGCAAGTCCCAGCCAATGCCCTGAAGGGATATTTCGGACATACCTTGGGAGCGGCAGGCATTCTGGAGACCATCCTTTGTATGAAGGCAGCCGACGACCATATAATAATAGGTACGCGAGGCTTTGATGAACTGGGCGTGTCGGGCAAGATGAATATCTCGGCAGAGAATCGTTCGACTGACAAACAGACCTTTGTCAAGATGCTTTCTGGCTTTGGTGGCTGTAATGCCACGTTGCTCGCTACAAGAGAAGCGGAGATACTCAGGGATACTAATATTTCAACTCTTACTCGTAGCCATCGTGTAAGGATTACGAAAAAAGGTGTAACCATAGATGGTAATCTTTTGGAAATCAAAGAAAATGCAGGCGATGCTTCCATGCTTACTTCAATCTATAAGCAGTACATCGGAGGTTATCCGAAATATTACAAGATGGATGGCTTGAGTCGCCTTGGCTTCGTCGCTTCCGAGCTGTTGCTCAAGGCAGAGGCAGCGACTCTTTCTCATGAATTGAAAGCAGAGTCGAAAGTTCTTTCGCATGAGTTCGATCGAGCGGTAATCCTCTTCAATCGTTCTTCTTCGATTGACAGTGACAAAAAGTACTTGGCTTCCATCGCCGACAAGGACAACTATTTCCCGAGTCCTTCCATCTTCGTCTACACCCTGCCCAACATCGTGACAGGCGAGATTGCCATCCGCAACGGCTATCATGGTGAGACCTCCTTCTATGTGTTGGTAGACAAGGACGAGGCGCAGATGAAAGAGATTTTGCAGACAGCCTTCATGGATAGGCAAACCCAAAGTGCCGTGGCAGGTTGGCTGGACTACGAGGATAATACCCATTTCGAGGCAGACCTCTACATCGTGGAACGCCCTGAAGGGCAAAAGCATTAAGTTTGTCCTACGGCAGAGCAATTCAAAACAATAAAGCAAACATATTAGAAAAACAAATAAAATGGAAGAATTAATCAAAGAATTGAAGGAGGAAATCATCAAGGCTCTGAACCTGGAGGAAATGACTCCTGACGACATCGACGAGAACGATGCTCTCTTCGGCGACGGACTGGGCTTGGATTCCATCGATGCCCTGGAGCTTATCGTGCTCCTGGAGAAGAAATATGGCATCAAGCTCGCCAACCCTGCCGCTGGCAAGGAAATCTTCAAGAGTGTGGCAACTATTGCCGACTACGTAAGCAAAAATCGTAAAAAGTAATCGCTTGCTCCCTCATAAAAGTATTCATAGAATCATTAAAAAGTAAATCCAAAGATGAACATAGCAATCACGGGCGAGGGCATGGTCTCTGCCATCGGACTCAACAAGCAAGAGGTGCTCGCTTCGCTCCAGCAGGGCAAGTCGGGCATCGGGGAAATGCACTATCTCCAGTCCGTGCACCATGAGCTGCCCGTAGGAGAGGTGAAACTTTCCAACGACCAGATGAAGGAGATGCTCTGTATCCCACAGGATGAGATGGTGAGCCGAACTGCCCTGATGGGTATGCTTGCCATCAAGCAGGCTTTGGAGGACGCTAGCGTAGGGAAAGACATGCTAAAAGGTGCGAAGGTATCGTTTTGTGGTTGCCAATCGGAACCTTTGCGCATCCTCTTGGTGTCGGGCACGACCGTGGGAGGCATGGACATCACCGAACTCTCCTACGACCGTCTTACAGGTCAGTTGGAGCGAGGCGAGACCATGCCCCCCGGGGACATAGATCTCTTGAAGCATCATGATTGCGGCAATTCTACCCAACAGATGGCAGACCATTTCGGCATTTTCGACGATGTGACCACCATCTCCACCGCCTGCTCGTCGGCAGCCAATGCCATCATGCTTGGCGCCCGTTTGATCAAGGCAGGTCGGGCAGACATGGTTGTGGCAGGAGGAACGGAAGCCTTGTCTCGCTTCCATCTCAATGGGTTCAACTCGTTGATGATTCTCGACCACGAGTCATGCCGTCCTTTCGATGCCACTCGTGCTGGTCTCAATCTTGGCGAGGGTGCCGCCTTTGTGGTGCTCGAACCTGAAGAGCAAGCCCAGGCAAGAAAGGTCGAGCCTCATGCTTATCTCACAGGATATGGCAATGCTTGCGATGCCTTTCATCAGACTGCTTCATCGGAGAATGGCGAGGGAGCCTACTTGGCGATGATGGAGGCTCTCAAGACCGCTCATCTTCAGTCAACTGACATCCAATATGTGAATGCCCACGGTACGGGTACACCCAACAACGACCAGAGCGAGAGCGTCTCGCTGCATCGTGTGTTTGGCGACAAGATGCCATGGGTATCCAGCACCAAGTCGTTTACGGGGCATACCACGAGTGCATCGGGCTGCATCGAGACCGTCATCTCCATCCTTGCCCTGCAACATCATTTCGTGCCTGGCAACTTGGGATGGAAGAATCCAATGGAGGATGGCATTGTCCCGACCCTAGGAGAAGAGAACGTTCAACTAGAGCATGTGCTCTGCAACAGCTTCGGATTCGGAGGCAACGATACTTCGCTTGTCATCTCGATTCATCCGACGGAGGATTTTGCTCAAGTAGCTTTGGAGGACCTTGACTTGGAGATTGTCTCGAAAGTCGATATTGATTCGGAAGACCAGCTCGTTGACATCAAGAAATACGTCAAGCCCTTGGAAGCTCGTCGCATGGGCAAGTTGATGAAGAGTTCGTTGTTCTCCTCCTTGGAGGCATTGCAGCAGGCAGGCATCGACAGCCCTGATGCCATCATCACAGGCACCACTTATGGTTGCTTGGAGAACAGCGAGCGACTGCTGGAGCAGATGAAGGCGGAAGGCGAGGGGATGCTCAAGCCGACCTATTTCATGCAGAGTACCCACAACACCATCAGTAGCAACATAGCCATCAAGACCCATTGTCATGGCTACAACGTAACCTATACACAAGGCGACAAGTCGTTGTCATGGGCGATTCTCGATGCCGAGATGCTCCTGGCGAGTGGCAAGGTGAAGAACGTGTTGGTGGGGTGGCACGATGAGAGTGCGCCTTTCTTCAATCAGCTTTTGGAGCAGAGTGGGGAGCAGCCGATGCCAAGCATTCGTTCCATCGCCCTGGTCTTAAAACGAAGAGATTCATAGTAAATGCCGCCCTAAAGGCGAGTAATTAATGAAATAATAAAGGTAACGAAATGTGGCGAGTATTTTTGTTGGCGATTCTTCAGAGTGCCATTCTTTCGGGAGCACAGGTGTTCCTGAAGTTTGCGTTGCAGCGGATGCATCCCTTTGGTTGGACCAAGGACTTCTGGGTGAGTCTGCTCTTGAACTGGCAGTTCGCTTGTTGCGGCGTGCTTTTCGGCACTGGTTCGATGCTGTGGCTCTACATCGTGAAGCATTATCCGCTGAGCGTGGCTTATCCGATGATTAGTCTGAGCTATGTCTTTGGCATGTTGGCGGCGATAGCCTTCTTCCATGAGGAGGTTTCCACCCTGAAATGGATAGGAGTGGGGTTCATCATGCTGGGCTGCTGCCTCATCGCCAAATAATAAAAATAGATATAAGATGAAGAAGTTAGTAATTGTATTATTATCTTTGACCCTCGGCTTCGTCTCCTCTTCTGCCCAGCAGAAGCTCAACGAGACCAAGGTGATACAGCAAATCAATGCTGTGGCTATAAGCATGAAGTCGATGCAATGCGACTTCGTGCAGACCAAGTATCTCAAGATGCTCAACGACAAGATGGTGTCGAAGGGCAAGATGTACTATCAGCAGAGCAACAAACTGCGCTGGGAGTACACCTCGCCATACAGTTATGCCTTCGTGCTCAACGGCAGCAAGGTGCTCATCAGCAAGGGAAAACGCAACGATGTCATCAACGTGAACCAGAGCAAGATGTTCAAGGAGATTGCCCGCATCATGATGAACAGTGTGGTGGGCAACTGCCTCACCGACAAGAAAGACTTCAAGGTTTCCCTTGCCGCCTCGGGCACCGACTACATCGCTACGCTCTATCCACAACAGAAGCAGATGCAGCAGATGTTTCAGAAAATCATCCTCCACTTCAACAAGGCGAAGTCTACCGTGTCGATGGTGGAACTCGTGGAGAAGAAGGGCGACAAGACTGTCATCGAACTCAAGAATGTCAAGACCAACGCAAGCATCAATGGCAAGATTTTTACTATCAATTAGTCTCTTGTTCCTCACTTGTATGGTGCAGCCCATGATGGCTCAGAAAAGCAAGTATGCGGCGACCATCGAGATGAAGAAAGGATATATCAGTGGCATCTGCTTTCTTTCGGAGGAAGGTGATACCATCAAGGGAAGCTTTTTCAATGAGTTTGGCATCTCTGCCTTCGACTTTACTTACCTTCGCTCTAGACAAAAGGTAAAACTGGAGAATGTCATCAAGATGCTCAACAAGTGGTATATCAAACGAGTATTGAGGAAAGACATGGTTCATGTGCTGGACAATTTGCAGCGAGGCATCTCCTCGTACAGCAATGAAAAGTATCACATTACCTATAAGTTTACCAAATTGGATGATTGCGATGACTCGCAACAGCCAAACAATTCAAAGGATGAAAACGATGAGACTGAAGAATAATCTCTATACAATAAAGAATAAGCAAGTGGTGCTGCCAACCGATAGCGATGCCACAGCTGGCGGAGCCGCCCTCTCTGGTAGCTACGACTTGGAGCTGAACCCATCGTGCTTCATCTATCAGGCTCACTTCCCTGGCGAGCCCATCACCCCTGGCGTTTGCATCATGCAGATGGGCAAGGAGGTGCTGGAGGATGCCCTGGGCAAGCAGCTACAGGTGGCAGCAGTGAAGAACATCAAGTTCCTCTCCATCATCTCGCCGAAGGAGATTACCCGTATCACCTATCTCTTGAAGAAGGTGGTAGTGTCGGAAGATGGGCAGGGCGTGAAGGCGCAGCTCGTTGTCATGTCTGGCGAGGAGGCGAAAGCCAAAATCTCATTTACATTGAAAGTATGACAGAAGAATTGAGCATAGAGCAGCAGAAACAGTTGTTGAGAGACCGTGGCATCTGCGTCATCATTCCTACCTACAACAATGAGAATACGGTAGGACAGGTGGTGCGAGATGTGCTCCAACAGTGTGACGACGTCATTGTCGTGAACGATGGCTGTACGGATGGTACGGCGGAAATCCTTCACGAGATTGACGGCATCACCCTTGTCGCCTACTCGCAAAACCGAGGCAAGGGTTATGCCTTGAAACAGGGATTCCGCAAGGCTCTCGACATGGGTTTCGCCTATGCCATCACCCTCGATGCCGACGGACAGCATTTCGCCTCCGACATTCCGCTCTTCCTGAAGGCTAACATGCAGCATCCGGGTTGTCTCATCATCGGCAACCGACAGTTGGAAGGCGTTGACCGTTCCAAGGGAAGCTCCTTCGCCAACAAGTTCTCCAACTTTTGGTTTTATGTGCAGACAGGCAAGAAGTTGGAGGATACGCAGACAGGGTATCGCCTCTATCCGCTTCATAAGTTAAAGATGCTCAGTTTGTTAACATCTCGCTATGAAGCAGAACTAGAACTGATGGTATTCGCCTCTTGGCATGGTGTCAAGCTCGTTCCGATACCGATACCAGTGTACTATCCACCTCGTGAGGAACGAGTGAGCCATTTCCGTCCAGGCATGGATTTCGCCAGAATCAGCGTGCTCAACACGGTGCTCTGCTTCCTTGCCGTAATCTACGGATTGCCATGCCGAGTGGGGCGTAAGTTGATGACCTTCATCCGCACCCTTTTCTCGTTGCTCTTCTTCCTCTTCTTCATGATGGTGGTGTTCACGCCAGTCGTATGGGTGTATATCCATTTGGGCAAGATGACTGAGAAGAAACGTTATCGCCTGCATCTGCTTATGTATCATGCCACAAGATTCGTGATGATTCACATGGGCATACCAGGCACCAAATTCTATACCAAGGTCAATGGAATACTCTCCAAAGGCAAGGACTTCGGAGGCTTCGACTTTGACAGGCCACGCATCATCATCTGCAACCATCAGTCGCATCTCGACCTAATGTGCCAGTTGGTGTTCACACCGAAGATCGTCTTCCTCACCAACCAGTGGGTATGGAATAATCCCACCTACGGACTGCTGATTCGCAACGCAGAGTATCTGCCAGTGATAGATGGCTTGGAACCTCTGATGCCTAAGTTGCGCTCGCTCGTAAGCCGTGGCTACAGCGTGGCACTCTATCCAGAGGGCACTCGCTCGAAGGATTGCCGCATCGGCAGATTCCACCAAGGCGGCTTCTATCTCGCCGAACAACTCGGACTGGAAATCCTTCCGATGTATATGTATGGTCCCGGCAAGATTCTTCCGAAGAAGACCTACCACCTCAACAAGGGCATCTTCTATATCGAGGTAGGCGAACCAATGAACCACGAGCAACTGCAAGCCCTAGGCACTGACTGGCGACACCAGGCTTCTGCCATGCGCAAGCGATATAAGGAGAAATATCAGGCGATAGCCAACAAGATAGAACAGCATATATAATAAGGTATAGAATAGTATCTTTAGAACGACTAAGCAAGAGCGAAGAGGATATATGAGCAAGAAAGTAATCATCATCGGAAGCGGATTGGGCGGATTGTCCTGCGGCGTGATACTCGCCAAGAACGGCTATCAGGTCACAGTACTGGAGCAAGGCGCACAGATAGGCGGTTGCCTGCAATGCTTCACCCGACGAGGGGCGAAGTTTGAGACTGGCATGCACTTCATCGGCAGCGCCTCGCAGGGGCAGACCCTTCAGCGACTGATGCGCTATCTGGAGATTGATAAGGAAGTGCGCCTCTCTCGTCTCGACCCAGAGGGATATGATGTTGTCTCTCTCGACGGCAAGACCTATCGCTTTCCGAACGGCAGGGAGGCATTCATCCGCCAGATGTCGGAATACTTTCCTCGGCAGCACGACAACCTCGTGAGATACTTCGACCTCGTGGAGAGCATCGCCCAAGCCTCATCGCTCCATTCGCTCAAACATGCCGAGAGCGATGCCTTGGTCAATACCGAGTACCTGTTGCGCTCCATCAACGAGGTCATCGACGAGGTGATTACCGACCCGTCCTTGGCTAAGGTCTTGGTGGGCAATCTCCCTCTTTATGCCGCCGAGAAAGACAAGACCCCTTTCTCCACGCTTGCCTTTATCACCGATTTCTATAATCAGAGTGCCTACCGCATACAGAGTGGCAGCGACACTGTGGCAAAAGCCCTTGCCGATACCATCAAGCGATATGGAGGCGAGGTGCTGACTCGCAAGCAGGTGACACGCATCCTCTGCGACGACACGCACGCTGTGGGGGTAGAGGTCAATGGAAGTTCCTCTGAAAGTTCATCTGAGGGATGTTCTGCGAAGGCATCTGCTGAGACTATTTCTTGCGACTATATGATTTCCGATGTCCATCCGATTCGTACCCTCCGAATGCTCGACACCACGTTGATTCGTCCTGCCTATCGCAAGCGCATCAACGAGATACCGCAAACCGTAGGAACCTTCTCCGTCTACTTGAAGTTCAAGGAGAACGCAATGCCATACATGAACTATAACTATTATGGTTATCAGAAAGATACACCATGGGATTGCGAGAAATACTCCGATCTGTCTTGGCCAGAGGGCTTCTTATATATGCACTTCTGCCAAGGGACTCAAGATAAGGCTTCTTTTTTGTGCTCAGTTTCTTCGGAAATCAATCCACCCACCTATGCCTCTACAGGCGTCATTCTCTCGTATATGAGGATGGAGGAGGTGGAGCGATGGAGAGGAACGCATGTCGGCAGACGAGGAAAGGACTATGAAGACTTCAAGCGTCAGAAGGCAGAAAGACTCATTGATGTTGTGGCGAAACACTTCCCTGATATTCGGGAGAAGATAGAGACTTATTATACCTCGACACCGCTCACATACCTTGACTATACGGGTACGGCGAATGGTTCGATGTATGGCAACGCCAAGGACATCCGCATGAGCAGTGCCTATCGCGTGGCGCAGCGTACCAAGGTGCCTAATCTCTATCTGACTGGTCAGAACATCAACTCGCATGGCATGTTGGGCGTATTGGTGGGAACCATCGTTACGTGCAGCGAGTTTCTGACGGCAGAGAAAATCTATGAACAGATTAACGAAGCTAATCGGTAAGCTTTCCGAATGCAGACAAAGCTTTTCGAATATAGACAATGAAAAATATAAACGAATGAAGACGGCAATTATCATAGGCGGCGGACTGGGCGGTCTGTTTACGGGAGCTATCCTGGCAAAGGTGGGCTTGCAGGTAACGGTGCTCGAAAAGAACGCAACGGCAGGGGGAGGGCTGCAGACCTTCCAGCGTTTCGGGATGAAGTTTGATACCGGCATGCATGTCATCGGTGGCATGTATCCTGGCGGCAACATCTATCGCCTCTGCCAATACCTCGACATTCTGGACAAGATGCAGCTAAGGGATGTGGACGATGATTGCACGGACAGCCTATATTTCGCCGAAGACCATACCACTTATCGTATCCGAAAGGGCAGGGAGGGTTTCGTAGATTCTCTTACCACTTATTTCCCGAAGGAGCGTGCAAGCCTGCAGGCTTACGTGGATGCCATCTTCGCCATCACCGATGAGGCTGACCTCTTCAACCTGCGTCCTTCCACCGATACCTTCCGTGTACATTCCGACGACTTCTTTATGTCGGCGGATGCCTTCATCGCCAAGTACATCCGGGATGAGAAGTTGCGCAGTGTCGTGGCATATATGAATCCGCTCTATGGAGGCAGACAGGATGAAACACCTGCCTTTATCCATGCCATCATCTCCACGCTTTATATCATGGGAGCTTCCCGATTCGTGGGAGGCAGCTATCACTTTGCCGACCTCCTTACGCAGGTTATCGAGCAACATGGGGGCAAGGTGCTAACTGGCGATGCCGTGGAGTGGATAGAGGTGTGCGATAGCCAAGCCGATTCCGTGCCGTCTCGAAAAGGAAAGAGGCATGTCGATTACGTGCGAACCCGAAAGGGCAAGGTGTACCAAGGCGACTATTATATCTCCGACCTTCATCCTTGCACGCTCTTGAAGTTGATGCCCGAGAAATCGTTTCCCAAGGCTTATCGCCAGCGACTGGAGGAGATACCGAATTCCACCTCCGCCTTCTCGCTCTACATCAAGTTGAGGCCGAATACTTTTCCCTATATTAATCATTCGGAGTATTACATGACTCGCTATGACGAGATATGGACCTTCGGCGAACAGCACGACCATTGGCCATTGGGCTTCCTCTTCATGAC
>CAVKXW010000034.1:0-8681 GCA_963660215.1 Bacteroidaceae bacterium | reverse complement strand
TATCGCAAGGACTACAAGAACATGGCACTCTCGCAAGTGCCTGTGGTTACCAAGGTGGACAACCTCTTGCTCACTGGTCAGAACAACAACCTGCATGGTTTCTGTGGAGTTCCGCTCACTGCTATCAGCACCGCAGAAGTGGTACTAGGCAGAAACTATATTATCAATCAGCTTTAACGAGATGTAGAATCTCTTATATATAATAAGGTGTAATGAAGAAACGAAAATACTTGTGCTTTCTCTTGTGGGTAGGAATAAACCTTGTGGCTCAAGCCCAAGAAACTCAGCCGACAGCACGACCTCAAGCCCAAGAGAAGATGAATATATGGAAGGGTACCACAACCAAGAAGCATGTGGAGATGACTGCCTACTTGTCGCCTAATAACGAGGCGCAAGGTCAAGGAGCCCTTGTTACTGGCAACAAGGCGGTCATCGTTTGTCCTGGTGGCAGTTACTTCTGGCACGACATGCAGCATGAGGGTGTCGAGGTGGCTGAGTGGCTCAACCAGCAGGGCATCTCCGCCTTTGTGCTGAAGTATCGTACGGCTGGTTGGTGGGCGTTTTTCTCGCACGACCGATATGTGCGTCGAGGCGTGCGCCATCCCGATGCCATCAATGACCTGCGCCAAGCCTTGCGCTTGCTCCGTGCTCATGCAGCGGAATGGAACATCAATCCCGACAGCATCGGGGCGATGGGATTCTCGGCAGGAGGCCATCTCGTGATGTCGGCGGCAGAATTGCTGCCCAAGGAAGAGCGTCCTGCCTTCATCGCTCCCATCTATTCTGTGGTGACTATGATCGAGCCTTGTGTCCACAAGCGTTCTCGCCGTGCCTTGTTGGGGGATAGTCGCAAGAACAACCAGCGACTGAGGGATAGTCTTTCGCTCGAACGCCATGTGCCCGATGATTGTCCACCTGTCTTCTTGGTCAACTGCCAGGACGACCCGATTGTACAATACCATAACTCGGAGCTCCTCGATTCGGCGCTCACCGCTCATCAAGTGCCTCATCGCTATATCCAATATAAGACTGGCGGTCATGGCTTTGGAGCATCCGAAGTGAAGGGTACGGCGGAATGCAGACAATGGAAGGGGGAGTTTCTGAAATGGCTGAATTCCCCAAAATAGGCATTCGTCTTTAACTTCTGAGCGAAGCGATAACTTCCCTTAACTTCTCTAACTTCTAAAAATAAGCAAACAAATGAAGATAACAGACTTTGATGATATCAGACCCTATAATGCCGAGGAGATTCCTACGGCGATGCAGCGTATCGCCAACAGTTCCTCGTTCCCAATCCTGGCGGCTTACGTTTATCCTGGCGAGCCGTTGGAGCAGGTAAGGGAGCGCATTGCGGGGTATCAGACGGTGCGTGATTTCCAGATGGAAACCATGAGCATGGTCAATAAGCAGGTGATAGAGAACAGCATCACCGACTTCTCTTGTTCGGGGCTCGACAAGCTGAGTCCCGACCAGCAGTATCTCTATGTGTCCAACCATCGTGACATCATGCTCGACTCCAGTTTGTTGCAATACTTCCTGGTGACGCATGGGTTCGATACCACGGAGATAACCTTCGGTGCCAACTTGATGATGAACCAGTTGATTATCGACATCGGCAAGAGCAACAAGATGTTTAAGGTGGAGCGTCCAGGTGGCAGCATCAAGGAGTTCTATCGCAGTTCGAAGCATTTGTCCGACTACATCCGCTTCGTCATCACCGAGAAACGCCAGTCGGCTTGGATTGCGCAACGTAACGGACGAACCAAGGATGGCAACGACGCCACCGACCAAGGCATCATCAAGATGTTCTGCATGTCGTGTCCCGAGGACAAGATCAAGGCTATCGACCAGTTGCACATCGTGCCAGTCTCCATCTCCTACGAGTGGGAGTCGTGCGACATCCTGAAGACCTTGGAACTCTACGAGTCGCAGTTTGCCAAGTACACAAAGAAACCAGGCGAGGACCTCAACAGCATCCTCACCGGACTGGTGAAGCCGAAGGGCAGGGTGCATATCCAGATTTGCGACCCTATCTCCCGTGCCGAGCTTAATAAGTTTGAGGGCATGACCAACAACGAGTATCACAAGGCTGTGGCACAACTTTTGGATGCCCGCATCAATACAGCCTATCGCCTCTATCCTAACAACTATATCGCCTACGACTTGCGCTACGGCACCACCAAGTACAAAGGTGAATATACGCTCGAGCAGAAGGAGCGTTTCTTGCAGCGTGTCAGTAAGTTGGATAAATACGACACATGCGATATAGAGAAGTTGAAGGATATCTTCCTCGGCATCTATTCCAACCCAGTAAACAATAAGTGATATGACAGAACTCATTCTGAAAATATATGGTTATCTCAGGATGCACCGCCCTGTGTGCATTCTCTCCTTCGTGGTTGTCACGCTGCTCCTGATACTCTCGGTGCTGCGCCTCAACTACAAGGAGGACATTGCCGACTTCCTGCCCCTCGACCCTCAGCACCAGAATGCCATGAAGGTGTATCAGGACATTTCGGGAGCCAACAAGATTTTTGCCATCTTCGAGCATGGCAGGGTGAGTTCTTCTCGAAATGATACGCTTACCTCTGCTGAGGCTACATCCAATTGTGACGAACTAGTGGCAAGCATCGACGAGTTTACTTCGCTCGTGGAGAAGGCAGATACCGCCCACGAAATCAAGAACCTCATGGCGCAGGTGGACATCGAGAAGATGACGGAGGTAACCGATTTCGTATATAACAACATTCCGTTTTTCCTCACCGATGCCGACTATGCGAGGATGGACAGCCTCATGGCGCAGGCCGACTACATCGCTCGTCAACTGGATGCTGACAAGCAGATGCTGATGTTTCCTGCTGGTGGTCTGCTCTCGGACAACATCCAGCGCGACCCACTCAACCTCTTTACCCCGGTGGTACAGAAGTTGCAACGATCCGACAACAGCTTGAGGTACGAGATGTATGACGGGCATATCTTCTCGCCCGACATGCAGCATACGGTACAGGCCATCGTGATGATGGATTCGCCCTATGGAGCCAGTGAGACGGAGAACAATGCCCGACTCACCAAGATGCTTGAGGCATGTGCCGACTCGGTGATGGCAGCGCACAATAAGGCTTGTCCGCTGAACGCACAATGCAAGGGCGAGATAGGAGTAACCATTATCGGCGGTCCAGTCATCGCCGTGACCAATGCCCAGCAAATCAAGACCGACAGCCTCTTGGCGGTGACCATCGCCGTGGTACTCATCTTGGCATTGTTGCTTTTTGCTTTCCGCAACGTTCGCAACCTGCTCTTGATAGCCCTCTCCATCGCATGGGGATGGCTCTTTGCCATGGGCGGCTTGGCATTGGTACACGACAAGGTGTCGATTATCGTCATCGGTATCTCGTCGGTCATCGTCGGTATCGCCGTCAACTATCCGCTGCACTTCATCGCCCACTTGTCTCATACGCCCGACAAGCGAAAGGCACTGCGAGAAATCGTGATGCCGCTGGTGGTGGGCAATGTCACAACGGTGGGTGCCTTCCTTGCCTTGGTCCCTTTGCAGAGCGTGGCACTCCGAGACCTGGGACTCTTCAGCTCGTTCCTCCTTATCGGAACCATCTTCTTCGTTATCGTCTACTTGCCGCATCTGGCTAAAGTTAGACCATCGGTCAAAGAGGGAGATGCTACAGAAAGCGCAAAGAGAGATACTACAGAATGCGCAAAGGTAAATGCCTCGGATGATGCAACGGGCAGTGCCAAGGCTCACTCGAAAAAGAGAACAAACTTCCTCGATAAACTGAGCGAGGTGAAGTTGGAGAACAAGCCTGTCTTCGTTTGGGTGATTCTCATCCTGACGCTCATCTTCGGCTACTTCTCCCTCGATACCAAGTTCGACTCCAATTTGGCGCACATCAATTATATGACCCGTCACCAGCGAGACATCATGACTTATTTCCAGCAGGTGATGGTGCAGGGGGGAGAATACCAGAAGGTTTATGTCCTCTCCACCGACTCGACGATGGATGGTGCGCTCGACAAGAGCCTGCGTCTCCAACCTCAGTTGCAAGCGATGAAGGCAAGGGACGAGGTACATGATGTGAATACTTGCAGCCAGTTTATCGTCTCGAAGGCAGAGCAGCAGCTCCGCCTCAAACGTTGGGATGCTTTCTGGAAGAAGCATCTTGATGCCTTGAAGCCTCAGCTCCTGCAGCAGATGCAGAAGGAAGGCTTTGCCGCCGATTCTTTCGATGATTTTTATGCCATCATCGGTCAGCAATACCAGCCTCAGCCAATAGGCTACTTTTCTCCATTGACCCAGTCGCTCTTCGCTGGCAACCTCAGTGTGGATAGCGTGAGCAAGCGATACAATGTCATCAATGTCCTCTCGGTCAAGGAGAAGGATGTGAAGCGAGTGGAGGAGATGCTGGGTTGTTATAGCTTCGATGTGGCTTCGATGAACAGTGCCATCGCCAACCACCTCTCTGACGACTTCAACTATATCGGCTTTGCCTGTGGTTTTATCGTGTTCTTCTTCCTGTGGCTTTCGATGGGCAGCATTGAGTTGGCTGTACTCTCGTTCATCCCGATGGCAGTGAGCTGGCTTTGGATATTGGGCATCATGTCGATAGGCGGCATGGAGTTTAACATAGTGAACATCATCCTTGCCACCTTCATCTTCGGACAGGGCGACGACTACACCATCTTCATGACCGAGGGCGCGATGTACGAGTATGCTTATCGCCGCAAGATGTTGGCATCCTACAAGCACAGCATCATCATCTCGGCGCTCATCATGTTCATCGGTATTGGCACGCTCATCATCGCTCGCCATCCTGCGTTGCATTCGCTCGCCGAGGTAACCATCGCCGGTATGTTCTCCGTGGTATTGATGGCGTATGTCTTCCCTCCGCTCATCTTCAAGTACTTGGTGCAGAAGAACGGAAAGTATCGTCAGCGTCCGCTCTCGGTCACTTATCTCTTCCATCACTCCAAGGATGACCCTCGTTACCTGCACTACTTGGTGCTAGACCGCTATCGCTACAAGGGTGTGGAGGTGTTCAGTGCCGTGAAGAAGAACCTGAGGAGAACGCATGATTATAAGGAATGGATTGCTGTGCAGGATTACAGCAAAACGATTGTCATAGAACAAGCTGGCTATGGTGAGAAAGCCTTGATGCTTGCTTTGCAGCATCCCGAGACGAGAGTGGTAGCCGTTGAGGCTGATGCCGAGAAATGCGACTTGATGAAGTATAGCATGGAAGGTATCGTGGAGAATGTGAGAATAGTAAATGCGGCATCCTTCGATGCTGCTATATATAATAAGGTGTAATCAATAACAAAAAAATGAAAGAGAAAATTAGACGAATATTGGAGGAGGCTTTGCCTCTGGTAGACTTGGACTCAGACTTCTTGTTCAATGAGTTGGACTCCTTGGGCATCACCACCATCTTGATGCTCCTTTCCGACGAGTACAAGATTAAGTTGGAGTCATCGGATGTGACCCCTAAGAACTTCCGTACCCTCGACAGCATCGTGGCGATGGTGGAAAAGAAACTGGACAACAAGTAATGAAGACTTTAGAGGAATATCTCAAGCGCAACGCCGAACTATATCCTGACGATATAGCGATTGTGAAGGGTGAGGATGAGTTAACCTACAGCCAGTTGTGGCAACGAGTGGAGGCAAAGGCTTCACAGATGGCGATAAAGGGAAAACTTGTTCCCTTTCGTGCCGTCTGCGAGATAGATACGCTTGTGCTCTATTTTGCCATCCACTTGGCTGGTGGCGTGGCAATGCCTTTGGAGAAAGACCTGGCGGAGGAGCAGTATCAAGCGTTTTGCCAGTTGGCTGAGAAGTATAGCCCTAAAGGAAGTTCTTCATCCGAAGAAAAATCTCCAACTGCTTTACCCGAAGGCACAGCCGATGTCCTTTTCACGACTGGCACCACTGGCAAGCAGAAGGGTGTCATCATCTCTCATGCCACCATCCTTGCCGATGCCGAGAACCTCATTGCGGCGCAAGGCTATCATCATGACCTCACCTTTATTATATGTGGACCGCTCAATCATATTGGCAGTCTCTCCAAGGTGTATCCGATGATATTGGTGGGCGGAACCATTCACTTGCTGGATGGCATCAAGGACATGGATGCTTGGTTTCGAGTGATGGAGCAGCCGAAAGTTCAGGCTTTCGCTTCCTTCCTGGTTCCTGCCAGTATCCGAATGCTCATGGCTTTTTCGGCAGAGAGATTGTCACGAAATGCCGACCGCATCGAGTTTATCGAGACGGGAGCGGCACCGATGGCGCAAGCCGACATGGAGCGTTTTTGTCAGCTCCTCCCTCATTCCCGACTTTACAATACCTATGCTTCGACCGAGACAGGCATCATCGCCACCTATGATTATAACCATGGGGTGTGCTTGGCTGGTTGCCTTGGCAAACCGATGAAGCATTCGGAGATTATCATAGTCGAAGAGAATGAGGAAGGAGGATTCCGAGAGGTCTCGCATGGTGAAACTGGCAAGGTAGCGTGCAAGGGCAGGACTTTGATGAGCGGCTATCTCGGCGATGCCGAACTCACAGTTTCCGTATTGCAAGACAACACGGTTTATACTGCCGACTTAGGCAGGATTGACGAGCAAGGTCGTTTGCGATTGGAGGGTAGGGCTGGTGATGTCATCAATGTTGGAGGCTACAAGGTCATCCCGACCGAGGTGGAGGATGCCGCCCTGTCCTTGCCCATGGTCAAGGATTGTATTTGCATTCCAGTGCAGCATCGAGTGCTTGGCACGGTATTAAAGCTCTTGGTGGTATTGGCAGATGGCTATGCCCTAGATAAAAAAGCCTTAGCCAAGGGCTTGCAGCAGCACTTGGAGAACTATAAGATACCTATGCTGTATGAGCAGGTTGATGCTATCAAGCGGACCTTTAATGGTAAGATAGATAGAAAAAGCTATGTTGCTGAGTACTGTCAGCAGAGCTGCTGAGTAAAGTCGCAAGCGAGCTGGAACGGTCTAAAGCTCCTATGGTGATATTGTTTGCTATCTCGATGATATATTTGTTTCTTCTGATGGCATTCTCTTTGCTGTTGCGTGGATTGTTGGAGAGCGAGATAACTAACGCTTCTTGTAGGTCGACGGCTTCTTGGATTTCAGCAGGTAGCGTCTTGTACATTCTGCGGGCTAGAACGATGATAACCGAGACATGGCGTTTTAGCAAGATGTGGAGCACATCTTGTTCTAGTTTTGTTTGGAAACCGCTGATGATGCAAGAATCCTTTGGCACATTCATCGCCCAGTCGAAACTTCTCATGATGTCTCGACTTGTTGTCTTGCTGGAGCAAAGAAAAGCTATTTTCTTTTGTTTCAGCAACTCCATGTTACCGATATGGGATAGTATCTCAGCCATATTATCTTTGTATTCTTGTTTATCTGCAAAATTACAACTATTTGCCTGAATATCAAAGAATATCTTCGTCTTTTTGCAGATTTCTTGGATATTATTTGGTAGTTTCATATATTTGGCGTAATTTTGCATAAGATAAGCTGCACTCGGCAATTTGAAAGCTAGCTTTCATTGCGCTCGTTAGCATTATCTTTGCGGTAGAAATTTAAAAATAGACGATTATGAAAGAGAATAAAATTAAGACGTTTTCTCTGCCAATGGAGGAATTTGAGAAAAAATGTCCTGTAAGTTATTCGGTTGTTGTGCCGAGCATACCTAAAGGACATATTGCAAAGGTTGTTTCTGTTCGTCCTTGCTGAGGCTTGGCTAAAACTATAGGCTTATGGCGAAGATTAACAAAAAGTATCCTTGTAGAGTCAATGTCATACAAACTAATTGTGTGATAACTCCTTTTTTTGAAAGGAAAGAAGGGGTTGTGGTTTCAGGTTGCGAGGTTGAATCAACAGTGTGGGATACCGGTGCGACTAATACTATTATATCTCCAGAGGTAGTTACTGCTTTGAATTTAAAACCAATTCATCAGACTCAGTTGGAAGGGGTTGGTGGAGTTATGGACTCATCAGTATATAGAATCAATATCTATATAGATGGATGTTTGGAGTTTAAAAGTATTGAAGCTTTGTCGGGGGATATAGGCGATTATGATTTGATTATAGGAATGGATATTATCACATTAGGAGATTTCGTATTAACCAACAAAGATAATCAAACTTGGTTTTCTTTCCGTTATCCTTCAAGTGAACACATCGAATTTTGATGAAAGGTAAGATATGAGAAATCCCCAGTTGCCAATGCCGTTGATGGCATGGCAACTGGGGATTCCCTTTATGATTCCTCTTCCTTGTTCAACTCATCACCCATGCGATACTTGATGTCGTAGTTGATGATGAAGTCCAGCTCTTCCTCTGTAAAGCCGTAATGCTTGGCGAGAAGCTTGTCTATCTCGTCAATGATTGGCTTGGATTTTGCAGGATAATATTCTTCGTAATAGACAAGCCCACTTTTATACGTTCTATTTTTTATAACTCTATGTTTTTTATAATTGTTTCTTAAATTATTTCCAATCGTACTAAAACTATTTGGGCAAAATTTACCAATAGGAAATGATAGTATTTCTCTTTCCGAATAGTCTCGACAATTACTGATGTTTTTATAATACCAATAGTATAACGAGCTATTCAGAATACAAGCAATCAAACTACGATAACCTCTATTGCATGGAATAC
>CAVKXW010000033.1:0-25289 GCA_963660215.1 Bacteroidaceae bacterium | reverse complement strand
TGTGCGCCATACTTATGCACGTTGATGCCCTCGATGTTCTCACAATAGATGTTGCCACCGAGGTGAGAGCGCTTGTCGATGACCAAGCACTTCTTGCCTTGCTTGTGGGCAAGATGGGCGAATGTGGCTCCGTAAAGGCCAGAGCCCACTATCAGATAGTCGTAATGATTATCGTTCATGATTTTTTAAAAAAGATATTTTTATTGAGATAACAGAGACCGTGACTTTTGCGTTTTTTTCCCGATATGTTAGGGATATGGAAGTAGCCAGAATCTAATTGGCATTAAGATTTCGATATAGCCTTGCAAATTCCTCTAACTGCACAACAATCACTCTTGGAAAATCAATAGTTTCCAATTCCTTGAAATGTCTATCATCTGAAACGATAAAATCTGCATTGGCTAACACTGCACAATCTACAAACTTATTATCATCAGGATCTTTAGTTATTAAATCCCAATGATAATGGGCATCAATTCTCTTAGTATTTGGTGCTTGCGTTATAATTTCCAATACCATAGAAGCAATCAAACGATTGGCCTTCTGACAAAGAATTTCTTCGTATTCCTCCAGAATCTCTGTGGTATAGCAAAGGCAATAGTCACCATTCAAAAACCCTTCCCATAAGAAATAGTTTTTGCTTCGACGTGCTATAATCTGTAGCAAGCAATTAGTATCTAAGACTATATTTCTTTGCATACCACAATTTATTTATAAGCCGTACGCAAATGTTCTGACTGCATGGCATGCAATTTTTCATTGCTCCACGCCCCAGAATCCCAAAGTTTATCCATTTCTCGTTGCATTCGCTCATTCATAAACTTCACCAATGTTCGCTTCAAGTCCACTAAGTCCTGATCAGATTGTAGACATGAAATCACATTGAGTACTGCTTGTTGAGCAGGATTAAACCTTAACGCTTGTGCTGCCATAATCGTAATATTTTAAATTATTGGCGCAAATTTACGACTTTTCCCTGAAACCACCAAACATTTTGAGGAAAAAGCGTGACCTGTGACCGTTACTTTTGCGTTTTTTTGATACGCGAGGGATAGGCTTATGCATGATGATGAGCTAGATGGGGTCAGAATAGACGTTGACTTTTCCTTTCTTGTATTTTATCCTTTATAATCTGCCTTATGTCTTGCAATGAGGTATCCTTCGCTAAATAGGCTAGCAATGTATAAGACAAAGCTCCCATTAATACCCCAATCACCAACTTGATAGCTGGCGAGGCAATAAAAGATATACAAAGAGTTACAACACCCCACATCACTGCACAATTCAGCAGGATGAAAGATACCTCACGAAGTTGCTTGCCAAAGCCATACCCAAGAATTTTATGGGTATAATAGCAATTCATAGAAAATGCAATGAAAAAGTACAAAGCCCGACCTGCACACATCCATAAGATACCAAAGGGAAGCAAAGCAAAAAGGAGGAGGAAAGCTATTGGTTTCTTTACCAATTCCAATTTCAACACCAGGTCTGACCGTCCCTTTACATATAGCAAATTCAAATTGATATGCGTCATAGGACTCCACATACATCCCAAACATAGTATCTGAAGGACAGGTACACAAGGCAACCACTTTGTCCCTAGCACGAATTCCACCAAGGGATGCGCCAAGGCTATCATACCTGTCAACAAAGGAAAGAGTGCGAACAACGGAACACGCAGCAGCTTTCGATAAACTTGTATCAACTTCTCATTATCATCTTGCAAGGAGGAGAGTATAGGAAAATTTACCTTTGTCACTATAGCTGTTGTTGTGTCTGTAGGTATGGAAGCAAACTGATTGCCACGATTGTAATAGCCTACGTCAGAAGCGCCAAAAGCCTTTCCTATCACTATCGTATAAATATTCTGGTAAACAGTATTTATCATTCCAGAGCAAAGCAATTTGGAGCCAAAAGAGAACAATGTCCGAAAGGAATACATGCTAAATACAAGTTTCGGTCGCCATGACGAAGCAATCCATATCACCACGAGTCGCACAAAAGCAGCCATGATTCCTTGCCACACCAGTGCCCAAACACCATAACCATGATAAGCCATCAATATGCCAACCGCACCAGACAACACTACAGAAACGATGGAAGCAATGGCTTGGAACTTGAAATTCAAGTCGATGGTCAATTTGGCAGTCTGCACGATGGTCAAGCCGTTCAAAATCAAAGACAAGGAGGTAACTCTAGCTACATCAGACAATATCGGCATCTTATAAAAATCTGCTATCCATGGGGCAGACACATAAAATAAAGCATAAAGCAATATGGCTACAACCAAATTGAAATAGAATACAGTGGAATAATCGCTTTCCGTCCTATCTTTTTTTTGAATCAAAGCACTGGCAAAACCACTGTCTAGGAAAGACTGTGCTATAGCCATAAATATGGCAAGCATTCCGATGATACCATAATCGGATGGCATCAAGATTCTAGCTATAACGATACCAATGACAAACTGTATGCCTTGGGTTGCAAATCGCTCGATGGTAGTCCACAGCATACCAGACACTGATTTCTTCTTCAATTCTGATGACATGAGTTTAGTCTTCTTTCTTGTGAGATATGATTTCTGTCAATATGGTAGATGAGATGCCTGGGGTATGCGGCAGATAAACCACATCCACCCCTACTGCATGAAGCTTGCTTTCCAAAGCGTTATACATATCGGTGTTTTTCCAGTCATCACCATGGAAAAGCACGTCGTAGTGATATTTCTTCCATGCCTCATACTTGTCCATATTGGGCTGAACAACCACCTCATCCACATACTTGATGGCTGAGACTATAGCCATCCGATTCTCTAAGTTTACAATAGGAGTCTTATGTTTGTAAGACCGCACCACTTCGTCGGAACTCACTCCTACAATCAAGTGCTCACACTGTTCTTTCGCTCTTTTCAAGATATTCAAATGTCCGACATGAAACATGTCGAATGTTCCAGTCGTATAACCTACTTTATATTTTTTCATCGTAACATTTTGAATTGATTTTCAAATAGATAGTTTGAAACGCATCCATATACGCCTTGTTTTCTACAAACATTGAAATCATCCCAATCATCTACTACAGCCACATACACATTGATACCCTTGGAGCACAACACCTTCAAGCCCTCGTCATGCACATAACAATACGAGATATTGACTGTAGGTATATCGTGCTTCACACAGAAGGCTGCAAGCTCATAGTAGTTGTGAGGGTGATTGATGTATTGGCGTATGGTTCGTTCCTTGAAAGGATAGACAGACATGATGGTATCATAATCTTCGTATGTATAGCAACTGATGATGATTCTGTCCAAGACTGAGGTTAAGTTTAGCTTTCGTGCCCTATTTACCAAATACCGATAGCTTTTCGCCACATCATCCTTCATGTCAGTAGCCACATACAGGTCTTTATGTATTTCCATATACCTTAGCATGTCATCGCAGCTCATAGGATGGAGCTGACGATAAACGAGCGTGTGGATAAACTCCAGATAGCTCATCCGTTTCTTTGTGTCTAGATTATATCTAGTGGAGCCATTCCTGTCTTTCCATATCTTGGATTTCAACATGGGCACGTCCGTCTGCTCTGTATTATCATCCCACTCATGGCGAAGCACCAACACTCCATCGCTTGTAAAAGCCATATCTGCATCCATTATCCTACAGCCTGAGGCATAGGATTCCTCCCACGATTCCAAGGAGTTAGAATAAGTGCGAGGTTTACCCCCCCAGAATGTCGGATGATGCGATAGCGACACTCCGAAGGCTTCACTTGCGGCAAAGAAGATACATCCACCAAAGGTTCGTGCATCATCTTATATTCCTTGTTTCTATGATATTTTTCTAGGGTTGCAGCAAAGAAATCATTGTTCCAAAACACAACAAACTCTGTCAGCAAAAACACAAACAGACCTACTAGACCTATGATTTTTAAGTTTCTATCTTTCATCATTATTACCTCCCTTAAACATATCTTCAAACAAATAGTTGGTGACAAAGCCACTCACACCTTTCTTCTTGAAATACTCAGCATCCGAGATATAATCCACCACTGCAACATATATCTTGATACCCTTGCTCATCAATAACTTAACACCAGGGTCATCCAAGAAACACTGAGAGACATTAACCACATGGATATTATGTTCGACACAGAACTTGGCTAACTCATAATAGTTGTTTGGAGATACTGCATGCTGACGCATTGTGGAACATTTGAACGAATAAAGTTTCATGATTTTTTCATAGTCAGCATAAACATAACTGCTAACAATGATTCTATCAAGAATCTCCGTGGCATTTTTCTTTTTCGCCTCATCAATCATATACCTATATGTCTTCGCGACATCACCTTTTACATTGATATCGCCCTTAACATCAGCAGCCACATAAAGGTCATTATGCGTCTTCATGAAATCCACCATATCGGCATACGACATAGGTGTATATAAGTGATACGGTTTGATTTTGCGGAAGGTCTCATAATCCAAGATCTTTTCTTTAGCAGATAGGTTATACTGTGTATGTCCATTTTCATCTACAAAAATATTAGACTTGCGCATTGGCACGTCATCATCTTGCTCTATATTGTCATTCCAAGAATGGCGAAGCACCAACACACCATCCGAAGTGAAACGCAGGTCGGCATCAATCACACGATTTCCATGGGCGTAACTATACTCCCATGCTTCCAAGGAGTTTGTATAGTTTCTTCCATCTATACCGCCACCTCCATGAGATATCAAATGATACTTGGAATACCATGCTGTCGTATCATCCATTAAAACTGGCAATTTGGAAATATCCACCTTCTCTTCATGCATCATCTGATAACGAGCATTTGCATGATACTTATCCTTCAGTTGGGTAACCTTTGCTTTCATTCTAGGTCCATATTTTACGAGGATTATTGCCTCAGTCAAGGACAAAAAGACAAAGATAACGCCCCCCCATAATACACATGGGATTAGCTTATTTCTAAATTTAAACTTCATTGGATATAATGTTTATAAGATTTGTCTGTATCAAAAAATACTCCGCCATGAGTAGAGGTACCCACCACATACTGATGCCAATCACCATAGAAACAATCCAATATTTCTCTATAGCCTGACGGCACTGGCAGAGTGAACATTTCAAAAGGTAAATAAACTGTTCCTGAAAAGTAACTTCGCTTCCAAACTCGACGTTTTTTGAAAGGAGTCAACACTAGTTTGGCTACACGCTGGGTATTTTCGCCATCATATCTTTGGATTTCCTTTTCGTATTCATCATAGTATTTACGGTAATCATTCCCCATGAGCTTATTGTAATTACTAAAAAAACATCTAGCCCAAGCTTTCAAATACTTTTTTATGGGTTTTACAGATGGTGCATATCTTTCAGTCCATGCAAGGATGCTAAAATACTTTTGTCTTAGGCTCTCTATACGCTCAATCTGTTCTTTCGCCTCATCTTCATCATCAGGCATATTGTCTATCGGGAAGATGTCTAGGAATATACCTTGGTTTATTTTCATCTTGACGGGCTGTTCTCCCACCAAGATTCCTGTCGTCTCACTATTTCTCAACTGAGCATGTCCTCTAGCGCTTCCTGGGTCAGTTTGCTCCGTTTGGAAAAAGTAAGGATGAGCAAACTCCTTTTCTGCTACGCTACATAATTTTTCATATTCGTCACGCATCAGCATGACATCTATATCATCATCCCAAGGAATCATCCCCTTGTGTCTTGCCGCTCCCAAGATGGTGCCAGCATCACCATACCACTGGATGTCATATTTATCACACACTCGCTTAAACTCATTCAGCAAGTCGAGTTCCACAGCCCAGACCTCTTTCATTTTTGGCGAAACATAGTATCCATCTCTTGTTTCACCATCCAAAAAGCCATCAGGTAATCGTAATTTTATGTTTACCATTTTGTTAATGCATATCACCAATAAAGCGTACCCACTATATCACAAGCAGTTACACGTATCAGTTTTTTTGAAAAAAGTTATTTTATTATCGTGTTGGGGTGAAGGATTGCCAAAGGGCATTCCTTGCTATTTTCTATTTGTTCCCCATTGCAGTATCGCTCTGCACTGGTCGCCACTCGAATGGGGGAAAGATTATGCGGTTGTTGAGCGACAACCGCAAAACGCAATTGCTTACCTTTCGTAATGCTCCAAGAAATTTCTCAAAATTTTGTCCACAGTTTTTGGAGACTGGCTCTTATGTACTATTACAGCTACTACCAAGACATCGGAATACAACATATAATAAATGACATTAGGATCGAGAGTCATATGATGTACAGTATATTCTTGGGTAGAATATTTTCTATCCAACACTCCACTTTCCGGGAAATTACGCAAGCCATTAACCTTTTTGTCTATCTTGTGAAGAATTTTGTTGGCAACAGTAGTTCCAAAATTTTCTTCAACATAATCCAAGATTGAGTCTAGGTTTTGATTTGCAAAATCCGACCAAATTATTTCCATCCTCGTCTCTCCCTTATTGCTGCCATAACCTGTCCATGCGTCTTGCATTTGCCTGCAAGATAATCTTGATGAATAGTCTCAAATGTTCTCTTCATCAAATTCTCATCTATCGAATCAAGGAACTCCTCGGTTTCGAGATTCAGTGTCTCAGCTTGAACCATGGGCGCCTGGAACTTCATCAAGAGGTTCTCTACGAGCTGTTTGAAGCTGATGTTATGCAACTTGGCATACATCACGGCTCCAGGATATTGATTGATATCTATCAGTAATTCACCATTCATAATTTATACCTCCTATATTTTATTTAATGTAATATGGCGCAAAGTTACGACTTTTTATCGAAATCGCCAAGGATTTACGAGAAAATCTCACGGAAAAACGTGACCTGTGACCGTGACTTTGCCAAAATTTTACAGATACAGCTATTGACCAGCCTTGGGGCTGCGGCGGATGGCTCCGAGGAGGTCGAAAAAGCCGTGGGGCTGGTATAGCTCGTGGGTGAGGAGCTGATGGAGGGTGCGCTGGGTTTGCTGGACGAAGGCTTCGTCTTGTCCCACCTTGCACTTGCGATACTGGCGAGCGGCTATGCCCAGGAGCTTGCGAAGACGGTAGTTGATGGTACTGTCTAGATTCTCACGATTGCCTCGCTGCTCTAGCTTCTTGGCGACGACCCAAAAGAGGTCTACCAGCTTGCGGAAGGCTTGACGACGGTTCTTCAACGGCTGCTGCTTGCCTTGCGAAGGCTGCTGATTGTCTTGCGAAGGTTGCTGACTCTGTTCTTGCGAAGGCTGTTTCTCATCGCTCAAGAGGCTGATAATCAAGGATAGCTGAGCCTCTTGCTCCCTTACGAATCCGTAGGTGGTGGATGGTCCGTCTTCCTGCTTCAGCCCCAAGGGGTCGGAGGCATAGAGCTTACGCGACTGCACTTTCTCCCTGCGCCTCTGTATCTGCCGCTGGAGGGTAGCTTCCTCTATCTGGGTACAGGTGATGCTGAGATAGTCTTCCGTGTCCTGATAGATGGACTTCACCTTGCGGAAGGACACCTTCTCCTCGAAGAGGGAATGGTGCTTGGCGTAGAGGTCGGAGAGCGACTGCTGCAAGGCTAGCGACACATAGCTGCTAGCCACCGGGCTCTCTTGTGTGAGGATGGAGGCTTCCTGTCGCCAACGGTTCAGGCATCGGATGATGTCGGCATCCTCCGCCCCATCGGTGATGAGGGCTTCGAGCTCTTCCTGCATCTTGTCATAATAGAAGGAGTAGCGTATCTGGGTGGGTTCCTCGTCGGTTATCTCGACATAGGGACTCCTGGCGATGTCGGAGAGGGCAAGGGCGGTATTGCCTAAGCCATAGACGAGCTTGTAATTGCCCTTGATCTGGAAGAGGCGACCTTCAAGACCGGCAAACCTGCCGTTGAGGATGCGTATCTTCTTCTTTTTCAGGAAATAGCTGTAGGGCTTGCGAAGCACCATGACATCCGAATCGACGAACGAGAGATAGTCCTTGAAGAGGCGTATCTGGTACTCGGGCACGATGATGGGGTCGTTGGCATTGTCGACATAGAGTTGGCAACCCATGCCCACCTGTTCGAGCCACAGGTCGAGATGCAGCTTGTCGGTACGCACGAAGACGAGACCCGCGATAACGGGCAAGTTTAGCACCTTAGGCTTGCCTGTGGCTAGGTCGGTAAGTCGCTCCCTGCGCATCGGCAGATAGGAATGGAAAGGACAAATTTTGCCCCCCCATATTCTGGGATGGCATACTTGTCGAGGGCTTGCTTCACGAGGTTCTCCTGATGGCGAGGGGTGGAAATGACGTACCAACTCATAGGTGATTTTCTACAGGTACATATATATAAACAACTTTTCCTCTCAAGAAGCCTAAGCCTTGAGAGGTATGGGGCTGAGGGCACACTAGATGCCCATCGAGCGATACCCTTGGCTGGCAGCAGAAAAGTGCGGAGCCGAGCCAAAAGCAGTTATGTCTTGAGACTGAAGGATGCCAACGCATGGCATGGCTGCTGTAATACTCATAGACAATGATTCGCTAAATGATGCCATCGCTTGTAGCGACTGACATAATCAATAATATTCGATGCAAAGTTAGTATTATTTTCTGATTTGGCAAAAATAAAATAGAGAAATTTGCTATTTTAATCGAAATGAACCAAAATGGACTGGTGTTTTTTCAAATTATTTACATTATCGGAACGATCACATCAAATCTTTCATCGCCACTACCCTGGAGAGTCCCGACTGATAGCATATCTTCACCTTGCCACGAGGCAGCACCTGGAGCTGGCAATACCTAGGCGGCACCACCGACTTGCCATTGCGGCCCAACACGCCCCACGAACCCGACAGGGCGCAAAAGGAGGCGTAATTGCCCACAAAGGGCGATATGAAAGGATAAACGGGCGGCAAGATGACATCCTCGACACTCACCCTGAGACCGTAGCGTCTGGCTCCCCAACCATTCGCCACATGGAAGGGCTCCACATGCTTGAGAAACTCCTTCTGCTGTGCCTTGGTCATGTGGGCATAGTTGCCCGCTCGCTTCACAGTAACCATCGTATCGGAACCCACCACCTGCACCCCTGGCTTGAGGGAAGGCGGAAGGATGCCCTTGCCGTCGCGCAGACCAGCGAACATGCCCTCCCAGTTGCGCTCCTTGTCGGGAAGACCGAACTTGCGGTAGTTGCCCACATTGTCGATGATGACGCACACCTTGTTCTTGTCCTGGTGATTGATGCGAAGCCCCCTGCCCACCATCTGGAGATACTTGACGAGCGACAGCGTGGGGCGTGCCATCTGTATATATTCTACATCGGGACAGTCGAATCCCTCGTCGAAGAGATTGACATTGACCAGACAGTCGAGTTCGCCTCGGCGGAAGGCTTCCACCATCTCCTCACGACGCTTGGCTGGGGTCTTGCTGTCGAGAGCCACCGCCCGAAGGCCCTGCTGCTCGTAATAGCGAGCTATCAACTGGGCATGGAGGATGTCGATGGCGAAGACGATGCCCTTGCGCCCCTGCCCATATTGCTCCACGCTCTGGTAAAGGCGCTTGATGCTGTCGGGCACGTTCAGCTTCTCGTCCATCTCCTTGACGGCATAGTCGCCATCGGCTCCTCGTGACTTCAGGCTGTCTACTATCAACTGGTCGGAGGAATAACGCCCGATGACCACATACTCGTATGGGGCGAGATAACCCTGGTCGATGAAGGTGCGGGTGGGAGGCGACTTGCGCAGACGCTCGAAGAGATTGGTAAAGGGTTTGCGGGTCATGCGGCAAGGGGTGGCGGTCATGCCCAGCTTGAAGGCGGAGCGATGCATCTCGAAGATGTCTTGATAGGAGTCTGCCACGGCATGATGCGCCTCGTCGACGATGAGAAGTCCCACGTGACTGGTGAGGATGCCTCCGTCATACGGCAGCGTGCCCTCGCTCTCCAACTTACTGATGTGGCGAGACAGCCACTGCACTGAGAGCACCTTGACACGGCTGGCGAACCTAGACATGCGGAAACTCTCCAAGAAGCGAGACACGGTATGCTCAGCCTGCTCCACCAGTTCCCGACGATGGGCGATAATCCACACATCGCCCTCGTGATTGCGCAGGAACCACTGCACGACGGCAGCCATCACCACGGTCTTGCCCGTGCCCGTAGGCATCTGCACCATCAAGGAGTTGCCCGAATACACACGCTTGCCCTTCTTGTCGTAGAACACCTTTTGCTGCTGTTCGGAAAAGACAGCAATGATGTCTGCCAGCATCTTCTGCTGGTAGTCGTAAAGTTTGATTTTTGGCATAAAAAGGGAAAAATAAGGATATGCTTTATTGCTTCAGAAACAAGAGCATACAGTTTTTCCTCTCAAACCAGAAAGGGGCTTGAGAGGTATCTAATGACTAGGATATACTGGAATCCATGAAGTCTTGCTTTCGGCAGGCAGCAGAAAAGTGCGGAGCCAAGCTGAAAGCATCTATGTCGTGACGGTGGTTATCGCCCGAAGGCAATGATAATGAAACACTTATCATACACACATTCCTCAACATGTTATTATAATGTGTGCAAAGTTACTGTTTTCTTTTGGAAATGCCAAAGAAAAAGGCACAAAAAAAGCACGAGAACTGAAATTCTCGTGCTTTTTTGATTATTGGGAACGGTCTAAAAAGCGTGACCTGTGACCGTGACTTTTCATTTTTTTCTATTTCTTGCGTTTGGCAGGCTTCTCTGGCGAGCTCAATGCCTGATAGATGATTTCTGCCAGCTTCACCGCACCCTTGCCATTAGGATGGATGCCATCGGAGAGCATCTGGTCCTTATACGTATATAAGGCATGAAGGTCGATGAACTGGCACTTGTTCTTCTTCACCAACTTTTGTATGACAGGCATCTCGCCATTCACGATGACGCTGTCGCTGATGGTCCAAATATCCTTGAAGGCTGGTATCGGCGAGCAGAGATAAATCTTTGGTTGGGCAGGCAATGCCTTCAAGGTGTCGATCATCGCCTGATAAGACTGTTGATATTCCTCTGCTCCATGCGCCCAGTTGTGGGTCTTGGAATCATTCGTGCCGAGCTTGATGATGACGATGTTGGGGTTGAAAGCCTGCGCATCCTTCCAAGCAGGCTCGTTCATATAAGGCAAGTCGCCCTTGTTCATCATCGTACGAGCAGACACGCCAAAGTTTTTCACCTCGTAGCCATCGCCCAATTTTCCCTGCAACACAGCAGGATAGCCCTTGGCATCGGCATTCATGATACCGAAGCCATCGGTGATGGAGTTGCCGATGCAAGCCACACGGACGGCGTCTTCCTTAGGAGCCTTGAAGCCATTGAGCCAAGCGGTGAGGTCGTCGAGCATCTGGTCGTGATGCTTCCAAGTGGTGCGGAATCCCCAACCGTGTCCGCCCGTAGGATAGACGTGCAGTTCGCAGTCGTTGCCCTGCTGGTGCATGGCAGTATAGTAAGCCACGCCATTGGTAACAGGAGGCACTACCGCATCGTCGTTCGACATCATCACGATGGCATGTGGGGTGAGATGCCCACGCACAGCCTTGTCGTTAGACCACTCCTTCACCAGTTGTGGATTGGTCTTGCGGGCCTCGCCAAGGAAATTGACACAAGAGCCCTTGTGGGTTACCCGCTCATCCATCGAGATGACAGGATAGAAGAGGATGGAGAAATTAGGACGCACATCATATTCGGCATGGGTGCTGACCGATGAAGCCAAGTGCCCACCAGCCGAGAAGCCCATGATGCCCACATCCTTAGGATTGATGTGCCAGACGGCTGCACTGTCCCTCACGGTGCGCATCGCCTGATAAGCATCACCCAGAGGAATGTTGCGGTCGCCCTTCGGCATGCGATACTTCAAGACGAAGAAGGCGATGCCCTGCTTGTTGAAATACTCAGCCCACTGATGTCCCTCATGATCCATGGCGAGATGGGAGTATCCACCGCCCGGGCAATCGACCACGGCACGCCCCGATGGGACCTGAGGCAAATAACATGTGAGTTCACTCTGTCCGTCGACACTATTCTTCAGCACGAACTTACGTGCAGTAGACTGTGCGAACATCGTCAATGAGGCACAAGCCATCAAAGACAATAACAAATATCTTTTATTCATAATAGTTTGTAGGTTTTATACGATTTATCACGCCGCCATAGGGCTAGCGTTTCCTATTTTACTGCAAAGATACGCATTTTTCTCTAACAAAAGCTATTATTTGGTTATTTTTTGGTTATTTCGCTTAAATAACTTGGATGTTTGTTTCTTTTTTACTATTTTTGCAGAGAAATATCAGATACTAACGTAACAGAAGCGTATTATGAAACAGTTTTTTAAGAGTGTAGCAGCCACCATCGTGGGACTTTTCGCCTTCGGCATCATCATGTCGATATTGGCTTTCATCTGCCTCATCGGCATGGTAGCATCGAGCAGCAGCAAACCATCGCTGAAGGACAATTCGGTGATGGTGCTCAAGTTGCAAGGAGAAATCGCCGACAAGGCTGACGACGATTGGTTGGGACAGTTGACTGGCGACCAATTCAAGCAACTGGGCATGAATGAAATCCTCTCCGCCATCAAGAAGGCGAAGAACGAGGACAAGGTGAAGGGCATATACTTGGAGACAGGCATTCTGCAAACTGACTATGCCACGCTGCAAGAAATACGCAAGGCTCTCCAAGACTTCCAGAAGAGCGGCAAGTGGATAATCTCTTACGGAGACACCTATTCGCAAGGCGGATATTACCTCTCGTCGGTAGCCAACAAGGTGTACGTGAACCCTGAGGGCACCGTGGACTGGCATGGTATCGCCTCACAACCACAATATATAAAAGATGTGGCAGCCAAGTTTGGCGTTCACTTCACGGTAGTAAAGGTGGGCAAGTACAAGAGCTTCACCGAGATGTACACCGAGGACAAGATGAGCGATGCCAACCGTGAGCAGGTTTCCCGATACATCGGTGGACTGTGGCAGCAGGTTCTCGCCGACGTGAGCAAGAGCCGTGGCATCAGCAAGGACTCGCTCAACCACTATGCCGACGGCATGATGGCTTTCGAGGACACAAAGCTTCTGAAGTCTCGCAAGATGGTGGATGGCTTCTGCTATTATGACGAAATCAAGGATGTCGTGAAGAAGCAACTCGGCATCAAGCCTGAGAAGAGCATCAACCAGGTAAGCGTCAACGAGGTGAATGCCGCCGTAGACGACAAGATGTTGGGCGACGAGATAGCCGTATATTACTGCCAGGGCAGCATCGTGAGAATGGCGACACCCGACTACATGGGCAGCGAGCCACAAATCGTAAGCTCTACCGTGGTGAAGGACTTGGAGGAGCTAGCCGATGACAAGCACGTGAAGGCTGTGGTGCTCCGCATCAATTCTGGTGGTGGCGATGCCTATGCCTCCGAACAGATATGGAGAGCCGTGAGCCAACTGAACAAGAAGAAGCCTGTGGTAGTGAGCATGGGCGGCATGGCTGCATCTGGAGCTTACTACATGAGCATGGGGGCAAGATACATCATGGCGCAACCTACCACACTGACAGGTAGCATCGGCATCTTTGGCGCACTGCCAGACTTCAGCGACCTGATGACCAAGAAGCTCGGCTTCAAATTCGACGAAGTAAAGACCAATCGCAACAGTGCCTATAATGCGGCAGGTACCTCTCGCCCTTGGAGCGCAGAGGAAATCTCTTACCTACAGGCATACGTAAACCGTGGCTACAACTTGTTCCGCAAGCGTGTGGCAGACGGCAGAAAGCTCAAGGTAGACGAGGTGGAGAAAATAGCGCAAGGAAGAGTTTGGCTCGGAACGGATGCCAAGGGCATCAAGTTGATAGACGGTTTCGGCGGACTGGACGATGCCATCGCCAAGGCAGCCCAACTCGCCAAGGTATCAGACTATCGTACGACTGAATATCCTGTGGCAGCCGACTGGATGGAACAGTTGCTGGACATCGCCACTGGCAGCAAGGGCACATACCTGGACGAGCAACTTCGCCTCACCCTCGGCGACCTCTACAAGCCTTTCATGATGATACGAAGCATGAAGGAGAAAGAGCCTGTACAGGCTGCCTTGCCTTTCGTGCTGAACATTCAGTAAAGGTAAAAGGGTAAAAAAGTAAAAAGGTAAAAAAGAGAGAGGGAAATCCTCTTTACTTAATAACATCCTCTATATATAATAATGTGTAAATGAGAACAGAAGGAGACTTGATCAAGATAAACGACTGGCTGCTGCCACTGAGTTGGATATACGGCAGCATCGTCAGGTTCAGAAACTGGCTCTTCGACATCGGGCTGAAGAAGAGTCGGGCTTTCAGTCTGCCTATCATCTCGGTGGGCAACATCACCGTGGGCGGTTCGGGCAAGACCCCTCACGTGGAATACCTTATCCGCCTCTTGCAAGACAAGATGAAGGTAGCTGTACTGTCTCGTGGCTACAAGCGCAAGAGCCGTGGATTCGTATTGGCAGACGAGAGCACCACGATGCCTGAGATAGGCGACGAACCCTTCCAGATGCACCAGAAATTTCCTGGCATACATGTTGCTGTAGATGCCAAGCGAGTGAGGGGTATCGAGAGATTGCAGTCGGAAGAGGAGACCAAGGACGTGGATGTGGTACTCCTCGACGATGCCTTCCAGCATCGCTATGTGAAGCCAGGCATCAACATCCTCTTGGTAGACTATCACCGTCTCATCATCTACGACAAGATGCTGCCTGCTGGCAGACTGCGCGAGCCATTGAGCGGAAAGAACCGTGCCGACATCGTGATTATCACAAAATGTCCGAAAGACTTGAAGCCAATGGAATTTCGTGTGCTCACCAAGGCGATGAACCTCTACCCTTTCCAGAAGCTCTTCTTCACCTGCATCAACTATGATACACCGAAGGGAGTTTTCACGGAAAAGTCATTGGAGACTGCGGCTACAGAGACGGTACAGGAAGCCGATACAGAGGTACTAGACGAGGCATTGCTCGGCTTGAAGAACTATCACGTATTGCTCCTCACAGGCATCGCATCGCCTAAGCAGATGGAGCACGACCTAAAGCCTGCCGTCAAGTCGCTCACCTCCCTCTCCTTCGGCGACCACCATCGCTTCAAGGGCAAGGACATCGACCGCATCAACGAGACCTTCGAGGCCCTACCAGAACCTCGCATCATCATCACAACGGAAAAGGATGCCGTGAGACTGAGAGAGAGCGAAGGACTCTACGAGAAAGTGAAAGAGAGCATGTACGAACTGCCTATCAAGGTAAGCTTCATGCTCGAACAAGAAGATAATTTTAACGAAAAAATAATAAGCTATGTACGAAAGAATTCAAGAAACAGCATCTTGGCTAAAGGAAAGGATGACTACAAGTCCAAAGACAGCCATCATCCTGGGAACAGGCCTCGGACAATTAGCTTCAGAAATAACTGACAGCTACGAGTTTCCATATAGTGAGATACCAAACTTCCCTGTATCTACCGTGGAAGGACATGCAGGCAAGCTCATCTTCGGTAAGTTGGGCGGCAAGGACATCATGGCGATGGAGGGCAGATTCCACTTCTATGAGGGATACAACATGAAGGAGGTTACCTTCCCTGAGCGTGTAATGTACGAACTGGGCATCGAGACTCTCTTTGTGAGCAACGCATCGGGCGGCATGAACCCAGCCTTCCACGTGGGCGACCTCATGATTATCGATGACCATATCAACTTCTTCCCAGAGCATCCTTTGCGTGGAAAGAACTTCCCTACGGGTCCTCGTTTCCCAGACATGCACGAGGCATACGACAAGCAGCTCCGTGACCTTGCCGACGAGATAGCCAAGGAGAAGGGCATCGAGGTACAGCACGGTGTATATGTGGGTGTACAGGGTCCTACCTTCGAGACCCCAGCCGAGTACAAGATGTATCGTGTACTAGGCGGAGATGCCGTGGGTATGAGTACAGTGCCAGAGGTTATCGTAGCTCGTCATTGCGGCATCAAGGTATTCGGCATCAGCATCATCACCGACCTCGGCGGCTTCGACGTACCTGTGGAGGTAAGCCATGAGGAGGTACAGGTGGCAGCCAACAACGCCCAGCCTAAGATGACGGAGATTATGCGTGAAATCATTAGACGTTCATAAAAATATATGGATATAGCAAAGTTGGGTGAGTTTGGTCTCATCGACCACCTCACCAAAGGACACGAAATCAAGAATGCCTCCACCGTTTGTGGCGTGGGCGACGACTGTGCGGTGATGCACTATCCCGACAAGGAGGTGCTCGTTACCACCGACATGCTGATGGAGGGTGTACACTTCGACCTCACCTACATCGACTTGCAGCACCTAGGCTACAAGAGTGCGATGGTCAACATCAGCGACATCTTCGCCATGAACGGCACGCCTCGACAGATGGTAGTGAGCATTGCCCTGAGCAAGCGCTTCACGGTGGAAGACATGGACGAGTATTATAAAGGTCTACGTATGGCATGCGACAAGTGGGGCGTTGACATCGTAGGTGGCGACACCACTTCCTCGCTCACGGGGCTTGCCATCAGCATTACCTGCATCGGCGAGGCTGCCAAGGAAGACATCGTATACCGCAGTGGTGCCAAGGAGACCGACCTCATCTGTGTTTCGGGCGACCTCGGAGGTGCCTACATGGGTCTTCAACTCCTGGAGCGTGAGAAGGCTGTATACTACGGACAGGTGGAAGACATCCGCAAGAAGATGGCAGAAGCCAAAGCTCAGGGAGACAACGCCAAGCTCGCCAGCCTCAACAAGGAACTGGAGGAGATGCGCAACTTCCAGCCAGACTTCTCTGGCAAGGAATACCTCCTGGAACGTCAACTTCAGCCAGAGGCACGTGGCGACATCATCGCCCATCTGCGTGAGGCAGGCATCCGTCCTACAGCCATGATGGATGTGAGCGACGGCCTGAGCAGCGAATTGATGCACATCTGTCAGCAGAGCCATTGCGGTTGCCGTGTATACGAGAAGAACATTCCTATCGACTACCAGACGGCCGTACAGGCGGAGGAGTTCAATATGAACCTCACTACCTGTGCCATGAACGGTGGCGAAGACTACGAGCTTCTCTTCACCATACCTATCGGCGACCACGAGAAGGTAGAGGCGATGGAAGGCGTCCGCCAAATCGGTTACATCACCAAGGAGAGCCTCGGCAAGTACCTCATCACCCGTGACGGTCAGGAATTCGAGCTGAAGGCACAGGGATGGAATCCGCTGAAGGACTAGCATTAGAACCCAAAGCGAATTACAAGCCATAGAGCATCCGCTTTTAGTTAATAAACATTAAGCAAGAGAAAATATTTTGTTTTCTCTTGCTCAATTCAAAAACTTATTGTACCTTTGCAACCGCAAAAAGCAAGATGGTGCCATAGCTCAGTTGGTAGAGCAAAGGACTGAAAATCCTTGTGTCCCCGGTTCGATTCCTGGTGGTACCACTCCTCCTTTCATTTGGGCGGTTTCTAACTTCGGTTAGAGCCGCCTTTTTGCTTTATAAGCAAAAAGGTACAAAGGATACAACAATCAAAGATTCACTAACAAACGATAAAACTTAAAGACAAATGAAAAAGATTTTGATGTCATTACTGACTGTGTGGGGCTTGGCTACAGCTACAGCCTTTGCCACAGGCACCAACGACTACAGCAAGTATTACCAAAACTTGCCTGTGCAGATGAGCCAACCTACCCTCCCCTCCATCCCCAATAACCAAGTGAGCATCTTGGAGTGCGGCGGCAATGGAGACGGACTCACGATGAACACCCAAGCTTTCAGCAAAGCCATCAGCAAGCTCACCAAGATGGGCGGTGGTCACCTCAACGTACCAGCCGGCATCTACCTCACAGGGCTTATCTCGCTCAAGGACAACATCGACCTGCATCTGGAGAAGAATGCCATCATCGTATTCTCAGAGGACAAGAACGACCTCATCAAGACAGATGAGAAAACAGGACAGAAGGAAAAGCGTGCCACCCCATCCATCAATGCCAACAAGCGCAAGAACATCTCCATCACGGGCGAAGGAACCATCGATGGAAACGGCGAATGGTGGAGACCCGTAAAGCGAGTGAAGGTGAGCGACGTGGAATGGAACCAGTTCAAGCAGATGGGCGGAACACTCAACGAAAAGGGCGACATCTGGTATCCGCTCAACCTCAAGCACGAGCCAAACGTAGTAGACAATATCGACGACCAGGAGCGAGTGCGCAACCACATGATTCGCTTCATCGAGTGTGAGAACGTGCTGGTGCAGGGAGTAACACTGCTCAATTCCCCTCGTTTCCACCTCATCCCTACCCGATGCAAGAATGTCATCATCGACGGCATCACAGTGAAATGTCCTTGGAATGCACAGAATGGCGATGCCATCGACATATCCAGTTGCAAGGACGTACTGATTGTAAACAATATCGTGGACGCTGGCGACGACGGCATCTGCATGAAGGGCGGAGCTGGAGCTGAAGGCGTAAAGGCTGGTCCTTGCGAGAACATCAACATCCAGGACAACACCGTTTATCACGCCCATGGCGGTTTCGTCATCGGTAGCGAGTTCTCTGGCGGCATGAAGAACATCGTGGTTCGCAACAACACCTTCCAAGGCACAGACGCAGGTCTCAGATTCAAGAGTGCCGTGAAGAGAGGTGGAACATCCGAGAACATCTTCATCGACCACATCTATATGACCGACATCACAGGCGATGCCATTACCTTTGAGACCACCTACTGGGACAACCACGTGGGTGCCAAGCAGCAGACCGCCCCTGTGAAGCAAGAGTTCCTGCCTAACTTCCAGGACATCCACATCAGCGACATCTACGTACGTGGCTGCAAGAACGGCATCGTGGCACATGGTGCAGAAGGCATGGTTCACGACATCACCGTCAAGAACGCTTACATCTTCTACACCAAGGAAGCCAAGAACATTGACGAAGCTTGCAAAATCAAGCTAGACAATGTACATTTCGCCACCTTCGCACAATAAACACCTATTAAAACATAAACTCCTCCTTAGTACTTTCTCGTAGAGACTAAGGAGGAGTTTCATTTTTCCCTAAATAAAAGTTTTGTTCCGCACTGTAGAACTTATATTCTGCTCAGCAGAACATATATTCCGCTCAGCAGAACTTGTATTCTGCTCAGCAGAATAGAACTTTCTCCTAATACAAAATACATTTTTATCTAGGAATAATATATCTTTTATTTAACTATAAGCACATTTTCGTTTACAGAGAAATGAATATCCTTTCCCTCGTATGGCATTCCATATACTTTGAGAGGGTCTTTCTGATAATGAGGACGAGGGTCTTGCGCCAAGACATCCTTCAGAATCTCTATCTGATGTTCCGTCAAGCCTTCTCGAAGAAGCCTTAGATTCACCTCTTCCGGTATAACCACCTCCAAACGATTCCACTTTCTACTATCCACAAATCCGCTCCGAGCCTCCGGATGGCAATCAGCATAGACCACATAGGGCTTGATGTCGTAGATAGGGGTTCCGTCCATCAGGTCAGCCCCCTTCACATGGATGACAGGTCCCCTGCTCGTCTCCCACTCGATATGAGAGATGCGAACAGACGACAAGCCGATGTTATTAGGACGGAAAGGACTGCGGGTGGCAAACACACCCACCTTCTCGTTACCTCCCAACACAGGAGGACGCACCACAGGACTATTCGCCTTATGCTTATTGGCAGAAAACTCCCAGATCAACCACAAGTAATCGAACCCTTCCATTCCTCGCAAGGCATCCGCATTACGATACTCTGGCTCAAAGACTATCTGTCCCTCCAACTCCTTTACGAGTCCAGCCTGCTTAGGAATGCCAAACTTGCTGCTGAAGGGTGAACGAAATCTTGCTATCGGTTTTATCTCCATACTTATTTTACACCTTATTATATTTATACCTTATTATATATAGAGGCCGAAGACGCCCTCCACAATTCGCTGCAAAGTTACAACAAAGATGACAAACCAAGAAAAAATAAAGGCATTTATTTTGGCAGTGTGAGTAAATTAATGTACCTTTGCATCCAAATCAAAATAACTAAGAAGATGAAAATAGAAAGACCCTCATACGAAATCTGGCTGCAAAAGCCAGGCGAGCTAGGCATCTATCAGCAGATAGAGAGAGCAGGAAGAGTTTGCTACAAGAGTGAGAACAACACCACCGAAGACTCTGCCAAACCTTTCGTTGGCAGAATGATTCAGAGCGAACACTTTGCCATGCTCGAACATGGCACCGTGTACCTCACCTGCAACCATGGCGAGTTGCCTCTCTACGAACACAACAAGTTCTCTCGCCTCAACACGATAGGCGGCAAGGATTACATCACCACCAACCTGCGTGTGCTGGCAGAAAACAAGGCGATGGACGACCTCAAGTATCTCAGCGACTACGAAGAGGACAAGCACGAACTGCGCCTCACCGTGCATTTCACCACCCAGATAGCCATCACCAGAGAGTACAACCGCCATCGTGCCAACTCCATGGCAGAGCAGAGCACCCGCTACTGCAACTATACCAAGAACAAGTTTGGCAGCGAGATAACGCTCAACCTCCCTACCTGGGTAGAAGATGCAGGCTTTGACGGTTCGCAAGAACCAGACGACTATCGCCTGACAGACCTTTGCCAAGATGTGGCGGAAGGCAACACCGAACATTGGGACAAGATTACGACATGGCTCTTCGCCAACCAAGCTGCCGAATTCGCCTACATGAAGTTGATTGAGGCAGGTTGCAAACCACAAGAGGCTCGTGTCATCTTGCCGCTCGATTGCAACACCGAGCTAGTACACACAGCCTTCGTGAGCGACTGGAAGCATTTCTTCGACCTTCGTGCACTAGGTACCACAGGTGCACCTCATCCAGATGCCAAGGTACTCGCCCTCCCACTGATGGAAGAATTCAAGGCAAAAGGTTATCTGAAATAACCTTTCATCTACGACAAAAAGGCCCAGAAAGTATTAAAAAATATAAAAATACAAGGCAAATATGCAGATTTTCCATTTTTCGTACAAAACGAATTGAAAAAAAGCGTATCTTTGCGATGTGTTTTTCATAGTATTAGATTTAAGGTTATCAAGGTTGGGGCTGCAGCGGCAGCCCTTTTTTATTCTATTCCCCTCGATTTTACGCCTAGTTCTCCCTCTATTCCCTGTATTTTGGCTTAAAAATGCACTTTTTATGAAGAAACACAAAAAAAGTCATCGAAAAATTTGGTGGAATCAAAAAATAGTCGTACCTTTGCAACCGCTTTAGAAAACCAAGCTATAGTCAACATCCAGACTGAATGGAGAGATGGTAGAGTGGTCGATTACAACGGTCTTGAAAACCGTCGTACCGAGAGGTACCGGGGGTTCGAATCCCTCTCTCTCCGCAAGAGCCTTCTGAAAGAAATTTCAGAAGGCTTTTTTTAGTTTCCTGTCAAGCACCACGGCACAGGCGGCATCCCCCGAAACGGAAACCATCGTACAGCCCATATCTATCAAACGGTCTACTACCGCCACGGCACCCACAGCCTCCACAGGGATGCCTACCGAAAGAAATATCAGTGGCATCATCGTAAGGCTGGCACCAGGAACACCCACGATGCCAAACGAGGTAATGACGGCAAGGATGCCAATGAGCAGGTATTGTACAAACGTGAGGTCGATGCCATAGTAGGACGCCATCACCACGGTCGACGCCACAAGGTAGATGGAAGAACCATCCATATTGAATGTGGTGCCCAACGGCAACACCAACCGAGACACCTCCTTACGAACACCCATCAGCGTAACCGACCTCACATTATAAGGCAACGTAAGGATACTCGACTCGCTCGCTATGGCAAATATCAGCGGACGCGCCATCGAAGAGAGAAATTGCATGGGATTAACCTTACCCAACCAATAGAGGCAAGGCAAATAAACCACGAGCCACTGCAAGATGAAGCACATGATACAGACACCTATGAGCGAAGCGTACTCACCCACCATCTCCGAGCCATAAGATGCTACCGATGGAACAAGGATAACGAACATCCCCACAGGCGCAAAGCGCCAAAAATAGCCGATTGCGCCTCCTAACAATCTGTCTGTTTTATGCAAGAAATTAATAGTCTGCCTTCTAGACAAAAGGAAGGGCAATACCAAGCCCAAGACAAAGGCGATGATGACAAACGTCAGCACGCTGCCCAATGCTACAGCCACGCCCAGATTACTAAGCATAATATCTAGCACGCCAGAAAGCACCTCCGCACTAGACAAGGGTTCTGGCAGTCGCAAGTTTGTGCCACCCATAACAGGATACACCTCGCTCATCAATGCCGACATCACGAGGGCTAGCGAAACCGCCGCCACGGTGGTAAGCACAAAGAACCCAAATGCAGCCCCTACCAACTTACGAGCCTTAGAGCCTCGTCTGAAGCTGACCAACGTACTAGAGATGCTGAGCATCATCATAGGTATGATAAAGAGTTTGAAAACAAAAAAGCAGAATGACTCCAGAGGTTTACACACGTTGTTTACCACAGCAGGATAATCTTGCAAAACACATCCCACCAGAATGGCAAAGGCAAATGTCAAGAGCATCTGTTCAGTATGAGGTAAATGCATTTGCTTCATTATGGGGGGGTAATTTTATTTAGCTTCATAAAACATCTAATTTTTGTGCAAAAATACGACAATATTCTAAAATAGCCAAAGATTTATGAATATTTTTGAGGTTTTTAGTACTCTCTACCAAAAATTTCCACTACCTTTGCACCCATGATTTATCCAGATAGTTTTGAAAGCAAGATAGGATTCACCGAAATCCGCAAGATGCTGCGTGAGCGTTGCCTCTCCTCGCTGGGCAAGGAGCAGGTGGAAAAGATGGCGTTCAGCAGCGACGCAGAGCAAGTGAACGAGTGGCTCATGCAGGTGCGTGAGTTCCGCCGACTGATGGAGGAGGTCGAAGACTTCCCCCTGCAATATTTCTATGACGTAAGGGAGAGCATCCTCCGCATCCGTGTGGAGAACAGCCATTTGGAGGAAGACGAACTCTTCGACCTCCGCCGCTCTCTCGCCACCATCGCAGGCATGGTGAAGATACTCAACCACAGCGACGAGGACGATGCCCATGCCGAGCAGGAGGACGGCTGGCGCAGGGAGAAGAAGTACCCTTACCCAGCCCTGCACCGACTGTCGCAGGACGTGATGACCTTCCCACAACTCATACAGCGCATCGACCAGATACTCGACAAGTTTGGCAAGATACGTGACAACGCCACCCCCGAACTGCTCCAGATTCGTCGTGAACTGGCGAAGACCGAGGGCAGCATCTCGCGTACCTTATATAGTATATTGCGCGCAGCGCAGAGCGAGGGCGTGGTAGAGAAGGATGTAACCCCTGCCCTACGAGATGGGCGACTGGTCATCCCTGTCATCCCTACCCTGAAAAAGAAAATCAAGGGCATCGTGCACGACGAGAGTGCCACGGGCAAGACCGTCTTCATCGAACCTACCGAGGTGGTGGAGGCAAACAACCTCATACGTGAGCTGGAGGGCGAAGAGCGCAAGGAGATCATCCGCATCCTCACCGAGTTCACCAACAAGGTGCGCCCTTACTCGCAGGAAATCCTCGACTCGTACCGATTCCTAGCGAAGATAGACCTGGTGCAGGCGAAGCAGAAGCTAGCCGACACCTTCAAGGCGATAGAGCCCGAGGTGGAAGCCCATCCACACATCGACTGGATACGCGCCATCCATCCTCTGCTACAGTTGTCGCTCGACAAGAAGCACGAGAAGGTGGTGTCGCTCGACATCACCCTCACGCAAGAGAAGCGCATCCTCATCATATCGGGACCTAACGCAGGCGGAAAGTCGGTGTGCCTGAAGACCGTGGGACTGCTCCAGTACATGTTGCAGTGCGGACTGAGCATCCCGATGAGCGAGCGTTCGAAGACAGGCGTGTTCCAGAACATCATGATCGACATCGGCGACGAGCAGAGCCTGGAGAACGACCTCAGCACCTACTCCTCCCACCTATTGAACATGAAGAACATGATGAAGCAAGCCAATGGCGACACCATCATATTGATAGACGAGTTTGGCACTGGTACCGAACCAGGCATCGGCGGGGCCATCGCCGAGGCTGTGCTCGACAAGTTCTGCAAGCAGGGGGCTTACGGTGTCATCACCACCCACTACCAGAACCTGAAGCATTTTGCTGATAGCCACGAGGGCGTGGTGAACGGTGCCATGCTCTACGACCGCCACGAGATGAAAGCCCTCTTCCAGCTAGCCATCGGTCGCCCTGGCTCCTCGTTCGCCATCGAGATAGCCAGGAAGATAGGATTGCCAGAGGAGGTCATCAAGGAAGCATCTGAAATCGTTGGCTCTGAGTACATACAGAGCGACAAGTATCTGCAAGACATCGTGCGCGACAAGCGATACTGGGAAAACAAGCGGCAGAACATCCACCAGCGTGAGAAGGACATGGAGAAGACCATCTCCAAGTACGAGAGCGACATCGAGGACATCGAGCGCAGTCGTAAGGCCATCCTCCAGAAGGCGAAGGAGGAGGCTGCCGAACTGCTCCGTGAGAGCAACAAGAAGATAGAGAACGCCATCCGAGAGATTCGCGAGAGCCAGGCGGAGAAGGAGGAGACCCGACGCATCCGCCAGGAGCTCGACGCCTTCAAGCAGGAGGTACAGGAGATAGACACCAAGGAGGCCGACGACAAGATAGCCCGAAAGATAGCACAGATACAGCAGCGCAAGGAGCGACACGCCAAGCGACAGGCGGAGAAGAAGGAGAACCAGGAGAAGGCTGCCGCAGCCCTGCGCAACGCACAGAACAAGGCGCAAGCCGACGACAAGCGTGAGCTGAGGGCTGGCGACACCGTTCGCATCAAGGGTCTTACCACGGTAGGCAAGATAGAGAGCATCGCTGGCGACATGGCTACGGCGGTATTCGGCGGTATGCGCACCAAGACGCGACTGGGCCGCCTGGAGCACGCCTCTGCCACGGTAGAGAACGTAGACAAGACCGAGGAGCGCAAGGAGAACCTAGCCTCTTACGGCATCAGCAAGGAGACTCGCAAGACCATCGATGCCCATAAGACCAACTTCCACCAAGACCTCGATGTCAGGGGAATGCGTGGCGACGAGGCCTTGAATGCCGTGCAATACTTCATCGACGATGCCATCCTCGTGGGTATGCCTCGTGTCAGAATCCTCCACGGTAAGGGCAACGGCATCCTGCGCCAGCTCATCCGTCAGTATCTGAGCAGCGTGCCTAACGTTACTCATTACGCCGACGAGCATGTGCAGT
>CAVKXW010000032.1:4710-25617 GCA_963660215.1 Bacteroidaceae bacterium | reverse complement strand
GCAAAGGTACGAACTTTCGGAGAACGTCGCAAGGTATAAACGCGGAGCCGCTTACGTTCAACCCATATTAGGAATAAGCTAGGGGTGAAGAGTCGTGAAGAGTGCCCCACACTCTTCACAATCGTAATTCGCTATACGACAAACATTTATAGCAACTCCGTGAAGAGTGAAGACTATTTCCTCTTCTAGGAAACGCAGACAAGTAACCACTTTTGCGATTTTTCGAAAGTCATTTGTAAGAAAAATGAAGATTTTCTTGCAAGTCCCATTTCTTTTACGTATCTTTGCAGCGTCATCCCATGGATGGAAATGTGTTGATATGTGGAAATCCGTGGCTTGGTTTAGAGATGAAGAAAGTTGAATTTAAAGTTCAAACAATATGGAGCAGATTACAATTAATTTTAAGAACACTTTTGATTGTTCTAATAATAGAATATCGAAAGTGTGTCGCTCTGGGTATTCTCGTGTAGTCCGTTTTGTGGATAATAAGAAACATTCAAGACCACATGTGTATGAGGGCGATTTATTGGAGGTTTTGGCAAATGGCTGTGTATAACTTAGAAAATAAGGAACTGATAGATGCCATTGTAACACCTGTTGCGGTATGTGAAGCTGTAGAACTGAAAAAGGACCCACAGCAACTACTGCATTGAATGTAGAGGCAATGCTTACCTTGAGTGAAGACTATGATGTCGTTATCGGAATGGATATAATAAGTTTGTGTGATTTCTGTTTTACAAACAAAAATAATGCAAGTTGCTTCTCATTACGCCATCCTTCGACAGAGAAAATCCTTTTGAAATAGATTGTTTTTGATTGGGATTTGCAAGAAAGTTGTAGATTTTCTTGCAAGTCCCATTTCTTTTGCTTATCTGTGCAGCGAATATTATTAAATATGATGATATGGAAAAGGATTTTCTTATTGTATAATTGTTGCTTTGCCTAAGTGTATTCATCTCTTTGCCTAAGTATAATTGTTATTTTTCCTAAGAGAAAGTTATATTCAACGTTGTTGAACATAGATTCAGCATTGTTGAATATGGCTTCAACGATGCTGAACATACATTCAACGTTGTTGGATATAAGAAACTCTTAGGACTAATGACTATTATTCTTAGCTTTGGTAACAACAATTCTTAGGAGGAAGAACTTTTTCTTACTCATCCGCAACGGGAAGGATATTCATATTATATGCGCGATAAGCACTTCCTTCTGGTTCTATCAGCGATTTATTCATAGAGAAACGATAAGCATTATCATGCGACGTCGTACTATGAGGCGCACAGGTCCAATAGTGTCCAACGGTTCCATCTATGTATGTCAACGCTTGCTTATTAGTCATATAGCCAAAAGCTGGAATAAAGAACAAACGGCCTTGTTTCCCTGGCTGCGTAAACATATACCACCCTTTGTCATACGTGCCAGACACATTGAAGTTGGCCGTTGTCTTTTGAGTACCTCCATTAGACGTGAATCCTGTAAAAGCAGTAGGCTCAGGTATCTTATACCCAAATGGACATGGATCGTATACGGTTTTCTCGGAAGTTTGTTCGCTCTTGTCATACAAATGAGCCGTCGTATTATTGGCATCCCAAAAATAGAGCGTGCGTTTCGGTGATATCCATTCGCTGGCATTATGATAATGCGTAAAGGTCGGATTCTGTATAATAACGCTTCTCTTGGCATAATCCGTTGTTATCCTTCCAAAATAAAACTCATCGCTTCCGAAGTAGAAGGTCTTCAATGTTTTGTTGTCTATACCTGCGACTATCCTCGACGGAATGTTACTTCCGAATGCATAGAACGGAGCGTTTTTACCATATTCCTGCACAGCAGAGCTAGCCTGTTCAAATTGTACTGAGGCCATATTGCCCGACTCTTCCTGTTCAAACTGAAAAGCAATTTCTCTCGACTTGTAAGTGCGGACATCTTCATCGCAATAGCCAAGAGGAACAGGCATAAAGTTATAAACCGACTGTTGGTAATTGGTAACAGGCACTTGTGATGCCGAAGATAAGTCTTGGTCTGTCACCCATATTTGCCAATTCCAACATATTCTTCCATCCGTATCCTTCACGGCGAGCAAAGCATTGCCTTGACAGATATAATCCTCATTGACCTTGAAATAGAGAAATTTCTTGTCTTCCGTCACGCCAATCGATGTAGGGTCTATCATATTGTAGGCATCTTGCCAAACTAAGACGGCATCTCCTATATCTATGTCATTGTCGGATATGTATGGCGACGTAATCTTTACATTTAGGTGATTCAAGAACTGGGGTTGCGCACTATTGTCCTTGCCATAAGCTGCTCCGTTGTCTATTCCTTTCTTGATGGCATTTCCGTATACCAAAGGAAACTTGTAATAGCCTGGAGCATGAACCACATAAGTATTCGCTGTGCTTCTACTTCCACCAACCATAGACAAATCGTGTGGACTGTTCGCACTTCCTAAAGGTGTCTTTGCCCTAAGCGCTGCTGTATGCGCATTGTCGGTTGTGCTAGTAGGAGAGCCCAATCCTTCTATTTGAAAAGTCAGGTCAGAAGTGGTGCTTGCAGGAGAAGGGTTGTCAAAGATAAAGCCACCTGTCACAACATCTCCATATTCTGTAGAAAAATCATTTGCATCAATGGCTTCATCCACAGCATACTTTGCCGTCCAACCCACAGGGGTTTGCGACCCATAATAAGATTGCACATAGCTCGTCACCTTGTAATCTACATCTGTGGCATCTTTGTCGATGGAGTTGATCTTGCTTACCGAAAAGATGTAGTCGGAGTTTTCTTGGGATGTAGACAACGTATAGGTTACAGTGTAACCAGGCAACCACTCATGACCGTTGATTGGTAGTTCCATTTCGTGCCCTTCGATGGTAACAATAATCTTTGCCCCGTCAGGAACAGTTTGCGGCATCACTAGAAAGAGATCATTCTTGCTATCATCCTCTCCTGTAAACACAACTCCTCGTTGTTTGTCGATGACATAGTTCGGAGTTATGGAATAAGAGGCTGAGCCTGACTGGGCATTCCACATTCTTGTACCAAAGTCATAACTTCCCTGGTTTTGAATGCCTGTGATTTCTATCTTCGATATAGTGCCTGGTGCCATCACTGAGCCTATCTTGAAATTGATGGCCGTGAGAACATGATAGAACTTCATGCCTATCACCTTGTTATAGTCGCCATCCATGTCTTGTGTTGCGGGTTCTGCACTTACCAATAAGTCCTGCTGGTCTTCCACATTGTCGGGTACGGTGTAGTTCAATGAAGGGAAACCTGAGGCGTTGGCCGAGAACTGTATATACTTGTTTCCACTGCCGTCTTTGTAGTCCTCATCGTATGGGGCATACCCCATAAAAGTAAGTTTATGCCCCTTGCCTGGCCAATATTCGTTGGTTAGCCATCCTTCAATTTTCTTGATAGCCATGTTGCTGACCGTTGGAGTTGCTGCACCAGAGGCAGAGATAGCCGCCCAACTATCAGCTTGGTCATAATCATAATAATATACACCAAACTGATCATAGAATGTATCCGACGTAACGGACACACCTCGTGTTGTCTTCTGTCCAAGGCTGCCACCACGATTGGTCTTATGAATGTTGCTATGCTTGCTGATACGAGCCTCGCTTGCGAACTGGGCATATATAGGTTTTCCTCCAGAGGTTTGCACTTGGCAGTCTTTGATGGCAGGAGCCTTGGCTCGGGTTCCTGCCCACTCACTCGCCTGAGCAACGTTGATACCAAGCGACATTCTGTCTCCGTTTTGTCTGTTTTCCAAGGCGAGGTCGTCACTGGCACAAGCAGACAACACCAACAAGCCGACTGTTACGGTGGCATTGAGGATATTGAGATATATTCTTGACTTATTCATTTCTATAGTTTCTTACATGTTAGTTTTCTGGCAATTCAGCCTTGGGCAATTCCAAACCGCTTTGTCCTGAATCCCATTCCTCTACGGTCGGCGAGAAATTAATCCAAGCCCACTGATGTGAATATTCGCGAAGTCCATTCCAATCCATCACCTGAATGGCGAAGAAGAATTTCGACCATTGTAGGTTGTTCTCTATCGTCTTCCATTCCCATGGTATATCCACAGGTTTTACTCTGATGAGGTTCTTCACAGAGAGTGTGTAGATGTATTCTGTGCCAGGTTCAAACGAGATTCCCTCGGCAGGAGCTACAAAGCGGAATGTCCTTACGGAGTCTTTTCTTGGGAAATCGTGTAGCGTGAGCTCGAAGAATGGCTTGCCGGAATCAATCTGTTGCGGTGGGATGATGGCTTCGGCGGTATGGTTGTCGGTGGTTGTTGTGCCAAGACTGATGTCGGCAAACGGCGCATCGCTTTTGGCTTGGTGTGTCTCCATGTCCAGTTTCACCGTGGTCGCCACATCGTTGAATTTCATGTCGGCGTTCGTGATGCTCTCATACGGTACGCCTCCCTCTGCCTCGGTATCCGTTAGGATTATCTTGATTTTGGAGAGCATGTGGAGGAAAGTCAGTCGAGGCTTGTGGTTGGTCGGCGATAGGAATGCATAGAGCAGGTCGGAGCGATTTCGGTTTTCTTCCAGCCCCTGCTCTGTGGAGACTGTGTGAGCCAACGACGAGAGCTCAGTCTCGTTCTCCACCAGCTCGTCGTTGAATTCTCCGTGAAAGGCTTGGATGCTTAGGTCGGCGAAGCCCTCTGGCCATTCCTTTTGCTCTGGGCTTTCGAGCTTTCCGTCGACTCCTGTCGCCGTAAGCTTCCAAGCCTTGATGTAACCGTCGCTGGTGCCATAGCGGTCTGCCCATACCCAGATGACATCCCCTGCCTTGAAATTGGTGGCTCCGTCTTGGGTATTGGTGGCTAGCACAGCCGTAGGCATGAGGGCATGGCTCTCCTTGCCTGTGCCTCCATCGTCAGAGGCACAGGCTGTGAGGAGTAATGCCAATGGCACGACGAGATTCTTAATCGAGCACTGCATCGCCTGTTCTCTGTTCTGTAGTCCAAGCTTTGATTTCTATACTTACAAGGGTCAGCAATTCTGCCTTCAAGGTAAGTGTATATACATATTCCTTTCCTGCCTCAAACAGCTCGTCGGTTTGTGGGGTGTAGCTGAAGGTGGCATTGTTGGCAGGCAAGTAAACCTCTATCAGCTTGTTGTCTTTCTTCGCTGTCTGTGGAATGATGATGCCAGCAGTGCCATTTGTTGCGTCATACTCGCCTAGGGTGATGGCGCTAGGGTCGCTGGTTGCGCCAAGGTTGAGGGTGGTGGAGCCATCAGAGTTGGCTGTATGAGTCAAGGCTACGGTCTTGTCGCCATTGATTTTGATGACGGCATTGTCCAATACGATTCCGAGGTTCTCGGTGTCATCCACTTGCAGATTTACCACGACCTTTGAGAGTTTGTGCTCAAAGTTCAGCAAGATGGTTCCCTGTGCCTTGGTCTGGTTGGCGGCCGTGGCTGTGATGAGGTCGCTGTTGTTGTAATCAGCATCGGCTGTTTGGTCGTCCTTTACAGAGAAAGAAGTGGTAGTCTTGTCCACATTTACGGCATCCGTAGCTGGATGCAAGGCATAGACATCCACGCCGTTTGAGCTAGGATACTTGAACACATAGTTGGTTGGAGGAGTCAGAAGCTGGCTGTTGGCAGTGGAACCGTCGCCCGTATAGGTTCCGTTTACGGTAAATTTGTAATAGTCGCTCTGTACGGTGCCTGTACCATAAGGTACGAGTGAGGTGCCGACGCTGTTCTCGGTGAGATAGATGTTGATGGGAGTGTTCTCCAAGAACTTCTGGTCTTGCACGTTGGCAGGATCGTTCACTGCCTTTGTACTGATGGTTGGAGCACCAGTGGTGGCAAACGTAATCACATTGCTGCTCTGCATCTGGCTGTGGTCACAATCACATTCGTTGCTGCAAGAGGCAGCGACCATTGCCATCATGGCGATGGCTACTAAAGATTTAGCTTTTTTCATATCTTCTTTTTCTCGGCTCGCTTATAGCCCAAGGCAAGCTAGTTATTATAAACGATAAGCGTGGACTATCTCCGTTGCTCGTCCCACAGCTCGAGGCTCTGACAAAACCCACCCAGTCGAGACAAGACAACTTCGAAGCCCACGCTGATATGTATACACCTTTCCCTATACCAATAATGGACTCATCGCTCTGTGCAATAAGTCATATCAGTAAAGGGATGCGAATATATCACATCCCGAGGGCATCTACCATTGCTATGTTCATTGACTGGGTTGAAACTGTCAGATTTCGAGCTGTCAAGAACAAAGCGTCAGATAAACGCTCTATTTTTATTCATAAATCAAGCCAAGGTGCGGATTAGCGTCAGCATCTCAATGCCAACAATCCACAAGATGACGGTGCAAAGATACAGAAAAGAAATGGGACTTGCAAGAAAATCTACAACTTTCTTGCAAGTCCCAATCAAAATATATTCCAATCGCTATAAAAGCTCACGATTTCAACGCATCAAGCTGCTCTTGTGACAAGCCTGTAAATTTCAAGACTTGTGCAACACTCATACCACCAAGCAGCATATTTTTGGCAGTCGCAAGCTTACCTTCCAGCATACCTTCTGCACGTCCTTCTTCCTTGCCTTCATCATGTCCTATAATATACGACCCATACAAGCCAGAATTATAATCGTCCACAGCCTTACGACTCTCGTCATATTTTTCTTGCTCTTCTTGGGTCATGCAGCGAATGTCGGCAAGCTTAGCCAAATGCTTAAATATCTTTCTTTGTGCCGTAAACGGCATTCTTTCCAATGCTTCCATATGCTTTAGTACATATATCCATTCTTCTAAATTACTCACACACTCCTCTTCCTTCTTGTCAAAGAACGGAAGAGACAAATAGATGAAATGAAGCTTGTCCGAGAAAACACCTTCACTGCCTTTCTCTCGCAAGAAAATCTTCATTTTTCTTGCAAAAAAGCCCCCATTCATCACAATACCCTTACTTGATTTGCTTCAAAGCGAGCTTCACTACTTGCTCCACTGGCAGGTCGGGTTGCGCCTTCAGTATCTCTACCACAACCTTAGCGGATGGAGCCGGCGAGAATCCGAGCATGGTGAGGGCGCTCACGGCCTCGTCCTTAACGTCGTTGTTCACCATCACCACGTTGCCGCCGTTGGCTGGGAGTTCGTCGGCGATGCCAAGGCTCACTATCTTATCCTTCAGGTCGATGATGATGCGCTGTGCGGTCTTCAGTCCGATGCCCTTCACACCCTTCAGCATCTTGTCGTTGCCCGATGAGATGACGGTGCAGAGTTCGCTAGGTGACATAGAGGAGAGTATCATCCTCGCCGTATTGCCTCCCACGCCCGATACGGTGATGAGCAGGCGATAGAGCTCACGCTCCTGCTTGGTGGCGAAGCCGAAAAGGGTAAAAGAATCGTCTCTTCCACCAGCCGTAAGCACCTCATGCACATAGAGCTTCACTTCTTGCTTGCCCTGAATGGCTGTGTAAGTATTGAGCGAGATGTTGAGCCCATATCCTACGCCTGCCGTCTCTACGACCGCCAAGGCTGGGGTCAATTCTGTCAAGTCGCCATGAATATATTCTATCATTTTCTTTTTCTCCTATTTTTAATAAAAAGTGAATACATTTATAACGTATGAAGGACAGGGTTATTGTATATCGCCCAAAATATCTGATTGTTTCTCCACAAAATAACAAATCCGTAAGCCTCTAGCCACCGAAACCTTACAATTCTCCGCTTATTCATACCTAGAAACTATGATTTTATTACTTTTTGCAAGTTCTGTTAGTTAAAAATCTATTAAAACGTCACGTATTTCAAGAAAAAACTATACTTTTGCAACCGAAATCTACTTTATGCGGCATCATAACCGCCACAAGCTAAAAGAAAACAACAAAATAAAAGAAATAAGAACATGAAGAAATTTAGAGCAGCCGTAGTAGGTTACGGCAACATCGGTAAGTTTACCGTAGAGGCTCTCGAAGCAGCACCAGATTTCGAGATTGCAGGTATCGTACGTCGTCAAGGCGCAAAGGACAAGCCAGCAGAGTTGGCTGAGTATGAGGTGGTAGACGACATCACCAAGTTGAAGGACGTAGATGTTGCCATCCTCGCAACCCCTACTCGTTCTTGCCCTGAGTACGCTGAGAAGATTGTCGCCCTCGGCATCAACACCGTGGACAGCTTCGACATCCACACCAGCATCCTCGACTATCGCACCAAGCAGATGGAGAACTGCAAGAAGGCTGGCAAGGTGAGCGTCATCTCCGCAGGTTGGGATCCTGGATCCGACTCCATCGTACGTGTATTGATGCAGAGCCTCGCTCCTAAGGGCTTGACATATACCAACTTTGGTCCTGGTATGAGCATGGGGCACTCTGTTTGTGTTCGTGGCAAGAAGGGTGTTAAGAATGCACTCTCCGTTACCATTCCATTGGGCGAGGGCATCCACCGCCGTATGGTTTACGTAGAGTTGGAAGACGGTGCTACCATCGAGGAGGTTACAGCCGAAATCAAGGCAGACCCATACTTCGCTAGCGATGAGACCCACGTATTTGCCGTTGCATCAGTAGACGACGTGAAGGATATGGGCCATGGCGTGAACCTCGTTCGCAAGGGTGTATCTGGCAAGACACAGAACCAGCGCTTCGAATTCAACATGAGCATCAACAACCCTGCCCTCACCGCACAGGTATTGGTTAACGTGGCTCGTGCTTCATTCCGCCTTCAGCCAGGTTGTTACACAATGCCAGAGATTCCTGTCATCGACATGTTGCCAGGCACTCGTGAGGAAATCGTGGCTACACTCGTGTAAATTATAAAGTTGCAAAATAAAAAAGGCTCGCTAATCAGCGAGCCTTTTTTATTTTGCAACTATTTGTGCGTCATGATGTCGAGCACCATATCATCTGTAGCCCTCATCGCATCGGCACCGATGCTGGTGAGGTTATGGATGCACTTGTCCACATCATCATCCACGATGCCTTCGGCAGAGGTTACGCACTTGCCTTCCATCGACAGCAGGGCTGACAACAAGGCGGTGCTCACTCCCGAGGAAATCTTCAGGGCGCAGCTAGGCTTGGCACCGTCGCAAATCATACCTGTGAGGTTAGCCACCATATTCTTCACCGAATTACAGATGCGAGTATAGTCGCCACCCATCAAGTAGGTAATACCGCAACTGCTGCCCGTGCTCGCCACCACGCACCCACAGAGGGCGGAAAGCTTGCCCAGGCTCTGCTTGATGTAGATTGCCGTCAAGTGGCTGAGCATCAAGGCACGAATCAGCTCCTCTTCGGTGTTCTCGTTCTCCATGGCATATACCACCACAGGATTGGTGGCGCAGATGCCCTGGTTGCCACTGCCGCTGTTGCTCATCACGGGAATCATCGCTCCACCCATGCGGGCATCGCAAGCCGATGCGGTGCGAGAGATGATGTGGGAAAAAATGTTGTTGCCGAAGATGCCGTGGCTCAAAGGTCGGTCCATCGTCTTGCCGAGGCAATGACCATAGTTGCCCTTGAGGCTGAGTTCGGCAGCCTTCATGTTATATTCCTTGGTCTTGAGTATGAAAGAGATTTCATCCAGCGGAGCTGTCGTGGCGAAATCGTAGACCAAGCGAAGATTCAGCTGAATGTCATCCTCGCCTTCCTCGTTGGAGGCAGCACCACGTTTGTCTAGCACCACCTCGCCATTGCGCTCCACATACACGAAGTGAGTATGCCCGCCAGCAATGATTGCCGTAGCAGAATCTGCGCCTGCATGACAAACTATCTCAATATACAACTTATCCACATTGCCCTGCTTCAGCTTGATGTCGATATCCGCATCTTGGATATATTGCTTGCCCAGTGCAAGGCTCTCTGGAGTCAAGTCCTTCAATACTTCAAGCTCGTACTCAGGTCGTCCGATGAGGGCACCGAGTGATACGGCGATAGGCAAACCTATCATCCCCGTACCAGGAATACCTACTCCCATGGCATTCTTTAGCATATTAGGGCTCAGGAGTACCTCGATGTGCTCAGGTCGCTTACCCAATGTGGTGGCAGCCTGGGCTGTACAGAGAGCCACAGCCATAGGCTCCGTACATCCTATGGCTGGCACTACTTCCTTATTGACGAGCGCAATAATACGCTCACGCTTACTTTTCTCTATCATTGTTTTTCGTCTTACATTTTATATTTAAAACGTTTTTAGAAGCAATTCGGGTACACTAAAAACGAACCTTTCTTCGAATTAGTCTTCCAACTGAAACAATGGATCGTCAGGAGTCAGCATGGTTGGCTTCTGGTCAAACTCCTTCTGGAGCTGCTCAGAGGCATACTTCTTGTCAACAACCAAACGGAACATATATTCATTAAACCATTCATTGGTCATGATGAAACAACCAGAGAATCCATTATCCGCTCCCCAGCTATTCTCCACCTTCCATTTCACAGGCTTGCCATTGGCGTCAAGGTCTACGGCAGTGAGAGTCATGGCATGGGTAGAACCACTGTCGAAGGTAGAGATGCGCTCTGCCTTGTCCATAGGGAATGTGGTGTTGAAGAGGCTGCCATAATCAAAGTTGTCCACAGCGAGATAGCCACGCTTACGGTCGAGCTGCTTACCTACGTCGTAGCTGGAGTACATCTTGTGCCCATCCTTCAGCGATGCGATGGCGAGATTGGCGATTTCCTCCATAGGCAGGTTGAGATACTTCCAGTTATGACCATCATACATGTGGCGGTCGTATTCCACCTCGTATGTCTTGTGATAAGGGCGGCGAGGGTCGTTCATCACCATGAGGAAAGTACCATTGAGGTCTTTTCCTACAGTCTCCTCGTAGAAGCTCTTAGGGGTATACTTCTTTGCCTCGCCCACCTGTTTGCCATCCTTGTCACGGAAAGCATAGGTAAACTCCTTCACAGGCTCGCCCAATGTGAGTGAAAGCATGTGATAAACAGAGCCCAGCATCTCGTTCTTACGAGTCTGTATGGCGGCGCTCTTCTTGCCCTGAGCCACCATCTTGCGGAGCTCCAAACCATATTCACGCAACTTGCTGCTTATCAACTTGCTCATCTTTGAGGTATTATTGCTAGAATAGGTCTCTGGCTGAGCGCTCATTGGCACCAATCCATATTTGGCAGCGAGATCAGCCACACCACAGAAAGTGCCACCATCATTGATTGGGCTCTTAAAGAAGAACTGCACCTGAGGGTCCTCAATACTCTTCTTGGCAGTTTCAATAACGCCTTGCAGCATCAAGTTAGCCTTTTCCAACTGGTCATAGAAGAAGAGATAATCCTGTGAATACTCCACTACCCTGCCCTGCTTGTCATTGAGCGCAAAGTTGGAGCGGAGCACATTCAGACCACTGAACATCCAGCATCTACCCGAACTCTTCTGGTTATGGATGCTCTGCTTAGGCGTCTCTATGCTGAAATGAGTATCAACAGGAGCAGAATTGGCTAGGTTCTTAACCAAATCATCAATATTGTTATTTGCTATGGCATTGAAAAGCGCCTTGTTAGCACCATTGCCCTGTGCTTTAGCCATCTGCTGCAAAGCAGACTCACTGATGCCACCCACCTTAGTTTGTGCCATCATTGTCATAGAAGCCATCATCATGGCTCCCAAAAGGATTACATTCTTTCTCATTGTTAGTATTATTTTCTAATTATTTTTCTGCAAAAATACAAAGAAATATCGGAAAAACAGAAAATATCAACACAAAAGTATGCTTTATCAAGAAAAAAGCAGTATCTTTGCACCGATATTCATTGATGAAAACATGGACAAGAATAAGTTTAGTCTATTAAACAATATAAAATATCCACAAGACTTGAGACAACTCAGCATCGACCAGTTGCCCCAAGTTTGCAAAGAGCTAAGAGAAGACATCATCGACGAGGTTAGCGTAAACCCTGGTCATTTTGCCTCCTCTCTTGGTGTAGTAGAAATAACCGTAGCCCTTCATTACATCTACAACACTCCATACGACCGTATCGTATGGGATGTTGGGCATCAGGCTTACGGACATAAGATACTGACAGGTCGCCGTGACTCGTTCTGCACCAACAGAAAGCTGCACGGCATCCGCCCTTTCCCTACCCCGTTGGAGAGTGAATATGATACTTTCGCCTGCGGACATGCGAGCAATTCCATCTCCGCCGCCCTTGGCATGGCTGTGGCTGCACGCGAAACAGGAGAAACTGATCGTCATATAGTGGCGGTGATAGGAGATGGAGCCATGAGTGGCGGACTTGCCTTCGAGGGACTAAACAACGTATCCAGCACCCCCAACGACATGCTCATCATCCTCAACGACAACGACATGAGCATCGACCGCGCCGTGGGTGGCATGGAGAAATATCTCTTAAACCTTGACACCAATGAGACTTATAACAAGTTGCGTTTCAAGGCTTCGCAATGGCTCCACTCCAAGGGCTATCTCAGCGAAAACCGTCGCAAGGGCATCATCCGTCTAAACAATGCGCTGAAATCTGCGCTTAGCCATCAGCAGAACATCTTCGAGGGAATGAACATCCGTTACTTCGGCCCTTTCGACGGGCACGATGTAAAGGAAGTGGTACGTGTACTGAAGCAGCTCAAGAATATGAAGGGGCCTAAGCTGCTGCACCTGCACACCACCAAGGGCAAGGGCTACGAACCAGCCGAGAAGAGTGCCACCGTATGGCACGCACCAGGTAAGTTCGACCCAGAGACTGGCGAGCGACTCATCGCCGACACCAGCAACCAACCTCCTAAGTATCAGGACGTATTTGGCAACACCCTGCTAGAGCTTGCCGAGAAGAACCCTAAGATAGTGGGCGTGACACCAGCCATGCCTACAGGATGCTCGATGAACATCATGATGAAGGCGATGCCCGACCGCACCTTCGACGTAGGTATTGCCGAGGGGCATGCCGTCACCTTCTCTGGAGGTATGGCGAAGGATGGTCTCATCCCATTCTGCAATATCTACAGTTCGTTCGCACAGCGTGCCTACGACAATCTTATCCACGACGTGGCTCTCTTGAACCTGCCTGTGGTGCTCTGCCTAGACCGTGCCGGACTGGTAGGCGAAGACGGCCCTACCCATCACGGCGCATTCGATATGGCGGCACTTCGCCCTATCCCACACCTCACCATCGCCTCGCCGATGAACGAGCATGAGCTACGCAACCTGATGTACTCGGCACAACTGCCAGACCACGGTTGCTACGTAATCCGCTACCCTCGTGGCTGCGGCGTACTCACCGACTGGCGCAACCCGATGGAGGAAATTAAGACAGGTACAGGCAGAAAGCTAAAGGACGGCGAGGATGTCGCCGTACTCACCATCGGTCCTATCGGCAACAACGCAGCCAAGGCGATAGAGGAAATCAACGAACTCAGCATCGCTCACTACGACATGCGCTTCCTCAAGCCGCTCGACGAGTCTATATTAAAAGAGGTGGGAGAAAAGTTCTCTCGCATCGTGACCATCGAGGATGGAGTAAGAGCTGGAGGTATGGGCTCCGCCGTGCTCGAATGGATGAGCGACCATGGCTATCAGCCACAGATTACCCGAATGGGATTGCCAGACGAGTTTGTGGAACACGGCACCGTGGCACAGCTCAGAGAAATCGTGCATCTCGACAACGAATCAATCAAGAAAGCAATCAAACAATGAAAATCATCATAGCTGGCGCTCATGCCATAGGCACACACTTGGCTCGACTCTTGTCGAGAAGCAACGAGGAGATTACGCTCATCGACGAAAGCGAGGAGCGTCTGGGCAGCATCGGCCCCGACTGCGACTTGCTCACCATGCTGGGCAAACCAACAAGCCTCAAGATTCTGAAGGATGCTGGCGTAGGCGATGCCGACCTCTTTATCGCCGTAACGCCTGTGGAGAGCACCAATATCACGGCTAGCATCCTAGCCAAGAACCTAGGTGCCAAGCGTACCGTGGCTCGTGTGGACAACCCAGAATACATGGAGCCACAGGCGCAGGAGTTCTTTAAGAACCTGGGCATCAGCAAGCTCATCTACCCAGAGATGCTGGCAGCCGTAGACATCAACAACGGACTGAAGATGAGTTGGGTGCGCCAGCGTTGGGACGTACACGACGGTGCGCTCGTGATGCTAGGCATCAAACTGCGTGAGGGTTGCGAGATTCTCAACGAACCGCTCAAGAACATCAGCGGTCCCAACGACCCTTACCACGTGGTAGCCATCAAGCGAGGCAGAGACACCATTATCCCTGGTGGTAACGACGAGCTGAAGCTCTACGACCTCGCCTACTTCATGACCACTCGCAACTACATTCCGTACATCCGCAAGATAGTGGGCAAGGAGCACTACGTAGACGTAAAGAACGTGATGATCATGGGCGGCGGTCGCACTGCCGTGAGAGCCGTGAAGAAGATGCCAGAGTACATGGAGTGCAAAATCATCGAGAAAGACGAGAACCGCTGCGAGTATCTCAACGACATCCTCGACGAGAACCATACCCTCATCATCCACGGCGACGGTAGGGACATTCCGCTGCTCACCGAGGAGGGAATCCGAAGCACCCAGGCGTTCGTAGCCTTGACTGGCAATGCAGAGACCAACATCCTCGCCTGCCTCACCGCCAAACGAATGGGCGTAAGAAAGACCGTGGCTGCCGTGGAGAACGTAGACTACGTGAGCATGGCGGAGAGCCTGGACATCGGCACCATCATCAACAAGAAGATGATAGCCGCCAGCTACATCTACCAGATGATGCTTGATGCCGACGTGATGAACGTGCGCTTCCTGATGAGCGCAAACGCCGACGTGGCTGAGTTTATCGCCAAGGAAGGTTCTAAGGTGACCAAGAAGCCTGTGAAAGACCTAGGAATGCCTATCGGCGTAACCATCGGTGGTCTGGTACGTGGCAACGAGGGAATGCTCGTATCGGGTAACACCCAGATAGAGGCAGGCGACTCGGTAATGGTATTCTGCCACAACATCAACATGAAGAAAATAGAGAAATACTTCGTATAAGCCAACATCGCATAAAAAGTATTTCATATATAATATAAGGTAAAGAGAAATATATAATAAGGTAAAGAGAAATGATCAATCGTAAATTGATTTACAAGGTTTTGGGACAGCTCCTCTTCATCGAGGCATTCCTATTATTGCTCAGTCTGCTGGTGGCTCTCTACTATCAGCAGGATGATGTCTTTGCCTTTATCGTTGCCACCCTTGCCACCATCGGAGGCGGACTTGCCCTGAAGTGGAAAGGACACGGAGCAGACAACTCTATGTCTCGCCGTGATGCCTATCTCGTGGTTTCCACCTCTTGGATTATCTTCAGTCTCTTCGGCACACTGCCGTTTATGATAAGCGGATATATCAACAACTTTACGGATGCTTACTTCGAGACCATGTCGGGCTTTACCACGACGGGAGCCACCATCATCGACGATGTGGAGGCTTTGCCGCACGGCTTGCTCTTCTGGCGTTCGCTCACCCAATGGATAGGCGGACTGGGCATCGTGTTCTTCACCATCGCCCTGCTTCCATCGCTCGTAGGCGGACAGACCAAGGTGTTTGCAGCCGAGGCTACGGGACCTATCAAGACCAAGTTGCACCCTCGCCTCTCCACCTCGGCCAAGTGGATATGGAGCATCTACGTGGTGCTCACCATCGGCTGTATCGTGGCTTATTACTTCGGCGGAATGAACGTGTTTGATAGCATCAACTATGCGATGTCAACCACGGCGACAGGTGGTTTCTCCACCCATAACACCAGTACGGAGTTCTTCCATTCGCCTACGCTCGAATACATCTGTACGCTCTTCTGCTTCCTTTCGGGCATCAACTTCACTTTGCTTTACGCCGCCGTCATCAAGTTGAAAGTTAAGAACCTCTTCAAGAACTCGGAGTTCAAGTTCTATATCTTCCTCGTCACCGTTTTCTCAGCCTTCATTATGATAGAGTTGATGGCGATGCGCAACTACGACTTGGAGCACGCCTTCCGCAGTGCCATCTTCCAGGTGGTGTCGTTTATCACGACCACAGGTCTCTTTAACGACGATGCCGCCCTCTGGCCTCATGTCACCTGGGTGGTGCTGGCGATGTGTATGTTCTTCGGCTCTTGTTCGGGCAGTACGAGCGGTGGCATCAAGTGTATCCGTGGCGTGATGCTGCTCAGAGTGGTGAAGAACGAGTTTCGCCAGATATTGCATCCCAACGCCGTGTTGCCGTTGAAGATAGACGGCAACAACGTGCCGATGCAGAAACGAGTTACCCTGCTCGCCTTCCTCGTGAGCTACCTCATCATCTGCGTGCTCATCTCCTTCACGATGATAGCCATGGGCATAGACAGCACCAACGCCATCACCATCACCCTGAGTTGCGTGGGAAACGTGGGACCTACGCTCGGCATCGAGATAGGACCTACGATGTCGTGGAGCGAATTGCCTGATGTGGCAAAATGGTTCTGCTCGTTCATGATGCTCATCGGCCGTTTGGAGATATTCAGCGTGCTGGTCATCCTCACACCTGCCTTCTGGAAGGAAAACTAATTTAATAAACTAAATACAAGTAGTTATGAAACCATTAAAGTTTGAACCACTATTAAAATCCACCATTTGGGGTGGCAACAAGATTATCGCCTTCAAGCATCTTGACGTAAAGCAGGAGAACGTGGGCGAGAGTTGGGAAATCTCTGGTGTGCCAGGCAACGAGAGCATCGTAGCCGACGGTGAGATGAAGGGCAAGAAGCTCAACGAGGTTTGCGCCGAACTGAAGGAGAGTTTCCTCGGCAAGGAGAACTATGAGCGTTTCGGCACCGAGTTCCCATTGCTCATCAAGTTTATCGATGCCAACCGTGACCTATCCATCCAGGTTCACCCTAACGACGAGATAGCCCACAAGCAGGGCAAGGAGCGTGGCAAGACCGAGATGTGGTACGCCCTGCCATGCGAGCCTGACGCCAAGCTCTACAATGGCTTGAAGATGCAAATCACTCCAGAGCAGTACAAGCAGATGGTGGAGAACGACACCATCACCGATGCCCTGGCACAATATAACGTGAAGGAAGACGACTGCTTCTTCATACCAGCAGGCAGAATCCACGCCATCGGCACAGGTTGCTTCGTTGCCGAGATTCAGCAGACAAGCGACGTAACCTACCGCATCTACGACTTCAAGCGCAAGGACAAGGACGGCAACTATCGCCAGCTCCACACCAAGGAGGCTTCCGAGTGCATCGACTACACCGTGCTGCCAGACTATCGCCAGCACTATACTCCAAAGAAGAACGAAGGCGTGAGCATGGTGCAGTGCCCATTCTTCAATACCGCCGTCTATGACCTAGACGAGCCTATGACGCTCGACTACTCCGAGCTTGACAGCTTCGTCATCCTGATTGGCTTGAAGGGCGAGGCGAAGATTACCGACAACGAGGGCAACGAGGTAACGCTGCAAGGCGGCGAGAGCATCGTCATCCCAGCCAGCACCAAGACATTGAAGGTTGAGGGAACATTGAAGTTCCTGGAGACATACGTTTAAAGGTAAAAGGGTAAAAGGGTAAAAAAGTAAAAAGGTAAAAAGAGAGTGGGCGATATAAGCTACAATTCTTTTACTTTTTTACCTTTTTACCCTTTTACCTTTCCAAGAACTTCTCCACATCCGCCTGTATCTTCCGAAACTCGGGCGAGAACTGATAGAAGGTGTTCTTCTTCATCATCATTTTTACCTTCCCCAGGCTGTTCTCATAGCAAGCCATTTCGGTTCGGGCTTGCTCGCTGTGGATGGCTCGGTCTCGTATTTCATTCTCTCGCTCATTGCGCAACTGGTCACAGACAGTCTGCACGATGGGACACACCACGAGGTCGAACAGGTGATGCCCCTGTATATATAAATAGGTGTTGTGCTCGTGGATGCCGAGGGCATTGAGGTCGTGCACCTCGTCATCAAACTCCTGCTTCAGTTTCGGGAAGCGGCGTTCCAACTGGAACAGCTTCGCCCTCACCTTCTTGGCAAGATAATCTATCGCCCACTGTGGATCCTGTATGCGGACGGCTGGCAAGACGATGACCTTGTCAAACTCCGAAATGTCGAAGTGCATACTCATCTTACTATGACGCACATACATCATCATGTGCCATACGAAGAGCGGCCAGATAGTCTGCGAATAGGAGTCGAGGAAACGTTCGAAGTCGAAGATGTGATGGTCGTTGAGCGTTACCATCACACAGGTTTCGTGCAGTCCCTGGGCATAGCACTGGAAGTTTTCGATGGCATAGGCATAAGTATGGAAAATATACGGATTTTCCAATACCTGCTGCGACATTTCCGTAATGCCCTGTCGCAGATAATCATAGTCGGCATCCACACAGGCTATCATATCCTTGCCCACGCTCTTGAGCATACTGGATATGGCAGCTTTCTTGCCACGATCCAACCGTTTGTTGCGAGTAGGCAGCATGATGTCGAAATAGCGAGTGCTGTCCTCGAAGCGGCTAAGCACCGAGCGCCAGAAGAACACATCGTCGTAGCTCTCGACGTAAGCCACAATCTTACGCCGAGCCTTCTTCGAGGTCATCTTGTTGGCTGCCTCGAAGTAAAGGGAATTGATATTATCGGTTAGTCGCTTGCTCATAAATTCGCAATTTTAAGTGAAGAGTGAAGAACGAAGAGTGAAGAATTCTATAGTTTTTTTACTAAGAACCAAGACATTTGGATTCTTCGTTCTTCACTCTTCGTTTTTCACTTAATCGTGATGTCGTTCACTTCCGTCACTCTGTCCATCCATCCGTCCATTACCACGGCAGGGCTGTGGGTGGTCATGATGAGCTGGATATTCGGGTTGAGCTGCAAGACAAGCGAGATGAGTCGCTTCTGCCACTCGAAGTGGAGACTGATTTCTGGCTCATCCATGAAGAGCACGTATGGCTGGTTGTCCTCCACCAATACAGTGAGGAGAATGGCGAGGATTTGCTTCTCGCCAGCAGAGAGCTGGTAAGGCATCAGTTGCTCGCCCATCTGGTTAAACTTGATTTCGTTCGCCGTGCGGATGATAGTCTTGCCTGTCTCCTTGAAGAGGTCGTCCACCATGTCCTGGAAGAGTTTCTTCGGTTCGCTGAGGGCTTGCGCCTTCTGTGCCGCATCAGGCTCGCCACTCTGAAGCACGGCGATGATGCGGTTGCCTATGTTCACCTGATAGTCTAGGTACTTGCGCTGTAGCTGGAAGAGCTGCCAGTCGAGTTCCGTAACGAGCGAGAGGTCTATCTTATTGATCATCTCGGCATTCATCAGCGGTCTGTCTACCGAACGGATGACATCGAAGCGAATCCACTTCGCCTCCTCAGGTTCCACCTGTAAGTGAACGCCCTTGAGCATGTGGCTAGGGAACTCGCCACCTGCCGCCAAACCTTTCGTCACCTTATTTAATATGGTACTCTTGCCCACGCCGTTCACACCGCTCAGGATGTTGACACGGCGGTCGAGGTTCCAAAGGATATGTTTGGTACCGCTCCAGAGAGATTCTATCTCTATCTGCTTGATATAGTCAGCGTATTTCTGCATAATTATTCTGTTTTAAAGCCTTCGGCAAAAGTTTCTTGCCTGTAACCTAAGATTTCTCACGGCAAATATAATCATTTTCCTCGAAAATTTGTACCTTTGCACTCGATTTTCAATATAAAACAAGACGTTTTAAACAAAAATAAGGTAAAATGGATAACAAAAGACCTCTTATCGCCCACTTGTGCCTCTTCTGTTCGGGTGCATTCTGGGGATTGATGGCTCCTGTAGGCAAGGATGCGATGCTGCACGGCATCGACGGCATCGACCTCGTGAGCTTCCGTGTGCTCGGTGGAGCCATTCTCTTCTGGCTCACCTCATTCTTCACCAAGAAGGAGCACGTTCCTGTAAAAGACATCTTCATGTTTGCCGCCGCTGGCATCTTCGCACTCGTGTTCAACCAGTGCTCCTATACCATCGGTCTGAACATGACCTCGCCTAGCAACTCCAGCATCATGACCACCTCGATGCCTATCTTCGCCATGATTCTCTCCTTCTTCATCCTGAAGGAGCCTATCACATGGAAGAAGGCGCTCGGAGTACTGATGGGATGCGCCGGTGCCATCATCATCATCACCACCAGCGCACAAGCTGGCAACGCCAAGGTGGGCAACATCTGGGGCGACCTGCTCTGTATGTCGGCTCAGCTCTCGTTCGCCCTCTACCTCTCGCTCTTCAAGAATCTGCTGTCGAAGTACTCCCTCTTCACCATCAACAAGTGGATGTTTACCTGGGCTACGCTGATGATTTGGCCTTTCACCATCGGTCATCTCTCCGCCATCGACTTCGCCAATGTTCCGATGAGCACGTGGTGGGAGTCGGCTTACGTAGTGTTCTTCGGCACCTACATGGGCTACATCTGTATGATGATCGGTCAGAAGACCTTGCGCCCTACCGTGGTGTCGGTGTATAACTATGTGCAGCCTCTCGTATCCGTCACCGTGAGTGTTTTGGCTGGTCTCGCCGTCTTCAAGGGCACCCAAGCCTTTGCCGCCGTACTCATTTTCTCTGGCGTATGGCTCGTTATCAAGAGTAAGTCGAAGCGAGACATCGAGAAGCACGAGCACAGCTTGGCTGTGGAAAATAGATAATATTCATACCGCAGATATGGTATATTTAGCAGAAAGCCAAGCTTAGTCTTGGCTTTTTCTGTATATTTTCGTAATTTTGCATACGATAAAAGAATCAATCGTATTAAACTATAGAGCCAATGAATTCTTCACTCTTCACTCTTCGTTCTTCACTTAAACCTGCCTTCCAAGCCTCGCTTCCGATCATGGCAGGCTATGGATTCTTAGGCTTGACTTACGGCATTTATATGCACGAGTTGGGCTTCAGCTTCCTGTACCCTATGCTGATGGCGATGGTGGTGTATGCTGGCAGTGCAGAGTTCTTGCT
>CAVKXW010000032.1:0-3825 GCA_963660215.1 Bacteroidaceae bacterium | reverse complement strand
GTACTTATCCGTATCATCTAAGCATACTTTTGAGAATTTTGCGAGATAGAATTGAAATCTTTAGCCAAATTCGGGAATAAATTAAGCATTTCCGTCAGAAACGTGCGGAATCTATCATTTTTTGTATAGATTCCGCACGTTTCCGACGGAGAAATCTCTGTGGCATCCGATGCCATCGCCCTACTCTTAGCTGTCCTCTTCACCATCCTCATCCAAGCTTGGCGCAAGAGCATGATGTGGTCGATAGCCGCAGGAACCATTTGTTATATGGTACTTATCCGTATCATCTAAGCATACTTTTGAGAATTTTGCGAGATAGAATTGAGAATTTTGTTGTGGACTTTTGAGAATTTTGTATATCTTTGCAGCATGGATTCAAACTCAGGCATCATATTACCCGAAGAGGCGCATGTTTCGGAGCACTTCACCGACATCACTCCAATACCTTGCAAAGGTTACAACCTCCTTTGCAAGGCTAAACGCTATGGCAAATGGTGGATGCTCAAAGGGCTGAAACCTGCATACCAGCAACAAGAAATCTACAAGCACTTATTGCGCAAGGAGTTCGACATACTCATCTCCTTGCAACATCACAACATCGTGTCGGCATCCAGTTTCGAGGAGATACCTAACATGGGATATTGCATCGTGATGGAATGGATAGAGGGCAGAACACTCGGAGATTTTATCAAGGAAATCTCTGAAGGAACAGATGCCATCAAGAATGTTTCCATTAGCAATAGCAAGAAGGGGGATTCCGAGAAATATCTCCTTCCCATTATTCTCCAAATACTCGATGCCCTGCAATACATCCACGCCAAGCAGATTGTGCATCGCGACCTTAAGCCCAGCAACATCATGATTACCCACAATGGCAATCATGTGAAACTCATCGACTTCGGACTTTCCGATGCCGACAATTATACCATTCTCAAACAACCAGCTGGCACTCCGGGCTTCACCTCTCCCGAACAAATCACCTCTCGCCAAGCCGACATCCGTAACGACATCTATAGCCTAGGTTGCGTCCTAGAAGAGATGAACTTAGGCAAGAGATATGCCACCATCATCGCCCAATGCAAAGCCCCTATCCTAGAGCGATACCAGCATGTAGAGGAAATCAAGCACGACCTTTCCTCCCTAGCCAACCCAAAGGCTAATCCCAGCAAGCGCCTTCTAATAGCCAGCCTCATCAGCATCCTATTGATGGGAGGCATCGGCTACACCTTATTATATAGTAGGGACGAAGCTGATAATGGAAAGAATGAAATCGAGAATACAGGAGTAGCCCAAAGCGAAAAGATAAATAACCTGACTGATGACAAAAATGAATATTCATCAAATACGTCACATGACAAGGCTATCCCTACCATTTCCCATTCTTCAGCACTAAGTACTTCTTCAGATGCCTCTCCTAAAGCCCCAACCACAGATGCCAAGATAGAAGCAATCATCGCAAAAGGCAAGCAGAAGATAGACCTCATGTGGAAGGAATCTGGCATTGCCCAACAGAAAGACATCATCAAGAAGAGCGAAAAGTTCGGTCAATTCGTGGATGAAAGCAACAATTTCATCAACATTTCTTATCCTTATTCATGTGAGCTAGGTCTCGATGAAAAGAGCAAGACTAGCATCGTCAATACGCTCTCTAGCTATACGACAGAAAAATATGTGAAGCCAACGTTGTTGGAATTGCAAAGAGAAAACGAACAGTCTAGCAACCAATAAGAAGCTATGAAGAAGCTCTATAAATAGTTTATGATGCACCTTCATTTACAGTCACTTAGTCCTCTTCACTCACCGAGGTTATGCTCCACGACTATGCCATTCGTTTTTCCTATGACATAGGTCGCAGGAGCATTCTTCTCATGCGTCCATTTATCCAAATACGCTGGTTCATGGTTGATAAAGAGATGGCACTCGAAGGTATCCCCTTTCGATAATCGAGTGTTCTTCGATTCCACAATTGAGAACCGTCCCTGCCCCTCATATCTTACAATGCAAGTTCGGTCGGGAAGCCAAGAGAGCTTCAGCATCTGGCCTTCGTATAGGTCATCGCAGCATATCCTGTCACCCATCACCAGTTGGCTCTGCACATTCCCCTCTCCCTGCATTTTTATGAACTGAGCGAAGTCTTGAAATCCAAGATATTTAGCCAGCGCATCCTTGGTAAAGGCACTCGCCTTCACCCCCTCGCTCACATATCCCCAGAATCTGCGGAGCGTAGATCCACTTACTCTCAGCCCAGTGCGTTCTTCCACCTGCTGGCTGAGCCAAGCAAAATCACGAGGTGTCTTCATCGTGCGCCCCGTCATCTCCTCTATCCTATCACGTAATCTCTGTTCCATACAGCAATTAAAGTGCAGCTGCAATTCTTCGAACTTGCGACAATCGTTGCATAAACGTAGCATCCATTCTTGTCGATTGGATATTATAACGCATCTGCATCCTCAGCAAAGGTTCAGCATTCACGCCCAAAGCAGCCTCAAACAACAGTGCAGTTTTCTCTGTAACAGGTCTTCGAGCATTCAAGATTTCATTCAATGCAGAATAAGCGATTCCCATTTCCTCAGCCAACTTGCGCTGAGAAATACCCCTATACTCAATTTCATCCTTCAGAATTTCCCCAGGATGAGTAGGGAAAGCAGATTGGTCTCGCAGATAATCTTCGTTAAATTTAACTTCCATAACTATTCCATTTTATAGTTGCAAAGATAAAACAATAATTCGATATTCACAAATTTTGTGAATATCATTTAGCTTTATTTTAGTTTTTCTTCCCCTATATATAATAAGGTGTAATCCCTGCTTCCTCATTTTTGAACCAAAATGGACTAAAATGGAATGGCTAAAAAACGTAAAATCGCCGTACATTTGCAAAAAAATCAGCTCACGATGAACAACTTTAAGAAAAAATCACTATATTTGCAGTGTCGTTACGATGTGACGGCAGACATAATTAGGAAGCAACTATGCTTTGTTCGTATTGAGAATCTGGACAATTCGCTGTACACAAGAACGGAGTCGGAAGTTGTTCGCCCAATTGTATATTACTGTATCCATCCCATTTCGGTGGGATGGGTAACTCTATATACTCATTGGTGTGAGCTGATTTCATTCTTTGTGTACGGGCAGTCCAGAGCCTTCAATATAGAATGAAAACGGTTTGCACCTTTTTTGTGCCCTAAAAACATAATAACAACAATGTAAATGATAAGCGTATGGGAACATTAGAAAACAAAAAGCCAGAAAGGCTACTGATTGCCATCAGTGCCTTAGGCGGTCATGGAAAGACCAAAAGTGCCAGCAGACTCATTGAGATTCTAACCAATCCTAGTGAAGGTTGGGCTTATGATAGCCGCTCTATCGTAAATAAGAAAGAGCAACTAGCCATTCTAGAGAAAAATGGGGTACCAGAAATTGCCATCGTCACTGTTGGTGATGGTGTCGATGAGAGATTCGAGGACTGGTATCGCATCATAACCAGTATTTCGACAATAAAGGTTATTGTGGGATGCTGCCGCACCAAACACGGCACATTCGACTATCTTACTAATTATGCACAAACACATGGATTCACCATGATTTTGACGCATCCATACTATCAGCAAGTGCCAGCATTGCCAAAAGTATCACCAACCATTGCCTTTTGGAATAATCTTTTTGCGAAGCATCTTTTAGAGCTTATACATATTATTGTATAAATCACGGTAAAAATAAAAAGTTGATACAACAATATTGGAATATGCTAAATAAAAACAACAATATATATATGAAAAAGTTTTATATTATCTTTCTGTTTCTCTTTGCAATAGTATTAAATAC
>CAVKXW010000031.1:0-26054 GCA_963660215.1 Bacteroidaceae bacterium | reverse complement strand
GTCATTAAGTTATATACAGATGAAAACGATATTGTCCTTGACCCTTTTTTGGGAAGTGGAACAACTGCAATTGCAGCAATAAAGTTAAACAGACAATTTATCGGTATAGAAAAACAGAAGAAATATTTTACTATTGCACAAAAGCAAATTATGAAAGCAAAAGAAGACATGACTTCTGATTTATTCGGTAACATCTAATAATAATCAAACAGCTATTTTTCTATTGGCTGTTTGATTATTTTTTACTTCCGCCTGCATCGCTCGCAGAGTTTGCCATGACGAGAGCCGCCTTGCCATTCTCATTGAGAGCCGTGGCAAAGTAACCTATCCAAAGATAGTTGGCATTAGGGGCGGTCTTGCGACCATCGTACCTTATCGCTTGCAAAAATACAAAGAAATATTGAGAATGCCTACATTTTTATATATAAAAGTTTGGAGATAAGGGAGAAAACTCGTAAATTTGCAGCAAGAACAAACAACATTTCGCTTATGCTTAGCAAGAACGTACAAGAAATGATACCTAAGATACAACAGTATCTTGCCACCCAGCCCATAGAAAAGGCTTGGCTCTTTGGCTCATGCTCTCGTGGAGAGGAAACTCCGAAGAGCGATGTCGATTTGCTGGTGAGGTATATTAGAAACGACAAGTTTTCTTTGTTTGACATTGCACGCATCATGGTAGGCTTAGAGGACATCCTGCATAGGCAAGTCGATTTAGTTGAAGAAGACCGTCTTCTGCCATTTGCACAGAAGTCAGCTAATCGTGACAAAATACTGATTTATGAAAGAAAAAGTTAGAGACACAACCAAAGTTGACATGAGCATCTTTGACAGCATCAGCGGTGCATGGGACGATGGCATCTCCGCAGAAGAAGAAACAAGAAAAATTAGAGCTGCAAGATATCCTTTACAGAATAAATCTTGCTCAAAGCATCAAAGGAGAAATACTGATCATCCATAATCATATAATCCTCTCTCTGCTTCTTGCTCAAGCTCTTGATTTCTGGGAACATGGAGACTGGTACGATTACCTCTCGACCATCAGTCAAGAATGCAGCCATGGCACCACGCTTCACATTGAAGTCCAACTTCTTGATTCCCAAGTTTGTGTCTTTATATTTACACATATCTTTTCCTCCTATTTTCTTTAATGCTGCAAAAGTACAAAGAAAAATCGAAATAACATACATTATTTTATATAAATGTTTGGAGATTCAAAAGAAAACTCATATTTTTGCATCTCAGAATCAAATAAACATAGTAATTGTGTCGCCATGGCGACACAATCTAAAATAACAACAACAATGATACAACAAGTAGAATTTTCATTACGCCCTCAGCCTCGTGGCTTCCATCTCGTAACGAGCGAGGTGAAGAGGAACTTGCCTGCCTTGCCTAAGACAGGCATATTGAATCTCTTCGTACAACATACCAGTTGCGGATTGTCGCTCAACGAGAACTTCGACCCTGATGTACGATACGACCTGAAGGGTATCTTCGAGCGACTTGTGCCCGATGGCGACCCTCGCTATCTGCACCAGGACGAAGGTCCGACGGATATGTCGGCTCATGCCAAATCCACCATGGTAGGCGTATCCCTCACTATTCCTATCACAGGCGGCAGACTGAACCTTGGCACTTGGCAAGGCATTTACCTCTGCGAGTTTCGGGAGGGAGGCGGAAGCCGACACATCGTCGCAACGATTATCGGGGAATAGTTCCCCGATTCTTTCATTCTATATAACTCAAGCTACAATTAGAAGCAAATGTTATATGATGCTTTCGAAACTCATTCCAAAAGTCTGCACCAGCTTGCAGACAGTCACTTGTGTCTTTTACAACTTGCTTATAGTTCTTTTGGTTTATTTCTATGAACTTTTCTCCTTCCCCTCCAGCTGCAGCTAACAAAGCAAAGAAATCAGAAGAACCATCAGAAGCCTTTTTTACACTAAAATGAGCATCCCAAGCCTCCAGCATCCGTTCATCTTGATTTTTGCTACTTGATGGAAGAATTTGTATTTGTGCATAAGGATACTCCTGTGCAACGAGCAAAGGATATTCACTCCCCGCAGGAGTCTTCACTTTGGTGACTTGAAACTTGTAATCTTTTACAGTCTCTTCTATCTCACACACACTACTTGCCTTCAGCTTACAAGGCTTCATCTCTGAATTTGATTTCATAAAGATAATTGTTTTAAGTTGTTACTACTTACGCATCCTTTTACCACCGTGGTTATCTCTATGCGAAACTCGGTTGGCGTGCCACAACTGGGCAACTCTTGATGCTTGAATTCAGGTGCAAAGGTACAACGCTTTTCCGAAACCGCCAAATATTTTCCTGATTATTTTTCTATCAAAATCCCCTTCTTCTTAGAAGAAGATTTATTTTTTGTAACACGCTTGCAATATCCGAAACATCGCTGTAACACTATCTTCACAAACACGTAACCGCCTTTTCACCCACTCTTTCAAACTATCGTAGTAACTTTGCAGCCGAAAAGAAATGGATGCGAAAATGCCATTCTTTGGCTATCGCAGACGAACAAGATTTATTAATTCGAATAGTCAGATGAAAGAGAACAAGAAAGCGATTTTGGACATTCTTACAAAGAAAGATTCCAAGAAAGAAGGTAAGAAGGACGGTAAGTTTGAGAACCTTGTACTCAACCTTGCCCTACAGAAGATTGACAGTGATAACTTCGAGTACGACGGTGAGGCAGTCTATACCGCCGACAAGAAGCGTCTCGTCTATTGCATGAGCCATGCTGAGAGCTTCACCATCCCTGAGGGCGTGGAGGTTATCGGCGAGATGGCTTTCCGTGGCAAGAAGCAGCTCAAGAACGTCATCATCCCAAGCACCGTGAAGGAGATAGAGCACGATGCCTTCTACGACTGCGACGAACTGGACAACGTGTATGTGCCAGCCAGCGTAAAGGAGGTGAAGAGCTATGCCTTCGCCGAGTGCGACAAACTGAAAAAGATTACCTTCGCTGGCGTGCCTGCCAAGCTCAGCCGCCACACTTTTGACGATTGCGACTTGCTCCACGACATCATCGTACCATTTGGCAGCAGCAAGACTTTCCGCAAAGCCCTCCACTTCATAGACGGCGATACCGACTTCCTCGTCTTGGAAGTCCCTGCTGAAAAGAATACTTCTGAAAAGAAAGTCGTAAAAGACGAGAAGAAGGAGAAGAAAGCAGAGGAAATTTCTGACAAGAAAGAGAAAAAGGTCTCTCACAAGGAAGAAAAGAATACTTCTATCAAAGAGGAGAAAAAAGTTTCCGCCAAGGAGGAAAAGGAAGCAAAGCCTATAGAAAAGAAAGAAGACAAAAAGAATAGCACTCCCTCCCCTAAGAAGGATTCAAAGAAAGTAGAGAAGAAAACTGCCGATACCAAATAAGACTTTCTCCGAAGCTAAGAGATATTGACCGCAATCCTAAGACAAATAGTTAGAAGATGCAGGAGAAAGTTATGTTCAACGTCGTTGAACTTATGTTTATCAACGTTGAACCTGTGTTCAACAACGCTGAATTTAAGTTCAACGACGTTGAACATAGATTTCTTCGAGGATAAAAAACAATTTCATATAGGATAAAACATCCTTTCTCTTAGGGGAGGCAGAAATTTCATATAGGGCATTTCATATACACTTACCAGAGAGGAACCATACGTTCCTCTCACAAACTGCCATAAGTAATCATGACCAAAGAAGAAATATTGAGGAAAGCTTACGTGGAAAGAGACGTGAGCTGGATGTATTTCAACCATCGCATCCTGCAAGAAGCCAAGAAGGAGTTCGTGCCAGTGCTCGAACGCCTCTCCTTCCTCGGCATTTACAGCAACAACCTCGACGAGTTTTTCCGTGTGCGTGTGGCATCGCTCAACCGTATGCTCGACCGCCATCTCACCAAGGACACGGAGCAATCCATCAAGAAGTCACTCAAAACCATCAACAAGCTCAATGAATCCTATTCGCAAGAATATACTGAAGCGGTGGATACTGTTTTCAGGGAACTTGAAGTTCACAAGGTTCGCCTTGTCACCGAAGACCAGCTCAACGATGAGCAGCAGAAGTTTCTCACCCAGTTCTTCTACGACAAGCTCAACGGCTCCGTCAATCCCATCTGGCTCTCGGAGATAGACGACCTCACGGTATTGGAGGACAACCGCATCTACCTCATCGTGGAGAAAGCGGAAGTGGATGAAGAGGACTTGGATTCTCTTAACGGAAAGGCTTCCGAGAAAAAAGGTTCTTCGAAGAAGGACAAGGACAAGAAATCGAAGAAGAAATATGCAGTGGTAAAAGTGCCCGACAGAATCTTCGGCAGATGGGTGAAGATACCATCGAGCGACGGCTTCGACAACATCATGTACCTCGACGACGTGGTGCGCTATTGCCTGCCATTGGTCTTCCTCGGTTTCAAACAGAGTACCTACAGTGCCTACTCATTCAAGTTTACGAAGGATGCGGAGATGGAGATAGAGAACGATGCCGACTTTGGCACGATGGAGAGAATCGCCCTCGGCGTAAACAGCCGTAAGAAAGGCGAGGCTGTGCGTGTCATCTACGACCGTGAGATGCCAAAGGAAATGCGCAAGAAATTGCGTGAGCGTCTGAACACCAAGGAATTGGATGCCTCGCTCGCTGGCGGTCGCTATCAGAACCACAAGGACTTGATGTCGTTCCCAGACTGCGGTCATAAGGAACTGAAATACGAGAAATGGGCTCCTATCATGAAGCCTGAGTTCCTGTCGAACGAGAGCATCCTCGACCAGATACGTGAGAAAGACCGTTTTATCCACGTGCCTTACCACAGTTTCAACGGTTACATCCGTGTACTGCGTGAGGCTGCCACCAAGCCAGAGGTGAAGAGCATCAAGACCACACTCTATCGCTTGGCTAAGGACTCGAAGGTAGTAAAGGCTCTCATCACAGCCGCTCGCAACGGCAAGAAGGTAACAGCCGTGGTGGAGCTCTTGGCTCGTTTCGACGAGGAAAGCAACATCAAATGGAGCAAGCGTATGCAGGAGGAAGGCGTAAACGTCATCTTCGGTGTGGAGGGCTTGAAGATTCACTCGAAACTCTTGTACATCGAGTCGAAGAAAGGCAACATCGCTTGCATCGGAACAGGTAACTTCCACGAGGGAAATGCCAAGATTTACACCGACTATCTGATGATGACGGATCGCCCGAAGATTGTCAACGAGGTGGCGAAGGTGTTCGACTTCATCGACCGTCCTTTCTCCCCATTCCGTTTCAACGAACTGCTCGTCTCCCCAAACTCGATGAAGACTCGCATCCTCCGCTTGCTCGACAACGAAATCAAGAACGCCAACGAGGGCAAGGAGGCTTGGGTGAAAATCAAGATTAACCATATCACCGATACTGACATGGTGGCGAAGCTCTACCAGGCTTCCAAGGCTGGCGTGAAGATAGACATCGTAATCCGTGGCAACTGTTCGTTGGTTCCTGGCATTCCGAAGCTCAGTGACAATATTCACTGCGTAGGCATCATCGACCGATACTTGGAGCATAGCAGAATCCTCATCTTTGCCAACGGTGGCAAACCGAAGTATTTCATCGGCTCCGCCGACTGGATGCCACGCAACCTGCTGAACCGCATCGAGGTAATGACGCCTGTGTATGACGAGGAAATGCAAGCGGACTTGCTCCGTACCATTGCCTATGGTATGAGGGATACCTGCAACGGCAGGGTTGTGAATGGTAAGGGTACGAATGCCTCCGTGGAGGGCTCTGACTTTAGAAGTCAGAAGGAACTGTTTTGCTCTTATCAAGAGGATAAGAATGGGGGAATCTCTTAGTAAGAGATTTTTGAGAGAATTTCTCTCTCGTAGCTGAGAAGCAGCTTCGACTCTTAGCAGAGGGCTACTATCTATTCTTTATTGAGGGATTTTTTCCACTCTTTATCAGAGGGATTTTTTCGCCACCCCTGTCCCCCTCCCCGGAGGGGGGCCTTACCCCCATACCCAAGCCCTACGCCCCTACCATAGGGGCGAGGGATGTAGCTGGCTACGCTATAGCTTCGCCAGAGTTTTGGTATCGGCAGCAGAGCCTTTGCCCCTACGGGGCTGCCGATGATTTCTTACGCAATAGAATTGCGATTGTTTTACGCCTAATCGGCGGTCTTTTGTGCGGTGTTACACCGCCTTGATGAGAGCTTGCTTTTGAATTAATAATGAAAGGGAATCGAAATGGAAGCAAAAACGAAATACGAAGTAGAAGCAAGAAACTCAAGCAAGGCGGTTTACACCGCACAAAAAATCAGGCGAGGGCTCTGATGCCCCGCCTACCTTATAGCGAAGCGGTTAAGAGCGACGAGGAGGAGCGGTTACATCCCCTTCCCCCTGAGGGGGAAAGGGGCTTGGGGATAGGAGGTGGAGCCCCTCCTGGCAAGGAGGGGACGGGGGAGGTCGAAAAAACTCCTTATGAAGGAGGGACGGGGTGGTTGGGAAAAATTATTTGAATTAAAGAAAAATCATAAAAAAGCATTTGTTATGAACATAGCAGCAATCGACATTGGCTCTAACGGAGCCCGCCTCCTCATCAAGAACTATAATGAGGACGCACTTCGCGAAGAAGATAAAATCAAAAAAGTAATGTTCATTCGCATACCATTGCGCTTGGGCAAGGACGTGTTCACTCTCGGCAAAATCTCGAAAGAGCGAGAGAAGATGATGCTCCACATGATGAAGGGCTTCAAGCAATTCATGAAGCTCAACAACGTGGAACACTATCGTGCTTGCGCCACTTCCGCCATGCGAGATGCCGAGAACGGCAAGAAAATCCTGAAGAAGATAGAGAAACAAACAGGCATCAAACTCGAAATCATCAAGGGACAGGAGGAAGCCCAACTCCTCTATAATAATATGGTGGAAAAGACCGACTCACACGAAGGCAATTTTGCCTATATCGACGTAGGCGGTGGTAGCACCGAGGTCAGCATCATCCACGACGGAGAACTTGCCGACAGCTACTCCTACAACATGGGAACCCTCCGCATGTTGGGTGGCAAGGTAACAGCCGACACTGAAAAACTCTTCCAAGAGAACCTCACGAGATACGCCGAACAATACGGCGAAATCCGCATCATCGGTTCGGGTGGTAACATCAACAAGCTCAACAAGTTGGCTCGTCACAGCAAGAGCGACACCAAGAGTCTTTCTCTCGCAGAGCTGAAACGTCTCTACACGATGATGAAGCCCCTCAGCATCGAGGAACGAGAAATCAGTTTCTCACTGAAGGAAGACCGTGCCGATGTTATCATCCCAGCCGCCGAGATATTTCTCAAGGCTTGCGAATACCTGAAGTGCGAGAGCATCTTAGTACCCAACATCTCCCTTGCCGACAGCATTGTCGATGGCATCGTGGAGAACATCATCAAGGCGAAGGAATAACCCTTCGCCTTTTTTAATTTATCATTGATTTCTTTTGTATTTCTTAAACGTGTCATACTGCTTTGAAGGACTTTTCACCTCAAATTTGGAATAATTCACCAAGAAACTACATTTTTATTAAATATACGTGCCATATTCTCAAAGAAAAAGATTATCTTTGTGGCTGTTTAAAAAACGAATAATGGAAAAATATATAGATATTTTCAACCAGCTCTGGGAACACTCTGAAAATGAGGTTGTAGAGTTTAAGAAGGCTGAGACCAACTTCGATGTTGACGAGTTGGGGAAGTACTTCTCTGCCCTTAGCAATGAAGCGAACTTGCGAGAACGTGAGTTCGCTTGGATAGTTTTTGGTGTTTGGGACAAAAAACATCAGGTTATTGGAACCAGTTTCAAAGATGGCGAGGTTGCCTTGAATCGTTTGAAACAAGATATGTCTCAACATACAACAGACAACCTCATCTTCAGAGATATTATACCTATTGAGGTTGAAGGCAAGCGTGTTTTGTTGTTCCAAGTTCCGGCATCACCACGTAACATCGTGATGCATTGGAAAGGTGTAGCTTATGGTCGTGATGGTGAAAGTTTGAAACCTCTGAACCAAGCTAAGCAAGATGCAATCCGCCAGCAACCCCCAATACCAGATTGGACAGCCCAGCTCGTACCCAATGCAACCATTAACGATTTGGATGAGTTGGCTGTGGCTACTGCTAAAGTCATGTTCAAAAAAGTCCACTCTTCAAGTATTCCTGCCAAAGAAATTGATGCCTGGAGTACAGAGGAGTTCTTGGCAAATAGCATGATGATGCGAGATGGTCAACTCACTCGTGCTGCCATCCTACTATTGGGCAAACCTCTCTCCATCCAAAAGATTCATCCTGCAGTAGCACAAATCATTTGGACTTGGGAAGATGAAGAAGGCATCGTACAAGATTATGAGCACTTTACAATACCTTTCATTCTAAATGTCGATAAGGTTTTGAGCAAAATCCGCAACAAGACGATGCGTGAGTTACCTGGAGGAACGCTATTCCCTGACACGATGAAGCAGTATGATGAATACACCATACGTGAGGCCCTTCATAACGCCATCGCCCATCAAGACTACACCTTGCAACAGCGCATCGTATTCGTAGAAGGTCCAAGTACACTGTACTATGGCAATGGTGGCAGTTTCATTCCAGGCACGATAGAAAATGCTTTGGAGCATAAAGGTCCGCAATTCCACTATCGCAACGAATGCTTATGTCGAGGCATGGTCAACTTCAACATGATAGATACCGTTGGACGTGGCATCAAGAAGATTTACACAGAACAGCGTAACCGATTCTTCCCTATGCCAGATTATGATATTGACAATGAGCATCGTACTGTTGGTGTCACCATCTATGGCAAAATGATAGATGAGAAATATACCAATCTTTTGAAGACCAATCGTTCTTTGTCACTGAAGGAGTGTCTTTGGCTGGATGCTATACAAAAGCATCACCCTATCACAAAGGAGGCTACCCAACATCTACTTGACAAAGGCTTGATTGAAGGACGTGCGCCACATTATACAATATCGCTAAAGGTTGCTAAGTTGACTAAACAGATTGGACACTATACAAAAGAAAACGGCCTTGCAGAAAATAGTATTCAAAAGCTACTGCTTCAATTAGCGCATAATGCAGGAGAATTAGGTTTTTGGCGCAAAGATGCATTTGAAACTCTTCAACATGTTTTTCCTGCAAATAACACTCATGACGAAAAACTACGAAGAATAGGTCGCTTGCTCGTTAATATGGCAAAAGATGGACTGATTACGAAATCATCCAATGGAAAACAATGGCTCATAACCGAAAAAGGTGAAGAAGAATTAGAGGCATAAGTTTTTTGAAACGGCTTATCTGGTCGTTTCGGTCGTTCTTACAGTCGTTTCGGTCGTTCTTGCGGTCGTTTCGGTCGTTCTTGCGGTCGTTTCGGTCGTTCTTGCAGTCGTTTCGGTCGTTCTTGCAGTCGTTTTAAGTCGTTCTTGCAGTCGTTTTAAGTCGTAATTGCGGTTATTTCGGTCGTTCTTGCAGTCGTTACGGTCTGCAACATCTATCAATTTGTGCCAAAACAATTGGCACAAATAACTACTTGTGCAGCTTTAGTCAATGCACAAGGAGGGCTATTACATCAGAAAAAACATGTCATTGGGGTTTACATTTCCGCTTCTTCGTTTGTAATATGAAGCAGAACAAAGTAACAAGACAAGAATGGAAGAAAAAGTAATAGAACAACTGTTTAAGGAACATTACCTTGACATGTACAAGTTGGCGAGAAGCCTACTGTACGACCCTGAAGAGAGCAAGGATGTCGTTAGCGACATTTTCGCCTCTTTGGTCAACACACAAAAGGTAATAGTTCCTGCAACGATTCGACAGTACTTGATGACGAGCGTAAGGAACCGATGCCTCAACATCATCAAGCAGAAGAGTTTGCGAGACAGAATCATCCATTTGTATGCCCTCGAAAACGAATCACATCCCATGTCGGAACATGAAGATGAAGAACGCCAGCAGCGTCTGAACGACTTTATCAACAGCCAGTTATCCGCCCAGGACAAAGAACTGTTCCGCATGAGATTCGTCGAAGAGATGTCGTACCAAGAGATGATGAAAGTCACAGGCATCAGCCGCATGGCTATCTACAAACATCTCTCTCGCACCATCAACCTGATTAAAGGACATTTTAACCCCAATGACAAATGAAAAAGAATATCGACAAGCAACAAAAGACAGAGTTCGAGAATGAAGTCTATCGTTTTCTCGACATCCATGCAGAAACAGAACAGTATGCTGACAAGGACTTGGAAGAACTCTTTTCTGACGAAAAGATGCAAGACATCTTGAAGACAACGACCGAATGTAAACAAGCACTAGTCGCTGAAGAGGAAGCGGACAACGTAGATGTGAATACAGAATGGGAAACATTCAAACAGACTCGCCTCACCCAACAAACGAAGGAAACACCTGCCCATCTCAAAGGCAAGTCATCCAGTCACTTTGCCTACAAGATTGCGGCATCCATCGCAAGCATCGTGATGCTATCAGGTGTCGTGTTGGCTGCCATCCATTGGAATACTCATCGCCATGATAGCCAGCAAAAGGCAGAAATAGTCGATTCCACCAAGAACAATAGTAGCAGCCATGCCCTCGCTATTTCCACAAAGGAAAACCAAGTAAAGGGCGACTCCACCACCTGCGCTACTCCTAGCATCAAGAGCTTCGACAATGTAGAACTGGGAGAAATCCTAACAGAAATGGGCAAGTATTACAACAAACAAGTGGTAAACAGAGGTGGAAGCGCCCATCTCCGCCTCCGTTTCGAATGGAATCCGTCCTTACCTTTGGAAGAGAACATCAAGATACTGAACAGCTTTGAGCACATCCACGTTGTGCTCGAAAGCGAAAGCATCATCATTGAATAAAAATCGAAACGCATGAAAAGAACATACTTTCTACTACTTTGCATGGCACTCTCGCTTGTCGTGCATGCACAACATATCGCCCGACAGACTTCCCCTCTGGTTTCGCATCGCTTCATCAACACTTCCATGCCCGAAGCCCTTTCGTGGCTGGACAAGCAGAGCAGCGACATCACCATCAACTTCATCTATGACGAACTGGAAGATTTCAAGGTGACCGCCGACATCAGACGGAAGTCGATACCCGAAGCCATCCAGACTCTCATCGGCTTCTACCCCATCAAAGCGACAACCACAGAGACATACGGCGATGGCAACACCTTGCCGAAGGAATACCATCATCAATACATCTCCGTGGAATGTACTCAAAAGATGGACTATCATTACAAGGGTACTGTTTACGACAACCAGAACCAACCCCTACCCTTCGCCAACATCGTTTTGCTCAACGCACAAGACTCCACCTATCTGAACGGTGGCGTAAGCAACGAAAGTGGCGTGTTCGTGATACCATGCAATGCCCCAAAGGTGATAGCACGCATCAGTTACGTGGGATTCAAGACCTTGTATAAGACTTGCACAGACCGACAAATGGGCAATATACATCTGCAACCAACGAGCAAGAATCTAAGCACCGTGGTCATCAAGGGAGAAAAGCCACTTGTTACTTATCGTGGCGACCGTCTCGTAGCAGGCATCAAGGGCTCACTCTTGGAGAAAGGAAACAATGGTGAAACGCTACTCCAACAGCTGCCTGGAGTATGGGCGGAGAATGGAAAAATCAGCATCAATGGAAACAGCGGTACGAAGATTTACATCGGCGACCGATTGGTGCAATTATCCGACAACGACCTCTCCACCTATCTCAAGGGCATCCGCTCGGAGAACATAGACAAAGTAGAGATTATCGCCCACCCTTCCGCTGAATATGATGCTGAAGGTCAAGGTGGCATCATCCGCATCCTCCTGCGAGATAGCGAACAAGGAGCAGAACTGAACCTTGGCTCGAATTTCGGTTTGACACGTTGGAACGAGATTGCTCCCAGGGCATCGTTTGCTTACCACAAAGGCAGATGGGGCATTGACATTTCCAGCAATGGCATCGCATGGAGCCGTGGCAAGGACAAGTCTCTGAACCATGTGGAGTTGAAAGACCAAGAAGTCATCTACGACACTCCAAGCCAAGGCATCAAGAAGACACAGAACGCCAACACGAACCTGTCCATCAGATATGCCATCAGCAAGAAAGACGAGTTGCTACTCTATGGAAACCTATCTTTGTCGAAGAGCAAATATCTCAACGAGGCTTCTACGAGTGTAAAGGCTACGGACTGCAAGCAGACCGACATGCAACTGCACCAACGAGAGCACAACAAGCAGTTTGCCGTATCCGTAAACTACACCCATAGGTTTGATGCAGAAGGCAATCGTAATCTGAAAATCATGACCGATTTAGCACGTCAATATTCATACGGAAACAAGCAGCAATACGACTATCAAGACTTTGATGCCAATGGGAATCTTCTCTCAGAAGAATACTGCGGTCAAGACATTCCGAGCCAATATACCATCATCTCCGCAGAAGGACGATACACCCACAACACCAAGCACTACGGACAATGGATGATTGGGGCGAAGGAGAGTTACACCACACTGAATAACGAACTCATATATAGCGACAAACAAGGTAATGAGTTAGGCAAGGGGTATCAGTATGGGTACGCCGAAGCCTTTGCCGCCCTTTATCTGAAATACCAGATTAGCAGAAAGTCATGGGACTTGGTTGTCGGATTGCGAGGAGAACTCGATATTCCTAGTTCTATCAAATGGAAAGAACGAAAAGGCAAGAATCCTTTTGTAAAACTTGAAATCGACGGACAGAAGGACTTGTTTCCTAGCATCTACTTCACCAAGCGCATAGGCAGTCAGCACGCCCTCTCATTCTCCTATTCCAGACGAACGCAAAGGGTAAGCTATCGCAATCTGCTGCCCGAACGCTACCATCAGTCGAAGTATGAAATCACAGAAGGAAATCCAAGCATCCGCCCTGACTATCCCAACGAACTCTCGATGACCTACACTTGGCGAGGCAAATATATGTTGGGCACGGAATACACTTGGAGCAACAATGGGTTTAATGCTTTGCTAAAATCAACCATCGAAGACGGAACGCCAACTTACATCAGCACCTTTACGGATGGACAGAGAAGCAGGAAGTTGTACTTCTATCTCTATGCTCCTGTCACCGTCAGCAAATGGTGGACAATGAACTTCCGTCCTTGGGGCGCAGCACGCAGGGAAAGTATGGAAGATTTCAGAACCAAGAGTTTCTGCTATGGCATTGTGACGAATCAAATCTTTACTTTGCCAGGCGACACTCGTCTCACCTTATTATATATAGCCAAGTCTAACATCAAGAATGGCAACTACGAGGAACTTGCCACCAACAATCTTCATGCCACGCTGACCAAGGCGTTCTGTCATGACCATTGGACTGTATCATTGGCTGCCTACAACTTATTTTACAAGAATGCCCTAAAGATGCGATATACCATGCAAGATGTATATCAAACTCGTAAGGTCACCACCTCTTGCCCCTACGTATCTCTCAACATCAACTACAACATCCATTGGGGAAAGCAAAAGCGCAATACTCGCATCGAGCATAGCAACAATGAAGAAAGAGGAAGGCTGTAAGGTGGCTCACTACTTTTCGTGCCCACTTTTTGGGAAGCTGCTGCACAAAAAAGTCAACTTTTCTGCGTTTATTACGAATATAATTATTATCTTTGCAATAAAATTACGAAGATACATATATAATAAGGTATAAAGCATGGAAAAGTTGGCTATTTTGAATCCATTCATCGTCGGCAGATACCTCTCTCCCGACTACTTTTGCGACCGCGAGAACGAGACCGCATTCTTAATCAAGCAGATTGAGAATGGGCGTAACGTGGCATTGATTTCGCCAAGACGTATGGGTAAGACAGGACTCATCCACCATAGTTTCCATCAAGCCTCTCTCACCGAAAACTTCCACACATTCTTCGTTGACATCTATGCAACTACCTCTTTGGCAGAATTTGTGTATCTCTTGGGCAAGGCTATCTATGAAGAGTTGAAGCCAAAGGGAAAGGTATGGACTGAGAGATTTTTCCAAGTCATCAGTTCGCTCAGAATGGGATTCAAGTTGGATGCCATGACAGGAGAACCGAGTTTCGACATCAGTTTGGGTGATATTCAGACTCCACAGACCACGCTTGATGAAATCTTCGCCTATCTCGAAACTGCCGACAAGCCATGCGTTGTTGCCATCGACGAGTTCCAACAAATAAGCAATTACGAGGAAAAAAACGTAGAGGCATTGCTGCGTACCAAGATTCAGCAATGCAAGCAGACCTTGTTTGTCTTCGCAGGAAGCAAGCGACACCTGATGAGCAATATGTTTAACTCCTCATCGAAGCCATTCTATCAAAGTGCCATCAGCATGGGGCTCGAACCAATCCCAATGGATACTTATGCAGACTTCGCCACTCGACTGTTTGAGGAACGTGGCAAACACATCAGCCGTGAATTGATAGAAAAAGTATATCATAAATTCAATGGCTGCACTTGGTTCGTGCAGATGATGATGAATGAGCTTTTCGCCTTGACAGACCATGATGAGCTTTGCGACATCTCTCAGTTGGAAGTTGCTGAGAACAATGTTATTATTGCGCAAGAAAGCAGTTATAAGGACCTTCTCGCCCATCTTGCCCCGAAGCAAAAGCTCATTCTCCAAGCCATCGCCAAAGAGGGAGTTGCCAAGAACGTCACCTCTTCCGCATTCATCAAGAAGTACAACTTGCCATCCGCCAGTTCCGTACAGAGTGCCATCAAGGGCTTGCTAAAGAACGACATCATCACGCAAGAAGAGGATGCGTACAGAATCAATGATTACTTCTTCGCCGAATGGCTGGCATGGGATTACTAAACATTTAAATTTAGGAACAACAATATGGAAGCATTAGAATACAACAATTCAAGACAAGAAGCCTACATGAAGAAATACTTCAACAAGGTTACTACCCTAACCGCAATATGCGTTTCAAATGAATCTTGGGCTGATGGCATTAAAGACGAGTTAGAAGTAGGAAAGGAATATAAAGTTAGCCATATCTCGGTTTTACGCTCAAGTACTCAACTCATGCTTGAAGAGTTTGGAACCAATAAGGTATATAATTCTACTCATTTTGAGATTTTGGAAAAAGGGAAACATGTGAATTACACTAAAGAACCACGTTTTTTTGCACCATATCTAAGAGAATGGTACAAGTCCAAAGGTATGTATCTTACCCCAAAAAAGAAACCAATCCCAATTTACCTACAAATAATCGAAGAACAATACCATGTAAAAATCTTATTCGCTGTAGAATCAGGAAGCAGAGCTTGGGGAATAGCCTCCAAGGATAGCGACTGGGACATACGCTTTGTATATGTGCATGAGCCTGAATGGTATTTTCAAATCGAGGAGCAAAAGGATTCTATAGAACACTTATTTTCTGGCGACACAGACTTCGTTGGTTGGGAGCTAAGAAAAGCTCTAAACCTCTTCAAACGTTCTAACCCTTCATTCTTCGAATGGCTTCACTCCCCTATCATCTACGAAAAGGATGACATCTTTGTTGATGAAATCAAAAAGTTGGAAGATGAGTATTTCGATGCAGATAGGGCGATGTTCCACTACAACCATATTTACAAGAAACATAATGATAGATACATCAAGGACAATGGACTTCCTATGAAACGTTTTCTCTATTATCTCAGGGGCATCTTAGTATGCAAGTGGCTTACGGACAAAGCATCGGTACCTCCTGTAAATTTCACGGAACTTGTAGAAGCTACAGTATACGACAAGAACATTAAAGAAAAGATAGCCCACCTATTGAAACTCAAAAAACAAAGCGATGAGCATAACCAAGAGCCTGTAGATGAAGAACTCTTCGCCTGGGCACAAAGATGGGCAGACTATTACGATAAAAAAGTAGAAACTATCCACCTTGAAAAGAAGACCATCTCTGACTCTCGCTTGAACTGCTTGATGTACGAAACAGTATTTCGAAAGGCAAAAGAAAGCTAATTTATTCCACATTAGTCCTCATTGCCAACATAACAGCTTCGCCTACTAAGGCGAAGTTGGCAAGAAGGTAGTGATTTTCTGTAAAACCATAGAATGTTGAGCCAGCAATCTCCGCAGTTCTCATTAGGTTTCTTCGTACATCCGCATCACCGAAGCAAGTAGCACTTCCCACCATAAATGCAGTACCAGAAGGACTAAGGTTTGCTATAATTGGACCAGCATCAGCATCCATTCCGAAGAGACAAGTTCGATCGTTGTATTCCTTTAGACCTGAGAGAAATGTACTTTGATAAAAGTACCGTTTCAATCGCTCATACTGTTCTTTTGCGAAAGACTTATCTATGAGCGAGAGATAATAGCAATTCAATGCCGAATACGAACCTTTCACTGGCATTCCACCAATCTGATGCGCTCCTGTATTGTCCAAGAATGAAACCAACAAGCCAGTCTTTGCATCCAACCATTCTGTTTTTGCTTTCTCAATCCATTTATCCACAGTATCTTGATACCGCCCATGATTCAACTCTGCATAATGAGACAAAGCGACCACTGCAACCAACATATCTGGCACATAAATCGGCTCATCAGGATAAGTTGGAAGATTCAATGCCTCAGCATCAAGCATTCTTCGATTGAGAGCATAACAGATTTCTCCATATAAATCATCATACTTATCTCCTCCACCCAATTCCTTATATTCGCTCATCATCCAAGCAAGAATACTCAAATAAGAAACGTGGCTATGCTTACCATCAAGACTCTCAAGCGCATCTTCATCCCACCACCGCTTTCTATCATACTCACGTATCTCCGAAGACATAACAATCCCAATTAGTTGGTCAACGTAACCTAACGAAGCCTTCTTTTGTTCGGGATAAATCTTAGCTATATTTGTTAATGCAGCCGCAAACATGGAGCAAGAGTACATAGCCCATTCCCCTTGAAACTGCGCATCCATTCCACCAGGCATTTCCTCCATCACCATTTGCGGTGTCGTCACAAGTTTCCCTATCAGATAGTTGCGCCTACGAAGAATATCATTTCTCTCCCCCTCGAATGTTCCAATACCATACATACCAAATGACACAGACACAATCTTTCCCAACAACAAGAACAACACAAGAATCGCAAGAGACGCTTTCTTATGTTTCTGAATAATGGTTGCCAATTCTATTACTGTCATATTTCTACACCTTATTCTTCATACCCTTCAAACGACATTTCCTTAACAAGTTTCCCATCCAAATCATAAACAGACACAACAGAGAATCTACCTGGTCCTTCCGCATGATGTCGAAAAGACAGACAAATAGGCAAACCTTCTTCAGAAGTAAACCCAATACATCCACGATTAGACGGCAGCAAAATTGCCTTTCCTTCATAAGGATTAACGATAAAACTATTGACTGGGCTTAACTCATCCCTACATCCATTCACAACCAACAAGCTATCAACAAAAGGAAGCAACTTGGCGTCATTGATAGCAAAGACGGAATCAATGCCTATAGTTATTCCATGCTTTGGATTTGATGTACACCAAGCATAATCAGCCAAAGGATGCGAAGTGACAATCTCTTGAATATCATCTTTATCCTTATAGTATTTCCATATAGTCACAATATCATCATCAGATATACTATCCTTTCCATCTACACTCTTAAACAAAATGGCATTAGCATCTTCATCCGAGACAACAGTATTAGCTGGCAAATGGAATTGTTCGATGATTTGACTTATCATTGCTTGCGAATACATTCCTTTCTCATCGTTCTCAAGTTTCACTCTACTATTACCTTGAATAGGAGCTACTTGCTTTTCGCACCTTCCTCGACAGCTTCCAAATAGGAAGCACAGCAGTACCAATGCTATTATCCAACACCTATGCTCTTTCATTTTCTTACAACTTATGAGAGTTTAAATGATATAAAAGGACTTCCTTTATATCATCTGCTACATTATTAGCCAACTTTTCAAAAACTTCAGAGCCAGAACCAATTGGCAAACTATCCAACTCATTCGCTTCTATAAGATTATAATGAGGTATTTCTGGATGGCTATAGTCATAGCGAAATCCTCCGAATGTCAGAAACTCCGCATTCGGAACACCTATATCTTTCATTCGATTTACCACATTGGTACCAGCACCACCGACACCAATGCACAATACCTTTATAGCTTCAGAACCATTTTCCATATAACTGCATCTATCTTTGTCTTACAAGGCGCAAAGCTAATCAAAAAGTTCGTAAATCGTATTAGCAAGCCTTGGATTTTTCATTCGCAAGGCTTGCAAACTGCACATTACGACTTATAATCCTACCATTCGAAATTTTGAAATAACTTTCACTTGCATAAAAAGTTTCTCGAAGCCTTTACGACTTCATCGAGGGAATTGATTTTACGTGCAATCAAGAGTTCGGGCATGGAGGCAGACAAGGCAAGGAATTGGGAGGTCATTTCATCGGAATACCCCAATCTGTGATTGGCGGAAGGCTGCCGAGAAAATAACCTGCCAATAGCAAGGCGGTACTTGACGGTCTGGTGGGCTGAACTAATTTTGCTAAGGAAAAACAATGGATGATGAAGTGGTATGGGAGATGCATAGTGACTAAAACTGGTAAGATTACCTCTTTTTGATAATAAAGGATGTTGTGTTCAATAGAAAAGGTGTGTTCAATATAATTGAACAACACGAAAAGATTGAACAGGTAATAAAAGAATTGATAGAATAACAGTTGTTACAAATGGAATTTGAAGAAAAATATCAGACTAAAATGGTTAAAAAATACATAAAAGTCAAGTTTATGACGCAAGAAACAAGACTTTTTATTAACTTTGCACTCGAAAAAAGGAGATAAACATGGTTATAGCAAGACAGATAAAGGAAAAATTGTCATCGACTCCTGCTGGGGTTGTATTGACAACAAGAGACTTTGGCGTGGAAATGCGGTATCAGCCAGCACTTGCCAAAGCCCTCAGTCGTCTTGTGCTCCAAGGCGAACTGCAAAAGATAGCAAAGGGGAAATACTATATTCCAAAGAAAACCATTTTCGGGAAGTTGAAGCCAGCCGACTCTGAACTTGTAAAGGATTTCTTGGAACAGAACGGAAAAGTTGTTGGTTATATAACAGGTACTACGGCATTTGCATCTATAGGACTGACAACACAGATAAGCTCATCTATCCTTATAGGCACAAACAAGTATCGCAGGCCAATCACAAGGAATGGAGTAAAGGTATCTTTCCTGTTACAAGAGAACACTATCACTTCAAGCAACATACCATTGCTTAGAATACTGGACGCTCTGCGCCTTATCAAGGAGATTCCTGCCACTTCTCCTGATGAATGTGTAACAAACATTTGTAAGGCTATAAATGCTCTTTCTGATGAACAGAAAAAGGAACTTGCAGGACTGTCATTGGCATATACCCCTTATGTAAGGGCTTTGCTTGGAGCCATCTTCGAGAGCATGGGACTTGAAACGGAAGTCTTTAGCAGGACATTGAATGGAGTGACAAGTTACAAGTTGCCAATCTCCGACAAAGTATTATCAAACAAAAGAAACTGGAACATCATATGAGATTACATGAAAACTGGGAGTTGTTCTCAGATGCCTTGCAAGCAGCATCCCAACCTGTAGAGGATGGAGGTCTTGGCATCAAGAGCATCTTCATCGAGAAGGACTATTGGATTTGTCGCTCGTTGTCATTGATGGCTGCAAACGACAAGGACAACCGTGCTATATTCAAAGGAGGTACGAGCCTTACAAAGGCCTACGGCATCGGTAGCCGTTTCTCTGAGGATATAGACATTGCCATATCCGAGGCATGGACGCTCAGTGGCAACCAGTTGAAAATGCTTATAAAAAGAACAGCCAAAAGCATGACAGAAGGATTGCAGGAAATGGATATGCCTGGTTTTACAAGCAAAGGTTCTCATTATCACAAGGCATACTATTCTTATCCACGAGCTATTGAAACTTTGCAGGTAGGTGCTATCAAGGCAGGACAGTTGCTTGTTGAAATCAACTCCTTTGCCAATCCATATCCTTTCCAAAAATGCAGACTGCAAAGTTTCTTGACGGAGTTCTTGCAAAAGACAGGCAATGAGAACTTGATAGAGGAATATAGTATGCAACCGTTTGAAGTGAATGTTCTCGACAGACGCAGGACATTGACAGAGAAGTTGGTATCATTGCTTCGTTGTTCCTTGGCAGACAATTATATGCTAGAGTTGACAGCCAAGATACGCCATTTCTATGACTTACATTTCCTCTTGAATGACGCAGAGACACATGACTATTTGAAAAGTGACGCTTTCAAGTCTGACTTCAGCAACTTGTTTGCGCAAGACCAACAGAGATTTGACAAGCCCGAAGGATGGCAGAAAAAGAATATAATGGATTCACCCATCATCAATGACCTTCATAACGTATGGTCAGCACTGAGCAGTGTATATTCACGAGAATTGCCTGACCTTGCCTATAAAGAGATACCGACAATCGAGATTATCGAGAACAGCATGGTACAGTTGATTTCATATTTGACAAGATAAACGGTCATGGCAATGAAGAAACACAGAGGACATTACTGTAAGGTTTGTGATGAATATAAGTCGAACGAGTCATTTTCGGGGAAAGGTCATGTCCAACACATCTGCAAAAAGTGCATGGATGAGATGAAGAAAGGGAACAAGAAAGTTTTGGACTTGCCTTTCGGGGACAATGAGTTTGAAGTAGTTGATGCCGATGAATATATCGATCCCGTTTTATATGGCAACAATGAAGAACGAGAGGTCAAGACATTCAAAAAACTCAACCATGAGCAGAAAATGGTATTGAAAGCAATAGTACAAGATGAAGTCTCGCTCTATTGGCAAGCACATCGGCAGATACCTGTAAACGACAAGCTAAAACAACTCAGAAACTCTGTCAATGCCGTAGTATCTGAGCAGTTGAACTTTACCATAAAGGAAGACACGATGTTCAAAGCCTATATGCAAGAGCAAGTTGTCGCTGTTATAAACAAACTATTGCAATTGGAGAACGAACAAGTTATACAATAGCAGAAAGAGCCCATTCATCACGAGTGGACTCTTTCTTTTGATAATCGGTGTAACCCTTGTCTTACAGATTATCCCTTCTTATCGTATGAATGACAATTAAACATCTTTTACTGAGCAAATAGCCTAACAGCCGTATGTCGATTGGCTGCAACAGGTGAATAATCATCAATGCCGCCCTCGCTTTTTGATATAATCATAGACTTGTCAATGCCCCTTACTATAAGCTGCTGCGTGATATAATCAGCTCTTGACTTGCTGAGAGGATTGTTGATGCCATCGGTTCCTGTGGCACTATCGGCAGCACCAACAACGGAAACTTTGAGATGATAAGCCTTGGCAACACGAGCAAGCTCATCCAAGTTTATCATCTGCGAGGCATCAACCAACTGTGTGGTTCCAATCTTGAAAAAGAAGAAAACTTGTGAGCCTATACACTTGGAACCATTTGCCATATCCGCCACATATCTATTCCAAGAAACAGAATCAGAAACATGGAAACCGTACTCCAAGGAGCGGCTATTTGGCATTGGCTTTCCTTTGCCGCTCCAATCCTTATGAGCCAGTCTTGCTCGAAGCGAGTTCAAACCACTATAGTCATTCTTCGGGTATATGCAATACTCGGTACTGTCCGCATAATATGCCAGACGGTCGGCATAGGCGTTCATCAAACCTTCAATCTCCAAGATTTTTCTCATCTCAGCGATGGCATTGACATCCTCCGCATGAGCCTTGCTCAACTTCTGGTTACGAGCCGACAACTCATCGACGTAATCTGCCAGCCATTTGTTCTGGTTGATATAGGGAGCGGCATCTACAACTTTCTTCCAACCAACCTTGCCTATGTTGAAAGTCAGCCCGGCAGACAACGTGAACAGATTGTCACCGAACTTGTTGGACGCACCCTTGCCGTCAAAGTCTCGGAATGTGGTAGCTCCACCCAATTCCATGTTGACAGTCAAACGATTCGTAAAACGGTATTGTGCCAATAAGCCATAGTTGATGACAAACGGACAATTTCCGTTGTCCTCATTGTGGATGATACCGCAACCTGCATACGGAATGATTCCCCATCTTTTTGTAGTGGTTTGGTCGTTGGCAAAACAACCGGCTACATCCCAAAGAAAATCCGCATGAACCATCTTGTAGTCACGGACACTTCTGTCTGCATCCTTGAACTGAAAGCCTTGGAAACTTAATCGACCTCCAATCTCAGGCGTGAATCATTTGTCCGTATGGGCAAGTATTACTTCTTTGGTAGAGTAAGTACTACTTCATTTGCAAAGTAAGTACTACTTCCTGTCAAAAGGCGATATTGATTGCGAAATATTTCCACTTTTGAGTGTCGTTGAAGGTATTGATTGCAATCAAAAGCCACTTTTGGTTTCATTGAAGCCATTGATTAGAAAATATTTCTACTTTTGATACTTGTTGAGGGTATTGATTGCGAACAATACCTATTTTTATATGTCATTGGGGCTGTTGATTGCAATCAATGGCTACTTTTAAGAGCCGTTGGTGGACTTGATTCAAGTTCCTTTTGTCCACAAAATGTGAAAGAGTCTGTTGATTGCCGTTTCTTACAACTATTTGTACAAAAACTTACAAGAAACAAGCATCAGAACCAAACTCTACAGTCAAAATCCACCTTTTTATCATAATATTGTCAAATTTTCGCAATAAGGTTGCGGTTTTCTCGTTTATTTTTATATCTTAGCAATCGCAACTGGAGAAATCCAACGATGCACATAACGATTTGTCAAATTTAAATCCTTAACATCATGAAAGAGATTTACGACATCAACATTCAGCGCATGAATAACGGTGCGCATTTCACGTTTGTAAGCAACATTCTTGCACGTGCCGAGGCTGACACTACCGTCAATAGTAAAGCCTCAGAACTCGTCAGTAATTTCAAGGCTGCCGTTGCCGCAGAAGACGAAGCCTTGAAAATTTCACGGAAAAGTCTCTTGACTGATGATATAGCCAAGGCTGACAACGACCGTGACGCACTCTATGCAGGTTACAAGAAAGCCGTTGAAGCATTCCTCGCCATGCCGATTGCAGATATGGCACAGGCTGCAAAGGTTCTTGCGCAGCACATCAAGGACTACAAGATTAACACCGCCGACCAGCTCGACAAGGAAACTGGTCTTTTGGTCAACTTCATCACAGACCTTGAAGGCAAGTATTCCGAACAAGTCGCAAAGTTGGGCTTGACCGCCTTTGTTACCAATATGAAAGAAGCCAACGAGCGTGTAAGAACTCTTACCTTGCAGCGTACCAACGAGAAGATGGGCGTAACTGTCGGTGCTTTGAAAACTGCTCGCACAGCAACCGATGATGCTTACCGTGCATTGGTGAAAATGGTGAATGCCCTTGCGTTAGTCTTTGGTGAAAAGGATTACATCGCTTTCATCGACTATGCCAACACTGAGATTACTCATTACAAGCGAGAGGTGCTTGGACAAAAGGCTTCCGCCCCATCTACTTCGGGAAGTTCTACTGTGGATTCAGGCAATAGCAGCACACCAAACGGAGGCAACTCTGGTTCTTCTTCAAGCGGTGGCTCTTCGTCGGGTGGAAGTTCATCGTCTGACGGTGATAATGGAGTTATTGAGTTGGAATAAAGTGTAATTTCAATGCCACTTCATCGAAACTGATGGAATGGCATTGAAATTCGGAAAATGAGTTTATCTATGGAAAAAGAAGATATTATAAAAAGCATCCTTTCTGTCTGTAACGACATGGGGGTATCTGTTAAGACAAAGATAAAGACAGATAAATGGAAAGCAGATATATTGGTAGATTACCAAAACTATAAAGTTGCATTTAATGTCTGCAAAATTCCACGTAATATAGAAGAAGCATATACCACAATGCGCAAGGAGCGAGTTTGTGGATGTTGGCTTGTACTTCCAGGAAAATTCAATCGTTTTTCTCCAAGCAAATATCCTTGTTTTCCGATTGAAGATGGTAGCGAAGAAGCACAAATACTTTTGAGTGAAGTCTGGGAAGAAAAAACAACCCTTTTACTATCTGACTTCATTTCTTCTCTAATACGAGGAAAAATTAGATACGCAGAAACTACAAAAATAAAATATGTAGATGTGCGCTTTTATAAAATCGACTGTTGGAAGTGTGGCAGAATTAATGATGCATACTTTGTTTACAAAACAATCTCTGGGGATGGCATCGAAATGGAAGGCGGTATAGACCGTTTCAACCCTTCACTCATAAAAGGAATAAGAATGTTTATACAAGAACACCCTGAAATGAATATTATTCTTGGAGAGATTAAACCAAGATATAGCAAGACTGTTAAAGAGGCTTATACATCTTTCGGTTGTAAATATTGCGATAGCCTATTTGGTAATTTCTTTATAAATGACACTTTTATGGAGGTCATATATTCTGCAAGAAGTCTGCCAAGAGCCTTAATCGAAATAAATGAAGATATTATTGTAAACGCAAATTGCTGGTACAAATTAAAAATATAGGAATATGAGACGGACAGTTATTTTATTTTTCTTGCTTATCGTGACCTTAGGGACATTTGCGCAAGAAAGTGAACTTGAAAAGAAGCAAAGAGAATATCGCTTTGCAACTACGGAAGAGAAAGCCCTCATGGATTCTCTTTACCAACCTATTGCCGATAAGTTGTTAAAAGAGCAAGTAAAAACAATAGGTGGCATTCCTTTCGGCATTTCGCATGACAAAGCAGAGACGATGCTTAGAAACAAATTTGGAAGTCCTGAGTACAATCCATCTTCAACAACATTATCATTCAAGGATGTCAAGTATGCAGGACGTGATTTCGCTGCTGTACACTTTTTATTTCAATCAGATGGACTTGACAGCTACCTTAATGCTTGCATCTTCATAACAAATGCAAGTAGTTTGACTGATGCAATAGAGAAAGAAAAGAATATTGCAGACAACGTTCTAAGCAAGTACACTCTATTTGAAGACAAAGATTCAAACGGATACCCAACTCATGGTGGAGGTATGTCCCCTTTATGGGATGGTCGTTGGACAACGCTTGATTTCGCCAAATACGGAACAGGTGTTCATACAGACATTATTAAATATGAAAGTAACTTAGTTAAGATATATGGCAATCCTTACGCAGTAAGAATTATATATGGACCATATGATTACGTCAAAGAAGAGTTCTAAAAATAAGACTCATACTACAATGTGTGTTGAATAGAATATATTTAAAGATGAAATTAGCTGTTATCGGAAAGACAACTGGTATTATCCAACCTAATTATGAACTAAAATTATCACCTTCTGATTTGTTGATATTGGATGGTAATGTTTCGGGGATTGATGAAGGTTGGGTATTTGACCCATTACAAAAATGGGCTAAAGAAAGAAACATACCAGTTAAAATAATGTATTTTTATAGTGGTAAACATTCCCCTGAAACATTATGGTATAAAGAAATCGTAGATGAAGCAGATGAACTTCTTGTATATAGTGATGATAAAGAGGATAGTATTACAGCACTATGCTCATATGCCATAAGTTATGCGAAGGAGTTGGGCAAACCTGTCTCTGTCATTAAATTATCTCCTATGTATCATTTTCATTTCCTTATGAAGGAATGGGATGATAGAGATTATGACAAAGGATTCATTATTAAGAAAGATGCAAGGTGTGCTTACGAATATGCACGGGCAGAAGCCATAGTTGATGCCCAATTAAAATTCATCAAACATATTCATCGGTTTTCCAAACAGACTTTTTGGTTAAAGATATTGGAAAGAAACAATTATCATGAATATTGGAAAGATATTGATACTTCGGAAATCGAAAGATGGTATAGTAACCAGATGAAAATATACGAGAAATTGGATTCTAAAAATTTTTAGTTCCCTTTTGTACAACAGCTATGGCAAAAGTAGGTTACATATTTAACTCGGAGCAGCATGACACATTCGCCACCGACAGGGAATGGATGGAGAAGTATGGCTGTTGCCGTATCATAGAAGAGGATGC
>CAVKXW010000030.1:0-26405 GCA_963660215.1 Bacteroidaceae bacterium | reverse complement strand
CACCCAGGTACAGACGAGTCCAGCAATTAGCAAGCGACCAGAGCATCAATGTGCACGTAACCACCCTGCTGCGAATGAGCAAGGCAAAGAAGATGGCGATGGAAAAAGTGTTGGCGGCATGGGCCGAGCAAAAACTGAAGTTCTTCAGTCGCATGTTGTCCACCACCTGTATCGTGTATTTCCAGACAGGGTCGTTGGAAGGTCTCCAACGTGCGGCTATGGGCTTGATGATGCCATCTACCAATCCCTCCGACATCAGGAAGCAAAGCAAGGCACAGCCCACGATGAGCGCTATCTGTCCCATGGTCTCGTTGTTGCGTATCACGATGACAAACAGGATGACATAGAGAGGTATCCATGTAAATCCTGACGTGAGAACCATCACCATCTGGTCGAGCCAGATGTTCTGGCTGCCGTTGAAGACATGCAGCAGTTGCATGTCGAAGTCTTGTATCACACTAAAATCCATTATATCTCCTCCAGATGCTTGGTTTCAATCCAGCCTTCCCTGCCATCGCCCACCTTGATGCCACGCCAGCCTTTCATCGTCTTGTCGGTAATGTCCACTTTGGTTCCCTCATGAAGCACAAACTGGTCGGCACTGGCTCGGGAAGGAGTCTTCTTCACGTTCACCGACGAGGACATGACGATGGCCCCCGTGCGGTTCACCAGAATTTGCTTCTGCTGATAGGCAAAGAGATTGCACAACAGGAAGACGGCAAAGAACAGGATGCCTCCGAAGAAGCCCATCTTGCGCAGCCATATATGAGGTCCGAACAGATAAACCAACACCAGGACCAATGCCACGATGATGGCTATGATGCCCGACTTCGCCCAGTTATCTACACTAGTGAAATTGACCAGAGCCTTCCACCATGTCACGAAGAACATCTCGCTCTCCGGGGTTATCTTGTCGATGGTCTTGCTTCGGGCATATTGCAAGTTGAAGTTGATGTCTTCGTCGCCAGGCGAGAGCAGATGAGCTCGCTCATAGTTGAGCACCGCCTTGGTGATGTTGTCCGTGCGATAATAGGCATTGCCGAGATTATAATAAATGTCGGCAGATACGCCATTGCTCTTCAGTATGTCCTCATAGTCGAGAATGGCCTGCTGATAGTTGCCCTTCTGATATTCGGTATCGGCATTGTTCTTGGTTACCGCACTGGCTGTTTCGTTGAAGCCCAACATCATCAGGAGCAACATAACGAAAGAATAGCCTGCACGATTCTTAGAGCGGAGCTTTCTTGCCGCATTGATAGCATTTTCTATATCCATGATTGCAGTCATTGCTGATTCGAATGTACGGTTCATATTGCCGGCTGGGTCTCCCGGCGCATAGCGCTCGAACTCACATTCATCAAGAGCGGTGGTAAACTTCTCGATGGTAACATCGTCTACATTATGCGACAAGAGCTTCTCCTGGATATTCTCACGGTTCAGCTGCTCGGCTGGCATGTTCAGCTTATAGCTCATATATCCCCATAGCGCACGCAGCACTTCGTCGTAGAATTCGCCCTGCTTCCCGCCGAGCATCAGCCCATGAGCCTTCTTCAGTCGCTTGGTGGCAATCTTGTTTGCCTTGTTGGAGCGCATCTTCACAATATCCGCATTTTCTATGGCACGGCGACGGAATACGATGAGCAAGCCGAAGAATGCCAACAATGGAACCAAGAGACTCGTCCAATAGCCAAAGCTGCCATAGAACATGTCGTCGATGTCGTGAACCTTGGTCTTGCCAAGTTTCAAGGCACGAATGTCCTTGTCCTTGCTGCTGAAGTCGGTGGTCTCATTACTATTTGTGCCATCTGCCTTGTCCACATTCAATGTAAAAGACTGGGTCTTGATGGTCTTGTAGCCATTGATGCCTGTATCATAATAGGTAAACTCTATCGCAGGAATGGTATACTTGCCCTGGTTGCGTGGCACGGCGAGGAAATCGTAAATCATATTCCCCTCCACGCCATTGGCAGTGAGGCGAGTCTTGTCTGTCACCTTGGCATCATACTTGTCAAAATCCTTAGGGAAGTTGATGACAGGTTGCTTCAGTAACTTCAGGTTGCCGATGCCGCCCACGACCACACGGATATTGATAGGCTCGCCTGCCTTCACCTCTTTCTTGTCAAGAGTGGCTGTAATGTTGAACTTACCCACACCACTCGAGAAGCCCGCAGGGCGCTGAGGCAATGGGTCCACCTGGATATTGATGCCAGGAGCCTTGATTTCCTTGTGAACCTCGACATAGCCCGAACCTCCATTGAAGAAAGCCTCCATCGGGTCGACATCACGATTTTGCTGCACCACGATGCCCTTGAAGTTGATGGAAGGTATGCTAAGGTTGCCCGTCATCTGAGGATACATGACATACTGGCTCCAAGTGACGCATTTGTAAGGCTTGCCGTTAACCGTCTCGTTATGGAATGTTTTCTGCTGAGGCAGAGGCACTTCCTGTGTATGGAAGCCCTTGAGGTCTGGCATCTTACCTTCGAGCTGTGTCAAGTCTACCTGCGTATAAACCTTGTAGGTCAAGAGCACAGGCTCCTGCTCGTGAACACGCTTCTTGTTGGCTGTCACCTTGATGAACAAGTCGTTGCCAGATATTCTAGAGCCAGCCGAGCGCATACGTGGCTCGTCGTAGGCATTCTGTCCGTGCATGCTAGGAGCGCCATTACTCCTTGCCGCATGTCCCGACACGCTGATTTTGAGCGCACGAGAAGCCAGTTTCTTTCCGTTTACGATGGCATGAGAGGCACCGATGCCAAAGGTTCCGTTCTTGGCTGCATAGAGCGTATAGGTGATGGTGACGGAAGACGACGAGGAGGTATGTCCATTGATCATCTGATAGCTAGACTGCGACGAGGTGTAAGGACCTGCGATTACCTCAAGTCCCTCTCCTACTTCGCCCATGCGAAACTCCTCTACGTCGCGCGTATTGATGGTATATGCTATGCGGAAGTTTTCGCCCGCCGATACGTGTGTTGGTGCCGACACACTGATCTGCTGGGCTCTCAGCTGTGTGCCAAAGCCCAGAAGCATTATACATATTATAATATACCAACCTATATGTTTCATGTTAATTATATTTTCTGATTATTATATCTTTCATCTCCAAGACTCATCCGGAGTCTACCAGTTTTTATCGTATTGCTTGCTTCGAGGCTGGCTCATAGCCTTCTGCAACTTTCGCTTGGTAGCTTTTTCCTGCTGAACGGCGGCATTCAAGAGTTGGTCGGCATTGTCCTTGCTCATCTTGTCTTGGTTGTTGCTGTTCTGCTGGTTGTTGTTCTTGTCTTGGTTCTTGTCTTTATTGTTCTTATCGTTCTTGTTTTTGTCGTCCTTGTTGTTTTTGTTCTTGTCCTGGTTCTGCTTGTCCTTGTTTTTGTCCTTGTTCTTATCTTTGTTCTTGTCTTGGTTCTTGTCGTTCTGCTTTTGGTTTTTCAGCAGTTTTTTGCAGAGGGCAAGGTTATAACGAGTCTCGTTGTCTTGAGGGTTTAATCTCAAGGCATTCTCGTAGCAGCCGATGGCCTGGGCATACTCTCGATGGTTTTGCATCACAACGCCCATGTTGTGATAACACTTGGCACGGCGCATCTTGTTGGGCTCAAGCTTTGCCGCATTATCAAACTGCTGCATCGCCATCGAGTCTTTTTGCTGCATCATCAGGGCGCAGCCTAGATTATAGATGGCTTGCGGGTTCTTGTTGTTCTTTGAGATAGCCTTGCGGTACTGGGTTTCTGCGGCTGCCCATTTCTGCGAGCGATACGCGCGATTGCCTTCTCGGATGAAGGTTCTGTCGTTCTGGGCGTTCGCCTCGGTGATGCCTGCCGCCCCAGCAAGAGCAAGGATGAAAATAAACTTAAAGTTCATGTCTTTCTTGAAAAACTTGATGTTCCTCAGCAGAGGGTTCTTCACCTCGAGCATGCAAACCTCTATGATGAGAAGCAAGATGCAGAGGATTCCCACAGCCTGAAACTGTTCGTCGTATGCACTGTAAACCACGCTCTTCACATCACCCTTTTGCAATTTGGCAATATCGTCGTTCAGCACTTTTTCGGCATCGCTTGTGTTGTCCACATGAATGTATTGTCCCTTGCCTGCCTCTGCCAGATCCTTGCACATCTGCTCGTTGAGTGATGTCATCACGGTGTTGCCAGCATTGTCTTTCAGATAAGAGCCATCGCCCATAGGGATAGGCGCTCCCTTGGTTGTGCCGATACCGAGAATGAAGACATTGATGCCTTTCTTTTGCGCAGCCGCGGCTGCCTCTTGCGCTCCTGGCTCATGGTTCTCGCCGTCAGTTATCACGATGATGGCTCTACCCACATTGTCTTGCTGCGTAAAACTCTTGGTGGCCAAGGAGATGGCTTCTCCAATGTTGGTACCTTGGGTTTGGATGAGACCTGGCGTGATGTTTTGCAAGAACATCTTAGCCGATACGTAGTCGGAGGTGATAGGCAGTTGCACGAAGGCATCGCCAGCGAAGACGATGAGACCTATCTTGTCGTTGTTGAAATTGTCGACCAAGTTCTCGATGAGCATCTTGCTCTTGTCGAGTCTGGAAGGCACAACATCCTGACAAAGCATCGAGTTGGATATGTCAAGACAGATAAGCGTCTCTATGCCATGACGCTTGTCGTGTGAAATCTTGCTACCCATCTGTGGGCGTGCCACCATCACGATGAGCAGTGCCAATGCAGCAAGCATCAGCACAAACTTCACCGTGGGGCGATATTTAGAAATGTTAGGCATCAACTGCTTCAGGAGCTCAGGGTCGCCAAGCTTCTTGAGTTTTGCCTTTCTCCGTCTCCAACCAACGAAGCGCACCAGCATTAATACTGGTATCAGCCACAATAGCCAGAGAAATATAGGATCTTCAAATCTTAACATTTTCTTATCTGTTTACATCGAATAGGATTACTCCTAAAACTTCTTCGTTTTATATATATCCCTAAGGAAATCTTCTGTCTTCTAAGGAATTCTTCTGAACCAAGTGAGGCGCAGCAAGATTTCGAGCAGCAAGACTATCAGGGCAGCCAATGCAAATGGCTGGTATGCCTCGTAGCGCTTGGCGAAATGCTTCACGTTGAACTTGGTTTTCTCCAGTTTGTCAATGTCCCTGTAGATTTTCTTGAGTTCTGCATTGTTGGTAGCACGATAGAAGTTGCCATCCGTCGTTTGGGCGATGTCGCGAAGAGTTTGCGTATCTATCTCCACAGGAATGTTGACATACTGCACGCCTCCTGCCACAGGCATAGGATAAGGAGCCACTTTGTTGGTGCCCACACCGATGGTATAAACTCTGATGCCATAGCTCTTGGCTATCTCGGCGGCAGTCATTGGCGAGATGTCTCCCATGTTGTTGCTACCATCCGTCAGGAGAATCACCACTTTCGACTTTGCCTTGGAGTCTTTGAGGCGACTCACGGCATTAGCCAATCCCATGCCCACCGCCGTACCGTCGTCTATCAGGCCTCGTGCTGCGATGTCGGTGCGTGTGTCGTGCAAGAGTCGCAGAAGACTGGCGTGGTCTGTCGTCATCGGACATTGGGCAAAAGCCTCTCCGGCGAAGATGGTCAAACCGATGTTGTCGTTCGGTCTGCCAGAGATAAACTCGGTGGCGACATCCTTGGCAGCCTCTATGCGGTTTGGTTTCAAGTCTTCGGCAAGCATAGAGGTAGAAACATCCATCGCCAACATGATGTCGATGCCCTCCACTGTCTTGTTGTCCCATGCTGTATGGGTCTGCGGACGAGCCATGGCGCATACGATGAGCACGAAGCACACACATCTCATGAGCATCGGCAGATGAATGAGACGCACACGTAGGCTCTTCGGAGCATACAGGTACTTCTTTGTGTCGCTCATGCGCATGGTAGGCTCATTCTTTCTTCTGTATAGGAAATACCATAATATATAAGGTATCAGCAACAGGAGCAACAGAAAATATCCTTTACTTGCAAATTCCATTTTTCTTCTTATTTTATATCTACATAAGCAGCAACACAGCCTGATAGATGATGTAAGCCAACAAGGCTACAGCCACAATGGCTCCCACCCAGAGGAGCAACTTGATGACGTGGCGTTGCTGCTGCGACTTCTTGTCTGCCGAGGTCAATGTAGGCACGACCTTCTCCTCGGTAGGCTGCTCATTGGTCTTCGTCTGGTCGATAAAGTTGATGGCATTCACCAGATTGGCATCATTCTCATTGATGAGCGTCTCATACTTGGCAAACTTCACGAGGTCGGCAGTCTGGAAGAGTTCCTTCAGCTCATCTATCATCTTTTGGTCGCCTGCATTGCGCAAACGTTCAATGATTTCTGAGCTGGTCATCTCCATGGCATTGAAACCAAATCGGCTTACGATATACTCACGCAAGGTGTTGGTTAGCTGAGTATAATAAGCCTTCTGAGTTTCCTGACTCTCCACATGCTGCTGCTTGATGACATTGATTTCGCTCAAAGCCTTCTCATGGGCAGGCACACGTTTCACTATGCGTATGTGGGTGATGATAGGCTTGTTGTTCTTCAGCCTGTTACGCAGATAGAGCCAAGCCAGGCATACTAGGAGCAACAAGATGCTCAGCCAGAACAGCGGACTCCATTCGCTCCAAAGGAATGGGTTGTCTTGCACATCCTTGGGAGGATAGAACTGGTTGGGATGAACCGTGTCCACGGGAACGGTGAGCACCTTCAGCGCTAGCTGGTTGCCATGATGGTTCTTGCCATTCACCTTCACGTTGAGTGCGGGTATGGCATACACGCGCTCGTCGAACGATGTCAACGTATAGTCGCGGCTCACCACCATCTGTCCATCGCCAAGATGTGTGGTGTCTCCATTGCTCTGTTCCACCACTTCGATGCCTGGCGTAATCTGCTGCTGCGGCTTGAAAGATGGCATCACCACCTTGTCGCCTTGCTTCACAGAGGCCTTCAGGTGCAACACTGTCTGCTGACCAATCAGAATCTGCAGCGAGTCGATTCGCTGCTCCACGGTCTGTGCCATTGCAGTCACCGTGCAGCCCCCCATCAATGCCAGCATCAATAAGTATTTCTTCATTCTGAACATAGTTTTTATCCTCTCTGTTTGAACAATAGGAGCAAAGCTTTCGAAAAGTCCTCGTTGGTAGCTATGGATGTCCTGTCTACCTTGCTCTTTGCGAAGAGGCTCTTCAAGCTCTCTTGTTGTCTGAACCAATGCTGCGCATGTGCCATCCTCAGTTTCTTCGAGCTGGTATCGATATACATCTCGTGCCCCGTCTCAGCATCCGTCACCTTGAGCAAGCCTACATCAGGAAGCATCTTGGCGCGAGGGTCGTACAACTGTATCGCCACCACGTCGTGCTTTTGGTTGGCTATCTGCAGGGGATGTTGGTAATTCTTCTGGTCGTAGAAGTCGCTTATCACGAAAGCGGTGCAGTGGCGTTTCATCACTCGGGTGAAATATTCCATGGCCTGTCCGATGTCCGTGCGCTGGCTTTGCGGCTTGAAGTCGAGCATTTCCCTGATGATATAGAGGATATGCTTTCTACCCTTCTTGGGCGGGATGTATTTCTCTATACGATCGGAGAAGAAGATGACACCTATCTTGTCATTGTTCTGGATAGCACTAAAAGCCAGAGTCGCAGCAATCTCGGTAGCCAAGTCGCGCTTCATCTGCTTCGTCGTTCCGAAATCCAGCGAGCCACTGACATCCACGAGCAACATCACGGTAAGCTCTCGCTCCTCCTCGAAAACCTTGACATAAGGCTTGTGGAAGCGAGCGGTCACGTTCCAGTCGATGTCTCTCACGTCGTCGCCATACTGATACTCTCGCACCTCGGCAAAAGCCATTCCCCTGCCCTTGAAGGCAGAGTGGTATTGACCTGCGAAGATGTTCTGGCTCAGCCCGCGAGTCTTGATTTCGATCTTACGAACTTTCTTTAAGATTTCTTGTGTATCCACCTTAGCTCAGTGTTAAATATCAACTTCATGTTAAATATCAAAGAATCAAGGCACCTCCACCTTGTTGATGATTCGGCTCACGATTTCCTCGCTCGTCACATTACTTGCCTCTGCCTCGTAAGACAGACCGATACGATGGCGCATCACATCGTGTGCCACGGCTCTCACATCCTCTGGGATTACGTAGCCACGATGCTTGATGAAAGCATAAGCTCTCGCAGCCTTTGCCAACGAGATGCTGGCACGAGGACTACCACCAAAGGTTATCATGTCCTTCAACTCGCCCAGTCCATAGCGTTCTGGATAACGAGAGGCGAAAACGATGTCGGCGATATATTGCTCTATCTTTTCGTCGATGTAGACCTCGTTCACGATGCGGCGCGCCTGCAGGATTTCCTCGGCAGAGGTCACAGGGAGCACCTCTGGCATCGCGCCCTTGATATTCTCTCGGATGATGAGTTTCTCTTCCTCCAAGGTAGGATAGTCAATAATTACCTTCAGGAGGAAACGGTCTACCTGTGCCTCTGGCAACTGATAGGTACCCTCCTGCTCGATTGGGTTCTGAGTGGCCATGACCAAGAAAGGACTAGGCAACTTGAATGTCTCATCGCCGATGGTCACCTGATGTTCCTGCATCGCCTCGAGCAAGGCACTCTGCACCTTGGCTGGGGCACGGTTGATTTCATCCGCCAGCACGAAGTTGGCAAACACAGGTCCGCACTTCACTTGGAAACTCTCTTCCTTCTGCGAGTAGATTTGCGTACCTATCACATCGGCTGGCAACAAATCTGGAGTAAACTGAATGCGGCTATAGTCGGACTTGATAAGTTGTGACAATGTTTTGATTGCAAGAGTCTTCGCCAGACCAGGCACACCTTCCAAAAGGATATGACCGTCGGAGAGAAGACCGATAAGAAGACAATCTATAAGGTGTTTCTGGCCTACAATGACCTTGTTCATTCCCAACACCAGGTTGGTAACGAACTGACTTTGTTGTTCTATCCGTATGTTCAATTCGCGGATATCGATAGCTTCTGCCATAATTCTTTTATTAATTTAATAGTCTTACATTGTTGCAAGATGACACCTAGAAAGGGTGCCTCTTGCCAAAATCAAACGCAAAAGTAATCAATAAAAGCCACAAAAGCGAATTTAGCTATCTAAATTATATTAAAAATGTTTCACAAAAGCTATTTTTAGAAACTTTTAAAGAATAGCTTTCGGAAACATTTAATTTTTCAGTAAATTTTATCTATTTCGGTGGTTCATATACCAAGGGTGAACCAAGAAATTGTATACGACTAGCGAAAGGGCTACCAATGCCAGGCAGATGTATATGGCAGGCTGGAACACTTGGTCCAGCAATGGGCTGGATTGGCGCATCACCACAGGCGCAGGGTATGCCGTCAGCGTAAACCCGACGAAAAGTCCGAGATTCAAGCCCAGTTCCCAAGCCAAGAAGAAAGAGCTCACGCTCGTTCCTCGCTGGCAATGCTTAGCCAGCTTGATATAGAACAGCAGGAATCTGCTCCCCATGATTCCAACGCTAAACCCTAGCATCACAGGCATGATGAAGGCATTGGATGTAGGTTGCTGGGTAAGCGAGAACAGCAAGCATCCCCCCATCACAATCAATCCCGTCAAAACCTCGCTCTTCAGGTCGGCATCGGCAAAAACATATTTCTCGGCCAACAAAGCCAACAGGAAGCCTGCGATCATCATCAGGAAGAAATCTATGGAATGAGGAAAGGTAAGCATCACTCCCACCACTGTCATGATGATGACGACACTCAGAAACAGAGGCGTCCCTTGCGGCAGAAAGAAACGGTCTAGGCTCAACTTACGCATGTGGTCCGAAGGTGCCTTGAAAGGAAACTTCACCAACGAGACGAGAGCGAACGCCCCCAGAGTCATGACTCCCGCGACAGGGAAAACATACCTAAAGCCTACGGTCTCTCCCAAACCAATAGCCACCAAAGGACCTAAGCCCAGCGCAATGCGTGCAAACCAAGACGTGATGTAATTTGCCTCCGTGCGCTGAAAAGACTCGCATGTGTCGATGATAAGTGTACTCGAAAGCGACATCTGTGCCAAACCCAAGCAAGCCCCAAGCACGATACGAGCCAAGATGATCATCCAAAACTCCACCTTGAGATGCAGGAAAATCTCCAGATAGTAAAACAACGCAAGGCTTATAGCCACCCCTAGTATCGCATACAGGCAAACATGGTTGCGGCGGAAACGCTGCACCAAGTAGGAGCAGAAGCCACCAAGCAAGAAGATGCCGATGCCGTAAGCGCCAAGAGCGATACCAACCTTTTCGGATCCGTATCCCTCTTGGAGCATATAGTTAGGAATGCCTACAATCAAAGAATAAATGCTCGACATGAGCAAGAGATTGGCAAAGCATAATCTCCAAAAGTCACGATGCCATAGCTTGATGTGTATCGGCGTATTCTGTGTATCCATACTCTCTTTTCTAAAATTATCGCTATTATGATAGCATGCTAATAGCTTTCTTCCGCATTCGGGTACTCGACATTCTTCACCGCGTCAATATAAGCTTTCACGCCCCTGGTCATCTCCTCGCCCACGTGGGCAAAGTGACGCAAGAACTTAGGCTTGAACTCCTGTGTCATTCCCAGGGCATCAGAATAGACCAACACCTGTCCGTCGCAGCCATTACCTGCTCCGATGCCTATGGTCACCGCCTTCACCTTCTTGCTTACCTCGGCTGCCAACTGTGCAGGAACCTTCTCCAGCACAATGGCGAAGACGCCAGCCTGATCCAGTGCGATGGCATCGCTTACGAGCTTTTCCGCCTCAGCTTCGTCCTTGGCGCGAATTCCGTAACCGCCAAACTTGTTGACACTCTGAGGAGTAAGTCCGAGATGACCGTGTACGGGGATGCCTGCGGCTACAAGAGCCTTCACGGTGTCGCAAATCTCCACTCCGCCTTCCAGCTTCAAGGCATCGACACCTGTCTCCTTCATCATGCGGCAAGCATTGCGCAGGGCTTCCTCCTTGCTCACTTGATAGCTTCCGAAAGGCATGTCGCACACGATGAAAGCGTGCTTGCAAGCCCTTGCCACGCTGCGAGCGTGATATATCATCTGGTCCACGGTGATAGGCAGCGTGTCTACATTGCCTGCCATCACATTGCTAGCTGAATCACCTATCAGGATAGCGTCGATGCCCGCGGCATCGATGATTCCAGCCGTAGTATAGTCGTATGCTGTCAGCATCGTCACTTTCTCACCAGCCTTCTTCATCTCAGCGAAGGTCTTGGTGGTTATTTTCTTTTTATCTGTTGATAAATATCCCATTTTATTTTGTCTTAGCAAATATTTGTTCTAAGTCGTTGTATGTAAAGTTCTTATAATTATCAATGATATAGTCGGAAAGCGGCTGGATGACATCTCTGCCATTGGTTGTGGCAAGCCCCAAGGTGAAGGCACCCGACGCTTTCACAGCCTTCAGTCCGTTGATACTGTCTTCCAGCCCGACACAGTCTTCTGGTTTCTCGCCAAAGTAGGCGGCTGCCTTGAGATAACAGTCTGGGTCTGGCTTGCTTTTGTCAAAGTCCTCGCTGGTCAGCACTTTGTCGAAATAACTATCAAACTCTGGGTGTCGAGCATACACATTCTGCATCTTCGGCACATTGCTGCTAGTCACCACGGCACACTTCACGCCATGCTGCTTCAAGTCCTTGATGAAATCCTCGAATCCCTCAATATACTCATACTTCATGTTTCTCTCGAACTCATCAAGTCGAGCCGTAATCTTTGCCTGCTCGCTCTCAGGGTCTGTATATCCCTCGACATGTGCAAAGACGGCATCATCCGAGAAATGCGCATCGTAAATCTGCACTAAGGTTTGCCCCTTGATGCGCTGGGCAAAATCTGGCACCTCCGGATGATATTCCCTGCCTATCATTCCCCAGAAGATGGAATACTGTGATTCCGTATCGAAAACCACACCATCTAAATCAAAAAGTGCTGCCTTTATCATATAATCTTTTCTTTGTATACCTTTAATTATTTCTTAAATATTCTTGAAATCGGGTGCAAAGTTACGCAAAAATCTTAATATATACGCAAAATCTGACAGTTTTTGTTGTTTTTATGGCATGATTTCCGATTTTTTACACTACCTTTGCAGAAAAATTAAGAATATAACAGAAGATTATGATTGACATCATAGAAAAGTATTTTCCACAACTCACGGAACAGCAGAAGTCTCAGTTTGCCGCCCTCGATGCGCTCTATCGCGACTGGAACAGCAAGATCAACGTCATCAGCCGTAAAGACATCGACAACCTTTACGAGCACCATGTGCTCCACTCTCTCGCCATAGCCAAGGCCATCAGCTTTCGCCCAGGCACAGAGATTCTCGACTTCGGTTGTGGCGGAGGCTTCCCTGGCATTCCTCTTGCCATCATGTTCCCTGAATGCAAGTTCAAGCTCATAGACGGCACAGGCAAGAAGATACGTGTCTGCAACGAGGTGGCATCCGCCATCGGATTGCAAAACTTGGTGGCCGAGCACTTGCGAGGTGAAGAGGAGAAGGGCAAGTACGACTTCGTTGTCAGCAGAGCCGTGATGCAGTTGCCCGACCTCATGAAGATTATCAAGAAGAACTTCAAGAAATCGAGCCAAAACGCCCTGCCCAACGGACTTTTGTGCCTGAAAGGAGGCGACTTGAAGGAAGAGCTCAAGCAATATTATAAGGTGTCGGAGATTACTCCCCTCAGCACTTTCTTCGACGAGGAATGGTTCGACCAGGACAAACAGTTGGTATACGTTCCAGCCTGAGGCCTGCAGACGTAGCCAGATAATAAAAAAGAAGAAAACATTATGATTCATATCGAAAGATTTCAGTGCAACATGTTGCAGGAAAACTGCTACGTGGTTAGTGATGACACACAGGAGTGCGTCATCATAGATTGCGGTGCTTACTATCCAGAGGAGCGCAAGGCAATCACTCAATATATCAACGAGAAACAGCTCAAGCCTGTTCATCTCCTGGTGACACATGGGCATCTAGACCACAACTTTGGCAACGACACCATCTACGAGGAGTTCGGACTGAAGCCAGAGGTGGCTGCGGGCGACGAGAAACTCATGAGGGGCCTCGCCCAGCAGGCGGAGCAATTCTATGGTTTCGAGCTGAAGACGAAATTTCCTGCCATCGACCATTTCTTCGAGGAAGACGAAGTCGTCAAGATGGGCAACCATGAGTTTACCATCATAGAGACGCCTGGCCATAGCAATGGCTCGGTATGCTTCTATTGCGAGGCTGAGCACATACTCTTCTCTGGCGACACCCTCTTCCGCACCAGCATCGGGCGAACAGACTTCCCTGGCGGCAGCATGTTTCGCATCATCAATAGCTTGCGCCATCTAGGGCAGTTGCCAGATGAGACCCTGGTGTATCCAGGCCATGGCGAACATACCACCATCGGCGAAGAGCTCGCCCACAACCCTTACATGGACCGATAAGAAAGCGAGGGGTTCGTAAGGATGAAAACGAATACAGAGAAAATCATTCTCGGCATCGACCCTGGTACCAACGTGATGGGTTACGGCGTCATCAGGGTGACAGGCAACAAGGCTGAGCTGGTAGTGATGGGTGTCATCGACATGCGAAAGGAGAAAGACCCTTACCTCAGACTGGGAAAGATCTTCGAGCGTGTAACAGGCATCATCGACAGTTACCTACCCGACGAGATGGCGATAGAGGCGCCCTTCTTCGGCAAGAATGTGCAGTCGATGCTCAAGCTAGGCAGGGCACAGGGCGTGGCCATTGCCGCCGCCATCCATCACAGCGTGCCCATCCACGAATATGCGCCACTGAAAATCAAGATGGCCATCACCGGGCAAGGACAAGCCTCCAAGGAACAGGTGGCAGGCATGTTGCAGCGACTGCTCCATATCCAAGAGCAAGACATGCCTAAGTTTATGGATGCCACCGATGCCCTGGGTGCCGCCTATTGCCATTTCTTGCAGATGGGCAGGCCGGAGACCGACGCCAAGCACTATAGCAGTTGGAAAGACTTTGCCAAAAAGAATCAAGATAGAGTAAAATAGAGGAATCAGATAGAATAAAAGAGATGCAAAAGATTATCAGTATCAAGGACGGTGTAACACGTATGCCCGAGTGGCGTATGGCCGAGCCCGTCAGCTTCGAGGCTTGCGATGGTGAGCACATCGCCATCGTGGGACCCAACGGAGGAGGCAAATCCATGTTTATCGACATGATAGTGGGTCGCCACCCTCTGTTGATGCACGACCCAGACTATGACTTCTCGCCTAGCCTGAAGCCTATGGTGAGCGACAATATCAAGTATATCACGTTTCGCGACACCTATGGTGGCGACAACGACCGCACCTACTTCCTCCAGCAGCGATGGAACCAGTTGGAGATAGACGAGAGCACACCTATCGTAAAAGACAAGCTGGAGGAAGCCTACCAGATGGCTGGCGAGGACACGCCCGAGCGCAGAGCCCTGCAACAGCACATCTACGAGCTCTTCCACATGCAGCACTTGATGGACAAATATACCATCCTCTTGTCTTCGGGCGAGCTCCGCAAGTTCAAGCTTACCTCTACCCTCTTCTCCGAGCCCCGAGTGCTCATCATGGACAATCCGTTCATCGGTCTTGACGCCGAGACTCGCGACCAACTGAAGGAGCTTCTCAAGACGCTCTCCTCGGAGAGAGCACTCCAGATCATCCTCGTACTAAGCAAGAGCGACGACATACCCGACTTCATCACCCATGTGGTGGAAGTGAGGGACATGAAGGTTTTCCCCAAGGTCACCAAGGAGGATTATCTTGCCTCGCGTGCGTCCGTCCCAGCCCGTGTCCTGCCACCGGAGATGGAGCAAGCCATCGTCGGCATGCCGTATAGCGACCGTGAATATCACACACAGGAAGTGGTGAAGATGAACAAGGTGCGCATCCAATACGGTGAGCGCATCATTCTGAAAGACCTCGACTGGACGGTGAAGAACGGCGAGCGATGGGCTTTGAGCGGACAGAATGGCGCTGGCAAGAGCACGCTCCTGAGCTTGGTATGCGCCGACAACCCACAGGGGTATGCCTGCGACATCGCCCTCTTTGGCAATCCTCGCGGCAGCGGCGAGAGCATCTGGGACATCAAGAAACATATCGGCTACGTTTCCCCTGAGCTCCATCGCTCCTATCAGCGCGACATGCCTGCCATACGCATCGTGGCGAGCGGCTTGATGGATTCTGTTGGCCTCTACGTGAAGCCTAGGGAAGAAGACATGGGCAAATGCCGTTTCTGGATGAAGGTGTTCGGTCTGGAAGGCCTGGAGGACAGAGGTTTCCTCAAGCTCTCCAGCGGCGAGCAGCGCCTCGTGTTGCTGGCCCGTGCTTTCGTGAAAGACCCTGAGCTCCTGATTCTGGACGAGCCGCTTCATGGACTGGACAACCGCAATCGCCGACTCGTGAAAGATGTCATCGAGGCATTCTGCCGCCGAGAGAACAAGACCCTGATCATGGTCACCCACTACAAGGAGGAGCTTCCTGCCTGCATCGACCATAGCATCTTTCTCATGCGCCACACCCGATAGGCGGCGGGTGCCATTCGGCGGATATACAATCAAGAAACCATATAAAAATAAACGACATGAAATATCTGATGCTATTTCTCGCGCTTAGCCTTGCCAGCGTCAAGGCAAGCGCCCAGGATGTGTTGAACGAAGTGTTGCGCTCATCCGATGCCATCCTCAACGACACGACCAAGAGTCTGGAAGTTCGACAGACGGCACTGTTCAAGTTTGACGCCATGACATATATGCGTGGCAAGATTCTGCCACCTTACGTGATGCTTGACAAGAACGCCAATGCCGACTCCATCAATGTCAAGATACAGTATCTCAACAAGCAAGCGTATGCCATGAGCGTGTACATCTCGCTCTACCAGAAACGTCTGAACGAAGCCTCCGCCAAGAACAAGGGCATTGTCAAGAGCCTCTTCAAGCAGGCCACGTTCGACCACAAGGCATTCAACGACCCAGACACGGAATATGTCCTGGGATATTTTAGTTCGCAAGATACCCCCATCCCATTCTGCTTGGATTGCGATTGGGTAAGCACCCTTGCTTTCATCCGCAGCATAGACTGGTCGAAGATATAAAAAGACTCGATACGAACGCAAGCAAAAAGAAAGCCTCGGAGCAAATGCTTCGAGGCTTTCTTTTGCAATTCTACTAAAATATGTGATTCCGTTGGGGTTCGAACCCAAGACCCACAGCTTAGAAGGCTGTTGCTCTAATCCAACTGAGCTACGGAACCATCATTTTTTGAATTGCGGATGCAAAGGTACGGAAAAACTACGAAATAACCAAATGTTTTGCAAACTTTTTTGTTTTTTTCTCTTGATTGTGGAATTTATTGACTATCTTTGCACATAAATTATCAATAACGTCGTCTATCAACCAGACAAGAGTGACAAGACTATTTAAATAAGAGAAGAATAAGTAAGAACATATATCAAGTAAGTATGAAAAAGTGGATTCTTTCAGTGGCACTGCTCTCAGCCTCACTGGCAGCCAGCGCCCAAGACCATCCTCTGTGGATGCGTTATCCAGCCATCTCTCCTGATGGCACCACCATCGCCTTTGCCTATAAGGGCGATTTGTATAGTGTACCCGTTGGCGGTGGAGAAGCAAGACAGCTTACCACCAACGCCGCCTTCGACTCTCATCCCGTATGGAGCCCAGACAGCAAGAAGATAGCCTTCGAGTCGAACCGCGAGGGCAGCATGGACGTATACATCATCGATGCCAAGGGCGGCGCGCCAACCCGCCTTACCACCAACAGCGGCTCAGAGACACCTATCGCCTTTGCCGACAACGAGCATGTGCTCTTCTCTGCCAGCCTGATGCCTACAGCCCAAAGCATCATCTTCGGCGACAACACCTTCCCACAGATATATAAGGTGAGCACCAAGGGAGGCAGACCAGAGCTCTTCTCCACCCTCACGATGGAAGACATCAGCATAGCCAAGAACGGCAACATCCTGTTCCACGACAAGAAAGGATACGAAGACCCTTGGCGCAAGCACCATCAGTCGCCTATCGCACGCGACATCTGGCTGAAGAGCCAAGACAAGTTCACGAAGCTCACCACCTTTGCCGGCGAAGACCGCAACCCAGTATGGACATCGGACGAGAACTCATTTTTCTATCTGAGCGAGCAGGACGGCACCTTCAACATCTACCGTCGCTCACTGGGGGCTAACACCGACAAGCAGATTACCCACCACAAGGGCAACCCTGTGAGATTCCTCACGGCATCCAACCAAGACTTGCTCTGCTATGGCTACGACGGCGAGATCTATACCGTAAGGGAAGGCTCCGAGCCTCAGAAGGTTAACATCTCCATCACCACCGACAACGACGTGCCTAGCCTCGTGCGCAGCGTGCAGACCTGGGGGGCAAGAGAGATAGCCGTGTCTCCAGATGCCAAGGAGGTGGCATTCATCATGCACGGAGATGTATACGTGACATCCGTGGAATACAAGACTACCAAGCGCATCACCGACACCCCTGAGCAGGAGCGCGAGGTAAGCTTCTCGCCCGACGGCAGAGCCCTCGTCTATGCCTCGGAGCGTGGTGGCGCATGGCAGATTTACCAGGCCAAGATCAAGAACGACAATGAGAAAAACTTCACTTACGCCACCGACATCGAGGAAGAGCAAATCGTGAAGACCGGCATCACCTCGCAGTATCCTCAGTATAGCCCCGACGGCAAGGAGGTGGCTTTCTTCGAGGACAGGGCTGCGCTGCGCATCGTAAACCTGAAGTCGAAGGAGATCCGCACCGTGCTCGACGGCAAGTACGTCTATTCATACAGCGACGGCGACATCTGGTTCGAATGGTCGCCAGACAGCAAGTGGCTGCTTTCCACCTACTTGGGCGAAGGCGGATGGAACAACCAAGACATCGCCCTCGTCAAGGCCGACGGCAAGGAGGTTCACAACCTCACCAACTCTGGCTATTCCGACGGCAATGGCAAGTGGGTGCTCGACGGCAAGGCGATGCTCTTCCAGAGCGACCGTGCTGGTTACCGCAGCCATGGCAGTTGGGGAGCCGAAGACGACGCCTACCTCATGTTCTTCGACCTGGATGCCTACAACCGCTTCAACATGACGAAGGAGGAGCAGGAGCTAGCCGACGCCAACAAGCCTGAGAAGGAGAAGAAGGCCGACGAAAAGAAGGAGGAAAACAAGAAGAAGGCCGACGAGAAGCAGCAGAAGACGGGCAAGATAGAGGTGGAGAAAGTGAAGCCTCTGGAGCTGGACATCGAGAACTGCCGCGACCGCATCGTGCGCCTCACCGGCAATTCCTCTAACATGGGCGACGCCGTGCTCAGCAAGGAGGGCGACAAGATATATTACCAGGCTGCTTTCGAGAGAGGCTACGACCTTTGGTGCCACGACCTGAAGGACGGCTCCACCAAGATTGTGCTGAAAGGCGTGGGCAGAGGCGGATTGCAAACCGACAAGGACATCAAGAACCTCTTCATCTGCAACGGCAGCAACATCAAGAAGGTAGACCTCGCCAACTTCAGCAGCAAGCCTATCAACTTCGAGTCGAACTTCAACTACAAGCCTGCCGAGGAACGCCAGTATCTCTTCGACCATGTGTGGAGACAGGTGAAGGACAAGTTCTACGACCCGCAGCTTCACGGTGTAGACTGGGAAGGCTATCGCAAGACCTACGAGAAGTTCTTGCCTTACATCAACAACAACTTCGACTTCCAGGAGATGCTGAGCGAGATGCTAGGCGAACTGAACGCCTCGCATACCGGTGCCCGTTACTATCCTTCGGGCGCAACCCTCAGCACAGCCAACCTGGGTGTATTCTTCGACCCTTCCTACCAGGGAGACGGCTTGAAGATACAGGAAATCATCAAGCGTGGTCCTTTCGCCGTCAAGAACACGGGAGTGACCGCTGGCTGCATCATCGAGAGCATCGACGGAGAGCCTGTCAAGGCTGGCTACGACTACTTCCCATTGCTCGACGGCAAGGTAGGCAAGAATGTGCGTCTCGGCATCAAGACTGCCAAGGGAAAGAAAATCGACGTCACCGTGAAGGCTATATCACAGGGCGACCTGAATGAATTGCTCTACAAGAGATGGGTAGACCGCAACCGTGCCTTCGTGGATAGCATCTCGGGCGGCAAGATAGCCTATGTACACGTGAAGGCGATGAACAGCGAGAGCTTCCGCACCGTTTACAGCGAGCTCTTGAGCGACAAGAACCGCAATCGCGAGGCTGCCATCGTAGACGAGCGACACAATGGCGGCGGATGGTTGCACGATGACCTCTGCACCCTTCTTAACGGCAAGCAGTATCAGGAGTTTGTGCCTCACGGCAAGGTAGTTGGGCGCGATCCGTTCAATAAATGGGTGAAGCCATCTTGCGTCATGATTTGCGAGGATGACTATAGCAACGGCCATGGTTTCCCATGGGTATACAAGGAGCTGGGCATCGGCAAGCTGATAGGCACTCCTGTGGCGGGCACCATGACCGCCGTATGGTGGGAAACATTGATGGACCGCAGCCTGGTGTTCGGTATTCCGCAGGTGGGTTGCCGCGACATGCGAGGCACCTTTGGCGAGAATACCACCCTGCAACCAGACATCGAGGTTTACAACAGCCCGGAGGATTTCATCAACGGCCATGACACTCAGCTGGAAAGAGCCGTCAAGGCGATGATGCAGAAATAAAGCATTTGGCAATGCTAAAATAGCGACAACAGGCTACATGACAGCAAAAAACGGCTGTCGTGTAGCCTTTTTTCTTGCCTTTTTGTAGAAAAACACCCGATAATAGCGATGAAACCAAAAAAAATCACTATCTTTGCATCAAAATAAAGAACATCATTATGGGATTATTCGGATTATTCAGCAACAAAAAGAAAGAAACTCTCGACAAAGGCCTGGAAAAGACCAAGGAGAGTGTGTTCGGAAAACTGGCTCGTGCCGTAGCAGGAAAGTCGACCGTAGACGACGATGTGCTCGACGACCTGGAGGAGGTGCTCATCACATCTGACGTAGGCGTGGAGACCACCGTCAAGATCATCCACCGCATCGAGGATCGTGTGGCACGCGACAAGTATGTCTCAACCAGCGAACTCAATCATATCCTGCGCGAAGAAATCGCCAATTTGCTATCGGAGAACCATAGCGACGACCTCGCCGACTGGGATCTTCCATCAGACCATCGCCCTTACGTCATCCTCGTGGTGGGCGTCAATGGCGTGGGCAAGACGACCACCATCGGCAAGTTGGCTTACCAGTTTAAGAAAGCAGGCAAGAAGGTGGTGTTGGGCGCAGCCGACACCTTCCGTGCCGCAGCCGTGGAGCAGATCAGCATCTGGGGCGAGCGTGTGGGCGTGCCTGTCATCAAGCAGCAGATGGGCAGCGACCCTGCCAGCGTGGCTTTCGACACCCTGCAGAGCGCCAAGGCCAACGGTGCCGACGTGGTGCTGATAGACACAGCCGGCAGATTGCACAACAAGGTGAACCTGATGAACGAGCTCAAGAAGATCAAGGAGGTGATGAAGAAGGTGTTGCCTGAGGCCCCAGACGAGGTGATGCTCGTGTTGGACGGAAGCACCGGGCAGAACGCCTTCGAGCAGGCCAAGCAGTTCTCTGCCGTCACCAACATCTCGTCACTCGCCATCACCAAGCTCGACGGAACCGCCAAGGGTGGCGTGGTCATCGGCATCAGCGACCAGCTCAAGGTGCCAGTGAAGTATATCGGACTGGGCGAGGGCATGGAAGACCTCCAGCTTTTCAACAAGGTAGAGTTCGTCGACTCTCTCTTCAAGAACTAAGAGAGCAGACGCTCCATATTTTATAGAACAAGAATGAAGAAAAATCAAATAGACATCATCACCATGGGCTGCTCCAAGAACCTCGTGGACAGCGAGTTGCTCATGAAACAATTCGAGGCTAACGGCTATCATTGCGTCCACGACCCCAAGCGTCCGCAGGGCGAGATAGCCGTCATCAACACTTGCGGCTTCATCGAGGATGCCAAGCAGGAGAGCATCGACACCATCCTCGAGTTCATCGAGGCTAAGAAAGAGGGTCGCTTGCGCAAGCTCTACGTGATGGGATGCCTCTCGCAGCGATACAAGGACGAGCTGGAAGAGGAAATGCCAGAGGTAGACAAGTATTATGGCAAGTTCAACTACAAGCAGCTCCTGCAAGAGCTGGGCAAGGCCGACGTGGCATCGTGCGACGGCCAGCGCCACCTCACCACCCCTCGCCACTACGCCTATGTGAAGATAGCCGAGGGCTGCGATCGCCACTGTGCCTACTGCGCCATACCTATCATCACAGGCAAGCATACATCCCGACCTAAGGAAGAGATTCTGCAGGAGGTGCGCCAGTTGGTAGCCGACGGCGTGAAGGAATTCCAGATCATCGCCCAGGAGCTCACCTATTATGGCATAGACATCGACGGCAAGCATCATATCACCGAGCTGATCAGCGAGATGGCAGACATACCGGGCGTCAAGTGGATTCGCCTGCACTATGCTTACCCCAACCAGTTCCCGATGGACTTGCTCGACGTGATGCGCGAGAAGCCAAACGTATGCAAGTATCTCGACATCGCCCTGCAGCACATCAGCGACCACATGCTCACCCGCATGCACCGCCATGTGACCAAGCAAGAGACCCTCGACCTGCTGAAGACCATTCGCGAGCGTCTGCCTGGCATCCATATCCGCACCACGCTGATGGTGGGATTCCCTGGCGAGACCCAGGAAGACTTCCATGAGCTCCTCGACTTCGTGCGCGAGCAGCGCTTCGAGCGCATGGGTGCCTTCGCCTATTCGGAGGAGGAAGGAACCTATAGCGCCATCCACTATGAGGACGACGTGCCTGCCGACGTGAAGCAGCGCCGACTCGACGAGCTCATGATTCTGCAGCAAGACATCAGCACCGAGGTGGAGGCAGAGAAGGTGGGCAAGACAATGACCGTCATCATCGACCGCAAGGAAGGCGACTACTACATCGGCCGCACCGAGTTCTGCTCGCCAGAGGTAGACCCAGAGGTTCTGATTCGCGCAGACGAAAAGCGCTTGCGCGTAGGCTGCTTCTATCAGGTCAAGATTACGCAGAGCGAAGAGTTCGACCTCTACGGCGAGGTGGTGGGCTAAGCCCCCACCCCAGCCCAGATACTAAACAAGCACACTACAACATATCATTATATATGAACAACAAGGAATATATCGCAGAATTGGCTCAGCAAACAGGCTATTCGCAGGAAGACACCCAGCGATTGGTACGCAAGGTGATAGATGCCATGATAGCTGAGTTTGAGGATGGAGAGGTTGTCTCTATCCCCAATTTTGGCACTTTCGAAGTCAAGAAGCGCATGGAGCGTGTTGTGGTGAACCCTACCACCAAGAAGCGCCAGTTGGTGCCGCCGAAGTTGGTGTTGGGGTTCCGCCCTGTGGCCTCGATGAAGGAAAAACTAAAGAATGGAGGGGATGAGCAATGAGCAAGTTTAGCCTGAACACCCTTGGCAAGGCGCTCTCGGAGAAGAGCAGCCTGAGCCAGACGGAAGCGGAACTCTTTATCCGAAAGATGTTCGACGTGTGCCACCAGGGACTGGACACCGACAAGCAGGTGAAGATGAAATGGCTCGGCACCTTCAAGGTGCAAGCCGTGAAAGACCGTGAGAGCATTGATGTAAACACTGGCGAGCGCATCATCATCGAAGGCAGGGACAAGCTCGCCTTCACCCCTGACAACATCCTGAAGGAAATCATCAACAAGCCTTTTGCGCAGTTCGAGACCGTGGTGCTTGACGATGACGTGGAATTCGACGACATCGACGAGAAGTTCGAAGAAAAAGAAGTGAAGTTCGAAGAGCACGAAGAGGAAACGACTCCTATTCAGCAGGTTTCGGAAGAAAGCCCTGCGGCAGCAGAAACTCAGATAGAGGAAACCATCAAGATTGAAGAGCCTGCGGTGGAGATAGAAGAACCTGCGGTACAGATAGAAGCCCCAGGCAATATCGAAGATGAGCCTGAAGAAACCAAGACCTCTACGAGCGAAGTCATTGATTTTCTTGATGAAACCGAAACTGCAGCTCCTAGCTCTGAGGTTGTGGTCATAGGCGAAAGCACAATAGAGGCGAAAGCGCCTGAGCTGGAGCCTGAGCAGAAACTTGAAGAGAAGCCAGAGGAGAAAGAGCCTGAGGTAAAAGAACCAGAGGAAAGCTTGGCAAAAGAACCTATCATGGAGGAAGAAGAAGAGGTGGAGGAAGAAGAAGACCGCCATCACGTGGTTCTGCCTCGTTCCTGGGTGATCGCTGCCAGCATCGTGCTCCTGGCATTGATTGGAGGCATCGGATGGTTTGCGTTCAGCTACGGCAAGATGGCGGCCCAGCGCGACCACCTCGCCTTGCAGCTCAACGAATATCACAAGGAGAAGGCTCCTGTAGCCACGAAAGCCCCTGCGGCAGTCTCCCAAGAGCAGCGTCTTCGCCAGAAAGCCAAGGAAGACAGCATCCGAATGGCGCAAGCCAGCGAGGCCGTCAAGGCAGCCGAGGCGAAAGCCAAGGAAGAGGAAAAGACTCAGGAAGAGGCTCAAGCAAAGCAAGAGCCAAAAGCTCCTGCCGCTCCTGCCAAGAAAGAGCCAGAACCGAGCAAGGCGGAAAAGCCAGTCTCGTCATCAAGCTATGATAGCGATCCTCGTGTTCGGACGGGTGCCTATCGTATCGTAGGCGTGGCGCAAACCATCACCGTGAGCGGTGGCATGACGCTGGAGAAAATCAGCAATCGCTATCTGGGTCCGGGCATGGAATGCTATGTGGAGGCTCTCAACGGCACGCGCGAGGTCAAGGACGGCCAGAAAATCAAGATTCCTAAACTTGAGCTGAAGAAGAAAAAGAAATGAAAAAAGAGGAGGGTATTCCATAAGCCAACGACTTATGACATACCCTCCTCTTTTTATTTATTCAAGTTTCGGAAGTTGAATTATTTATTTCATCCCAAGGCTCAAGCCTGATCAATCAACCTTATCTCATCCAATGTGAGCATGCTCAAGGCTGCTGCTTGTTCTGGTGTAAATCCCTGAGCCAATGCGCGCTTGGCTGTTTCTAGCCTTTCGGAATGAACACCATCCGCCTTGCCATCCTGATAGCTATCGTGTTGGAGGGTCTTCTCTACCCTCACGGTATCCCAAAACTTATCATAGGCGCGCAATTCCGCATCGGTGAAGCCAGAGACCTTCAGGTCGTTCACGGCGTCGCTTATCTCAGGGGTGCCAAGCAAGTCGGCGGAAACCTCCTGCGTGTTGGCGTTGATCTCGGTCAGGAAGCGAAGCCACAGCACCGTCATGCGCTTGTCGGATATGGTTTGAGGCGTAAACTTGGGCAGCTCGATGAAGGTGAAATGCAAGCCTTCTATCACCTTGTCGCTGTCCTTGTCATGGACGATGCGATAATTGTGGATGAATGCGGCTGTGTCATGCTCGAAGATGTCGTTGACCAGGTTGAGCGAATAAACAGGCTGCAAGTCGCTGTACTGTTCCTTCTTCATCGCCTGGCTCACATAGAGCTTGGAGGCATTGAAAAGCACACGTTGCTTGAAAGCCTTAGACCACTCCATCTGCATCTCAACGCAGAATTTCCTGCCACGAACGTCCTGGCAGAGAACGTCCACGATGGTGTTCTTGTGACCTTCCAACTCGGGCACAAGCTCCGTCGGCAAATACTCTATCTGCCGTATCTGCTCGTCATCGCCGAGAGGCAAGAGGGCGTTCAGCAGACTGATGAGCCTGCTGGGATGGTTGCCGAATATCTTCTTGAACGTAAGGTCTGCCTTGGGATCCAAATACTTCATAAGCCTATGATTTTTATTTTATGATTGCAAAGATACGACTTTATTGCGAAATGAGCAAGGATTTTCTCAGATTTTCCCAACAAAATTCTTTATTTTCAAAAAAAGGTATTACCTTTGCAACCAATATACGATGGACTAAAGGAATTAGTTCATTTCAGTTAGAACTAACAAAATTGTCAAACCCTTTAAATTGAATAATAAGAAACAGAAAGATTTGTAAGAATGAAACGCAAAAATAGTGATTTCAATTAATCACTATTTCCATAGAGACTAAGAACTGAGGTATACACCTTATATTATTAATCCAGCGTTCCGTTCAAAGACTTTTTAAGATATTGAGCTTTTAGCTCTTGTTCTCATAGCTTCGAATACCGCCAATATTCAACCATACGAGAACAAGCAGATAGAAGGTTCATGCCATCTATGGCGTGAGCCGTTCTGTGCTTGTTGTATGGTGTGGTCACTTGGCGGTAACCTGAAGCTAGACAAGCCACGAACGGTTCCGCCTTTTTTTTATGACCAAACAAATGAAACTATTCAAGGGCTTTATGGCTTTGTTTTTAATACTATCAATCTTTTCATGCAAGAATGAAAAAATTGATATGAGTAGCTACATGGAAGAACGTGACTCCATCATGCAAGAAAACAAAGCAAAAACACAACAGCTTGACGAACTCAATGGGGTGCTGGCAACTATAGCTACAGGATTGGATAGCATTGCCATTCAAGAAAACATCCTTTTCACCAACAAAGGGCGTGATGGGGTCATGCTTAACCGCCAACAAATAGCAGCCAACCTAAAAGGCATGGCAGACATTCTTGCTCGCCAAAGAGCTAAAATCAAAATGCTCCAAGATTCTTTGGCTAACAAAAAAACATCAGAGGGTGTGGAGAGACTGCAAAAAGTTGTGGAGTTTCTCAACCAACAGTTGGCAGAAAAAGACCAAGTTATCCAATCTTTGCGTGCCGACTTGAACAACTCCAAGAAAGACATCACGCAATTACGTGCTTCCCTTTCGGACATGAGAACAAAAGCAAGCAATGTAGAGAAGAAAAACCAAATTTTGACAACGGCATTGTCAAAACAAGATGAGATTATCAATGAATGCTATGTAAAGATAGGAACGAAGAAGCAACTTTCGGCAGCCGGCTTGCTAAAAGGCAGTTTCTTGCAAAAGAAGAAAGTCAATTATGAGGATGTAGATAAGAGCAAGTTCAATGCCGTTGACATTCGCAAGTTCCGTGAGATTACTCTGAAATCCAGCAATCCAAAGATTCTGACGCCACAACCAAGTAATCGCTCTTTCCATTTTGAAGAGAATGGAGACGGCACTTGTGCACTTATTATTACCAATCCTACTCTATTTTGGAGCGTGAGCAATTTCCTTATTATACAACTCTAAAAACTTTAAGATTATGATTAAGAAGATTATCCTTTCTGTACTATTCAGTACAGTATGCGTGTTTACAATGGCTCAAAGCCAGGTTATTACCCATGTTGTTCAACGTGGCGAAACTCTCGAAAGCATCGCAGAGTATTACAAAGTGAGTGTTGAGGAC
>CAVKXW010000029.1:0-26629 GCA_963660215.1 Bacteroidaceae bacterium | reverse complement strand
GTCCAGAATCCTCTTGTCCATGCGATACACGGCGGGGGCGTCGGCGGCCGACGACACCACCATGCCATCGCCCAGCTTGGCCTTGATGACATATCCATTCTGGCAAGCCAGATGCACCACCTTGCCCCAGCTCTCCCTCACCCTGTTCACCTCCAGATACTTGCCCTCCTCGTTCGCGCCGAAGCCAAAGTGGGCGTCGCCTGCCCCCGCCCCCTTGGTCATGAGCAGGAAGGAGGAAAGAAACGCCTGCTCCTCGTCGCTCACATCCAGGGGGAACGTACTGTTCACGTCGGGTATCTCGACCGCCACCGACTTGAGTTGAGTATTACTGTCGGCACACTTCTGCTCCACCCTGTGCCAGAACCTGCGAGACAAGGATGCCGCACGCAGGTTCACATCATTATCCTTGACACACTGCTTGAAATAACGCTCCAGCCCCTGACGCACGAAGTCGATGTTGGCAAAAGCCCTGCTCTTGCGCTCGATGGCCACGAGGATGTAGTCGGCAGGATGCCGGAAGTCGAACACCACATTGAAGTAGGGATAGTCTTTCACCTTCTTTTCCTTGTGCGAGCTACCCTTGTCGTTCAGGGTCTCCTGCGTCTCCCTGCTGATTCGCGTATACACGATGTTGCCGCCGAACCTATCTGGCGGGTCCGACTCGACAAGGGTTGAATTACCATCGGGGAAGGTCATCTTCTCACCGACACACTCAAAAAGATGCTGGGCGGCAAGAAGCTTCTCGCCGTCAGTCACCTTGCCATCCAGACCCTCCAAATATGAGCTGAAGGTAAGCCTGAATATATGAAAATTTCCATATTTTGCTGCCATAGGTCAGTATTGTTTGGTTGATTCGACAAAGGTACAAAAAAACATTGAAACGCCACCATGTTTATCTCAAAAAATTCACTCCCATGGCATAATTAATTTTCGTGGCAAAAGAAGAGAGAGCAAGAAAGTGAAAAGGTGAAAAGTGAAAAGGTGAATCATCCCGAAGCCACCATCCCAAGGGCATGATAAGATAAAAAGGTAGTAGTCTCGCGCGTACATTATTATATACGCGAACATTATATATATCATACTCTCCAGTCGCAGACATCCTCTCTTGTCCCTGCCACCAACAGAGAGCCCACGCAACCCATTTCACCTTTTCACCATTCACCTTTTCACCATTTCCCCTTTCCACCGCCGCCCCCACGACTGCATCCCGACGCAACGCCAGCCGCATGGCGACGTAGCCGAGCCCACGTCCTCGACGCAGCGCCCGGAGCGTCGCCACGCAAATCCACCCACGTCGCCAAGAAAAGCCTGCCTCGGCACGATGCCCCGCCCATGCCGAGGGGGCGAGGCGCACGACATTCGGGACAACTATTGCATCCCTCAGAAAAATGTCGTATCTTTGCATCGTCATTCAGAGGAAAGGCGGCAACGCCGTTCAGAGGAAAGGCCAGCACAGCCTGTCGGAAGAAAGACCAGCACCCCTATCCGACTAAAACTGAATAGACCACTAAAAAAATTGTTGAAAGATGTATGGGTAAATTCTCTCGCAGATTACGCAGATTGCGCAGATTGTTCAGAAACCCAGATGCATATAAAAAAGAGAGGTAGATGGAATCGCGCAAATTTAAGACCTGTCGGTCTTGATTTCGCAGATTTTCCAACATTGCATCAGAGCAGTGAAATCTGCGAAATATGAATCTCGACAGAGATTCTTAATAGAGAGATTTGAGGCTATCTTGAAAATCAGCGAAATCTGCGGAATCTGCGAGAGTTTTCAACCATACAGATGTAAAAAAATGTCGAACCACTAAAAAAAAAGAAAGGAACCAAAAAAAACGATGAAAAAGGAAACTTGGAAAACCATCCTGCAAGTAGTGATCAGCATGCTGACGGCGCTTGCCACATCGCTGGGCTTGACCAGCTGCATGTAAGAGAAATCGGCATTCCCCCAAAAAGAAAAGGAGGATGCAAAAAGAGAAAAAATGTATTTTATTAACCCCTAAAAAACAAGAAAGGAAACAAAACTATGGGAATCAAGGTAAAAGCAATCGAGAGAAACGTGGCTTTCGAAAAGGGAAAGCAGAAGTGGGCTTACGTGATGCAGGCAGACCTCTACGGTCAGCTCGGCGCAAGCAAGGTGATAGAGGAGGCCGCCATCCGCAGCGGACTGCCTAAGGCGGTGGTCAACGCAGGCTGGAGCGCCATCGGCGAGGTGATAGCCGCATGGGCCACCGAGGGCCATAGCGTGGCCATCCCAGGGCTCGGAAGCCTCCGCTTCGGCCTCAACTCCACCGCCGTGGACGACGTAAACAAGGTGAGCGCCAACCTCATCACCCGCCGTTACATCATCTTCGTGCCAAACACCGAGATCAAGAAGGAGCTGCAGGAGACCTCCGTCAACATCACCTGCTACGACCGCAACGGAAAGGTGGTGAAGCAGGTGACCTCCACCGACAATCCATCCACCGACCCCGACGGCACTGGCTCGGGCGACGACACCACTGGCGGTGGAAGCGACACCACTGGCGGTGGAAGCGACAGCGGTAGCACCGACGGTGGAAGCGGCGACGGAAACCTGGAGTAGCGAGCGAGAGCCAGGAATCCCTGGCCGAGCGAGCCAAGCCTCCCTGGAGTAGAACTCAGCAACCCTGAAAACTGACAGCCCCCAGGGGACTATCAAGAAAATCCCCCAGAGGCGAGGCTAAAGCCAAGCTCCTGGGGGAAACCTTTATGAATATACCAATCCAGCGATGGAAGGTGTCAGACACAAGAGGAAGGGACCCTAACCTACAAAACCCCTTATTCACTCTCGTGAATTTCTTTATTTCACATCACAGCAACGTGACATAGTCGGCCGCAATATCTACAATCTTCTTTCTTCTCGCCACGCCGATGAGATACTGCGCCTCCTTCGCCGAGCAATGGAAATGCTTCTTCACCGACTTCACCAAGTCCTCCTTCTCTATGGAGCACACGCCCTTGGGATAGGCGCTCCTTATCGCCCGCTCGATGTCCTGCATGGAGAACTCATGGTGGCGCTTGTGCCAGTATTGCGACACGCTGATGGTGAGCACCAGAACCACCACGATGATTATAAATACTACAGTCTTGCTCATAATGTACTTTCAGTTTAATAATTTAATAGGTATGCTCCCCGAGCTCCGAGGGGCAGGGCCATTAGCCTAGCCGATAGCCGCCATCGGTCGGAAAACACTGCAAATATAGCAATTTTATTTGAAACAACCATATATTTTCGCCATTTTTTTACTATTTCTGCTAAAAAACTTGCTGAATTGAAAAAAAAGACTTATTTTTGCAAGAAATTAATCCTTAAGACAATGCAAGAAACTGTAAAAAAAGTATTGACCGGCGATTTCAATCGCAAAAAGGCATTGCTGTTCCTAGTAACCGCTCTGCTAACCGTCATCGTCTGGAACATGCCCATCGATAGCTTCGGCATCGAGGGCCTTACCATCGTCCAGCAACGTGTCATAGCCATCTTCTGCATGGCAGTGCTCCTGTGGCTCACCGAGGCCATCCCGGCATGGGCCACCAGCGTGGTAATCATCTTCGTGCTGCTGTTCTTCGTCAGCGACTCCGCCTTCAAGATCATGCAAGGCTCCGAGGCCGACATGGGCAAGCTGCTCGACTACCAGGGCGTGATGGCGTGCTTCGCCGACCCTACGATCATCCTCTTCCTGGGCGGATTCGTGCTCGCCATCGCCGCCACCAAGAGCGGCCTCGACGTGCTCATGGCGCGCACCCTCATCGCCCCGTTCGGCAAGCGCTCGGAGTTCGTGCTCCTGGGCTTCATGCTCATCACGGGCGTATTCTCCATGTTCATATCCAACACCGCCACAGCAGCCATGATGCTCACCTTCCTCACCCCCGTGTTCAAGTCGCTGCCAGCCAGGGGCAAGGGCCGCGTGGCGCTGACCATGGCCATCCCCATCGGAGCCAACCTGGGCGGCATGGGAACCCCTATCGGAACCCCTCCTAACGCCTTCGCCTACAAGGTATTGAACGACCCAGAGGGGCTGAACCTAGGCATCAGCTTCGGCGAGTGGATGCTGATCATGGTGCCGATGGTGCTCATCATGCTCGTGGTGGCATGGTTCATCATCCGCAGGATGTTCCCGTTCGAGCAGAAGGAAATCAGCATCAAGATCGAGGGCGACATCCACCACAACTGGCGCACCGCCGTGGTGGGAGCCACCTTCTTCCTCACCATCCTGCTCTGGGTGTGCGGCAAGCAGCTGGGCATCAACGCCAACACCGTGGCGATGCTCCCTATCGCCGTATTCGCCTTCACGGGCGTCATCACAGCCAGCGACCTAAAGGAGATAGACTGGGCAGTGATCTGGATGGTGGCGGGCGGATTCGCACTGGGACTGGCGATGAACGGCACGGGCCTAGCCGAGGCAGCAGTGAAGAGCATCCCGTTCGGCGAGTTCAACCCGCTGGTCATCATGATCGTATCGGGACTGGTATGCTTCACCCTGAGCAACTTCATCTCCAACACCGCCACAGCCGCCCTCCTCATCCCTATCCTCACCGTGGTGTGCGCGGGCATGGGCGACACCCTCTCCGCCATCGGCGGCACCGAGACCGTATTGATAGGAATCGCCGTGGCAGCCAGTTGCGCCATGTCGCTGCCTATCTCCACGCCTCCTAACGCCATCGCCTACTCCACCGGCCTCATCCAGCAGACCGACATGGTGAAGGCAGGCCTCACCATCGGCCTCATCAGCATGGTCATCGGCTACGGAGTGCTCATCACCTTCTGCAAGCTCAACATCCTCTAAGCTTTTAAGAACTATTAAATATCCACACTGCCAAATAATGGGACTATTATTTGGCAGTGTCTTTTTTTTACCTTAACTTTGCACACCGAAAACCATCGCAAACAGAAAACAATGAAGAAGATAGTAATCGGAATAGACGTAGGCATCTCCACCACCAAGATAGTGGGCATCGACGAGAAGGGCGTGGTCATCAGCCCCATCCGCATCAAGGCCACCGACCCCATCACCTCGCTCTACGGAGCCTTCGGCAAGTACCTGCACGACAACAAGATAGCACTCGGCGACGTGGAGCAGGTGATGCTCACGGGCGTGGGCTCGGCATACATCGACGAGCGCATCTACGGACTGCCCACCTCGAAGAGCGAGGAGTTCGTGGCCGACGGACTGGGAGCACGCTACGAGAGCAAGCTCGACCGCATGATCGTGGTGAGCATGGGCACGGGCACATCGCTCGTGAAGTGCGACGCCGACAACATCAAGCACATCGGAGGCATCGGCATCGGCGGGGGCACACTGGCAGGCCTGAGCCGCATCATGCTCAAGACCGACGACATCAAGCAGATCGTTAACCTGGCCAAGGAGGGCGACGTGTCGAAGATCAACCTCTTGATAGGCGACATCAGCGCCAAGCCCCTGCCAGGGCTGCCGATGAACGCCGTGGCATCCCTCTTCAGCAACGCCAAGGCCAACGCCTCGCGCGAAGACATCGCCAAGGGGCTCATCTGGATGGTGCTGCAGTGCATCGGCTCGGCCACCATCCTGTCCTCCCTCGAGTCGGGCATCAAGGACTTCGTCTTGATAGGCAACCTCACCCTCATGCCACAGTGCCGAGAGGTGTACCCAGCCATGGAGAAGCTCTACGGCGTGAGGTTCCACATACCGAAATACTCCGAGTTCTGCACCGCCATCGGAGCCGCCCTCGACTACAAGAGGCAGCAAAAATAAGCCCCTCGCCAGCCACCGGGCCAAAGCACAGAAAGCACAACCAGGGCACGCACGGCGGGCACAAGCCCACAACGTACTGAAAGATAGCAAGTTAATCGTTTTGGAAGACAAAAAATTATGACAGTTTTCCAAAACGATTTTCTTTTCTCCTGATTATCAGCGACTTAATATTTTTTAACTATAAAAAAGTCTTCCAAAAGCATCTACTTTCAGAATAAATGCGTATCTTTGCAATGTCGAGAATGAGAGAACACCCCCTACATCGAGACATAAAGACTTAATACTAAGTAATTTAAACATTAATCGTAAAAGTAATACTAAAATGATTCAGACTGTAGTAAAGCGTGACGGACGAATCGTAGGATTCAACGAACAGAAAATCATGGCAGCCATCCGCAAGGCCATGTTGCACACCGACAAGGGCGAAGACACCACCCTGATCGAACAAATCACCGACCACATCTCTTACCGAGGCAAGAGCCAGATGAGCGTGGAGGCCATCCAAGACGCCATCGAGATGGAGCTCATGAAGAGCGCCCGCAAGGACGTGGCACAGAAGTACATCGCATACCGCAACCAGCGCAACATCGCCCGCAAGGCGAAGACACGCGACGTGTTCATGAGCATCGTCAATGCCAAGAACAACGACATCACCCGAGAGAACGCCAACATGAACGCCGACACACCAGCCGGCATGATGATGAAGTTCGCCTCGGAGACCACCAAGCCATTCGTCGACGACTACCTCCTCTCGGAGGACGTACGCGACGCCGTCATGCACAACTACGTTCACATACACGACAAGGACTATTACCCTACCAAGAGCCTCACCTGCGTGCAGCACCCGCTGGACATCATCCTGAAGCACGGCTTCACCGCAGGCCACGGCTCCAGCCGCCCAGCCAAGCGCATCGAGACCGCAGCAGTGCTGGCTTGCATCTCGCTGGAGACCTGCCAGAACGAGATGCACGGAGGCCAGGCCATCCCAGCCTTCGACTTCTACCTAGCCCCATACGTGCGCATGTCGTACCAAGAAGAGGTGAAGAACCTGGAGAAGCTCACGGGCGAAGACCTGAGCGACCTCTACGACGCACCTATCGACGACTACCTGGAGAAGCCGCTCGACGGCCTAACAGGCAAGGCACGCCTGGAGCAGCACGCCATCAACAAGACCGTGAACCGAGTGCACCAGGCGATGGAGGCATTCATCCACAACATGAACACCATCCACTCCCGTGGAGGCAACCAGGTAGTATTCTCAAGCATCAACTACGGCACCGACACCTCGGCAGAGGGCCGCTGCATCATGCGCGAGATACTGGAGAGCACCTACGAGGGCGTGGGCAATGGCGAGACAGCCATCTTCCCTATACAGATATGGAAGAAGAAGAGAGGCGTAAACTACCTGCCAGGCGACAAGAACTACGACCTCTACCAGCTCGCCTGCAAGGTGACGGCACGCCGATTCTTCCCTAACTTCCTCAACCTCGACGCCACCTTCAACCAGAACGAGAAGTGGCGCGCCGACGACCCAGAGCGCTACAAGTGGGAAATCGCCACGATGGGCTGCCGCACACGTGTGTTCGAAGACCGCTGGGGCGAGAAGACCAGCATCGCACGAGGCAACCTCAGCTTCTCCACCATCAACATCGTGAAGCTCGCCATCGAGTGCATGGGCATCGAGAACGAGAAGCAGCGCATCGACATGTTCTTCGCCAAGCTCGACAACATACTCGACATCACAGCCAAGCAGCTAGACGAGCGATTCCAGTTCCAGAAGACGGCGATGGCTAAGCAGTTCCCACTCCTGATGAAGTATCTCTGGGTGGGCGCAGACAGCCTGAAGCCAGAGGAGACCATCGAGAGCGTCATCAACCACGGCACGCTGGGCATCGGATTCATCGGACTGGCAGAGTGCCTCAAGGCGCTCATCGGCAAGCACCACGGCGAGAGCGAGAAGGCACAGGAGCTGGGACTGAAGATCGTGACCTACATGCGCGACCGTGCCAACGAGTACAGCGAGCAGTATCACCACAACTACTCCATCCTCGCCACACCGGCAGAGGGACTGAGCGGCAAGTTCACCAAGAAAGACCGCAAGGAGTTTGGCGTCATCCCGGGCGTGACCGACCGCGACTACTACACCAACTCCAACCACGTGCCTGTATACTACAAGTGCACCGCCCTGAAGAAGGCACAGATCGAGGCACCATACCACGACCTGACCCGAGGCGGACACATCTTCTACGTAGAGATAGACGGCGACGCCACCCACAACCCATCGGTCATCGCCAGCGTGGTAGACATGATGGACAAGTACAACATGGGCTATGGCTCAGTGAACCACAACCGCAACCGCTGCCTCGACTGCGGATACGAGAACGCCGACGCCGAGCTGGAGGTTTGCCCTAAGTGCGGCAGCCACCACGTAGACAAGTTGCAGCGCATCACAGGTTACCTCGTGGGCACCACCGACCGCTGGAACAGCGGCAAGCTAGCCGAGCTCCACGACCGTGTGACACATATCGACACACCACACAAATGATAAGCATATTAAGCGTGGTACACGACACGATGGTAGACGGACCGGGCTTCCGCACCAGCATCTACTGTGCGGGATGCCCCAACCACTGCCCCGAGTGCCACAACCCACAGTCATGGGACATCAAGCACGGCACCCCCACATCCACCGAGGAGCTGATGAAGGAAATCATGAGCGACCCCTTCGCCAACGTCACCTTCTCGGGTGGCGACCCGATGTACCAGCCAGAGGGATTCGCCGAGCTGGCGCGCGCCATCCGCCGAGAGAGCGACAAGACCATCTGGTGCTTCACGGGCTATCTATACGAGAACCTCGTCAAGAACCCCGAGCAACTGGAGCTGCTCAAGCTGATAGACGTACTGGTGGACGGTCCCTTCGTCAAGGCGAAGCGCGACCCCGACCTCTTCTTCCGAGGCAGCAGCAACCAGCGCATCATCAACGTGCAGAAGTCGCTGAGGGAAGGCAAGGTGGTGGAGCTGCACCTCACAAAAGAAAATCCGAACCCAGAGCTTTAATCCAGCCCTGGATTCGGATTCTTCTTTTTGCGCCCCCTGGTCTCTACCCTGACCTGACGGGCAGCCCTGCGTCTCGCCTCCTCCGAGGGAAACTCCACGCCCATCTGCCCAGTCAAGCACTGGATGTAGTCGCGCTTCCAGTCCTCCTCGTGACACACCTCGTCGCCATATAGCAAGAGGTCTAGGTCGAGGTTTACCACATCCCTCTTCCCCCCACGCCGATTCCTCCCGCATTGCCGCTCAATATCCTTCAGGGCTACCTCCACCCGATGCTTCGCCACATGCGTATACCCCACCGCCAACATGTTGAGAAACCTGTCCGAGCCAGGCAGCCCGATGGGCTCAGTCCACTTGGCTGGCGAGAAATCGACATTGAAGAACGTGACGCGAAGCCTCTCCATCGCCTCGGCGATGTGAGCCTCCTGCTGATGGTTCGACCCCATCGAAATGACTACTTTTGTAAACCTTTCTTGCATATATGCTCCTTTTTTTATGCAAAGATAGTGAAAATACTTAAATAAAGCACAGCTTATCCAATATTTTTATTATATTTGCACCTATGAATCGACTAAAAGCAATCATCATGGGCTTCACCCTGCTCGCCTGCGCCCCATCCATGGCGCAAATGAAGTGGAACCAAGCCTACCAGACATACATCAACCAGTACAAGGATCTCGCCATCGAGCAGATGCTTAGATACCGCATACCCGCCAGCATCACCCTAGCGCAGGGCTTGTTCGAGAGTGCGGCGGGAAGGAGCGACCTCGTGCGCCAGGGCAACAACCACTTCGGCATCAAGTGCCACAACTGGACGGGTCCCACGCAGTACCACGACGACGACGCCAGGGGCGAATGCTTCCGCGTATACCAAGACGCACGCGAGAGCTACGAAGACCACAGCAAGTTTCTCGCCCGACAGCCCCGATACGCCAGCCTCTTCTCGCTAGGCAGCACCGACTACCAGGGATGGGCACGGGGGCTGAAGCAATGCGGCTACGCCACCAACCCACAGTACGCCAACAAGCTGATACAAATCATAGAGCTATACAAGCTCAACGAGTACGACCGCGCCAAGCGCTACGACCGATTCATGGCGGAGCACAGCGGAACCGACCAGCCCGTGAACGCCGAGGGACTGCTGCACCCCATCCACATCTTCAACAAGAACTACTATCTCTACGCACGAGAGGGCGACACCTTCAAGGGCATAGCCAAGGAGGTGGGCATCAGTTGGCGCAAGCTGGCCCGATACAACGAGCGCGACAAGCACGACCAGCTGAAGAAGGGCGACATCATCTACCTGAAGAAGAAGCGCAAGAAGGCGCCTAAGCAATACAAGAAGCGACCACACGTAGTACAGGCAGGAGAAAGCATGTACAGCATAGCGCAGAAGTATGGCATCCGCATCGAGAGCCTCTACAAGATGAACCACCTCGACCCTAGCTACCAACTGCGCACGGGGGCTAAGCTCAGAGTGAGATAGAACAAAGGAAGAGGTGAAAAGTGAAAGGTGAAATGGTGAAATACCGAAAAGGTCAAAAGGTCAACTGGTCAACCGTCACTTTTCACGCAAACAACAGAAACAATACATCATAACAATGAAGAAAACAATATTATCTCTCGCAGCCCTCGCCCTGCTCATGGCACCGGGCAAGGCTGCCGCACAAAACTTCGACGACTACTTCGCCGACAAGACCCTACGCATCGACTATACCTTCGCCGGCAACATACAGCAGCAGATGATAGCCGTAGACGAGCTCAACGTGATGCCCCGCTGGTATGGCAAGCGCCAACGCCTGGCAGAGATGCCCGTCGAGGGCAACGGACAAATCACCGTGCGCGACCATCGCTCGGGCAAGGTGATCTACCGCAACTCCTTCAGCACCCTCTTCCAGGAGTGGCTCTCCTACCCAGAGGCCAAGAAGAACACCCAGAGCTTCGAGAACGTGTTCCTCGTTCCGATGCCAAAGGACACCGTCGACATCACCCTCGACCTGCGCAACAACCGCCGTGAGATCATCTCCTCGCTCACCCACCAGGTAGCGCCTGGCGACATCCTCATCCACCAGAAGGGCAACCGCCCTACCCCATACGAGACCCTGCAGCAGGCAGCCGACACCACCCACTGCATACACATCGCATACGTGGCAGAAGGCTACACCGAGGCAGAGATGCCCGTCTTCCTGAAGGACGCCCAGGAGGCCACAGAGGCCATCTTCGCCCACGAGCCCTTCAAGAGCATGAGAGACAGGTTCAACATCGTGGCGGTGAAATCGCCATCCACCGAGAGCGGACCTAGCATCCCTGCACAGGGCATCTGGCACCAGACGGCGCTCAGCTCGCATTTCGACACATTCTACAGCGACCGCTACCTCACCACCCTGCACCTCAAGGACCTGCACGACTGGTTGGCGGGCACCCCCTACGAGCACATCATCGTGCTGGTGAACTCCGACAAATACGGCGGTGGCGGCATCCTCAACTCATACAACCTCACCACCTGCCACCAGAAATGGTTCAAGCCAGTGGTGGTTCACGAGTTCGGCCACTCATTCGCAGGCCTCGCCGACGAATACGCCTACGAGACCGAGGACATCCCTATGTACCCCCACGACGTAGAGCCATGGGAGAAGAACATCACCACCCTCGTCGACTTCCACGGCAAATGGGAGAACATGATAGACAAGAAGACCAAGATACCTACACCGCTCTCCAAGAAAGAGAAGGAAGCCGTGAGCAAGGTGGGCGTGTTCGAAGGCGCGGGATATAGCGTGAAGGGCGTTTACCGTGGCGTGCAAGACTGCCGCATGCGCATCAACGAGACACCGGAGTTCTGCCCAGTGTGCAAGAAGGTGCTGCAAGACATCATCGACTTCTACACGAAGTAAAGGTAAAAAAGTAAAAAGGTAAAAAAGTAAAAAGATAAAAAGGCCACATGGACAAAAAGAGGCATGGACTAAAGATTGCATGGGTACATGGACTCCCTAGGACCACATGAGCAAACTAACAAGACAACAAACAAAATAAATAATACCCCCAGCTTATGAAAGAGCAAACACTTAACATCCAATATCAGATAGCCGAGCTCCAGGAACTAAGCCCAGAAGAGCAGCTGCTCGTAAAGAAGGCGAAGGAAGCCACCAACAACTCGTATGCCAACTACAGCAACTTCCACGTGGGCGCAGCCTGCCTTCTGGCGGATGGCAAGATAGTGATAGGTGCCAACCAGGAGAACGCCGCCTTCCCATCGGGCTTGTGCGCCGAGCGCAGCGCCATCTTCGCCGCCCAGAGCAACTATCCCGAGCAAGCCATCCTCGCCCTGGCGATAGCCGCCCGCAACGAGCACGGATTCCTCAAGTCGCCCATCTCGCCATGCGGAGCCTGCCGACAGGTAATCCTCGAGATGGAAGACCGCTACAAGCGCCCCGTGCGCATCCTACTCTATGGCGAGAACGGCACCTACTGCTTCCAGAGCATCAAGGACCTGCTGCCCTTCAGCTTCGTGGATGCGAACATGAAGGAATAGACATCGCCCTGGCGTTCTTCCCCCTCAATACTCATAGCAGCCAGCCGACGGTTTTTCCCCTCGGCTCGCCCCGTCTCTATCCTCTGCCAGCGAGGTGTTGGCATCCGCCGCCCCTATCGCCGTCGACTCCTCCGCCAGATGGAAATCATATACGAGGTTGTCGGTATCAATCAGGCGAAAATGCTTCTCCCCCACATCAATGCCCTTTCCCATCCTCACCACGCTACCGAAGAAATCGGCAGAGGCACCATCGACCAGCTCCACCTCGTCCTCTCGATAGCCCGTAACGAGCGAGTTCTTCACCGAGAGCAACGTATGGGCATCCTCCACGCAGAGCGCAGCGCCACGGCGGGCATCGAAGGGATAAAACTGAGCGAGCGTGCAGCCATTCAGCTCCACGTCGCCACCCTTCACATACAAGCAGTTGTCGAGCGCATTCGACAGCAGGCAATTCATCAGCCTCACCTTGCCCCCGACAGCCTTCACGCCATAGCCCTGGCAGTTGTGTACCGTGGCGTTCTGCATGGTGAGCCTATCGCCACCGTAGGCAGCATCGCCACCGTCGGCGGCAGCATCGACACCGTCCATCACCACGCCGTCATAGGCACTGTGGATGTCGGCAAAGCGAATGAGATTGTCGTGCGAGGAAGCCCTCAGGCGAATGCCCTGCCAGCGACCAGGCGTGCGGTCGTAAGGCAGATAGGAGAACATTCGGTCGAGCCTATCGCCACGCATCACCACCTCCTGTCCCTTCTCACCCTCCACACGGAGCGAGCCATACACATCGATGCCCGCATCCTCGTGGAAGAAGAGACGCGCCCCGGCGGCTATGCTGAGCTGGGCATTCTCGCCCACGCTGATGCTCCCACGCACCACGAAAGGCTTCTCTCCATCCAGGCGCATATCCTCGTCTACACTCAGATTGCCGAGCAAGACGGCATCCCAGGCGCAAGCCCTCAGACAAACCTTCTGCTCCACCCCACTTTCGAGCTGAAACACCAGGTTGTCGCTCACCTGCTGCGGCTCGTCGGCATGCTGCACAGGTGCCGTCAGCTCCACGAACACCCGGGCGCTGTCGCCCCGACGTATCTCCACATCCTGGGCCCGATAACCAGCCGAAGCCCCCAGATAAGCCCCGTCCACATTCACCCGAAAGCCCATCTGATTGCCATTCTCCAGTCTCACCGACTGGCATCTCAGCGACCTGCCCGAGCGATTGTATACCCAGAAGCTATGGGTAGGCGTAGGCACGTTGGAGAAAACCGTGTCCAGCATCACCGTATCAGCCGAAAACGACAGCACATCCCCCCTCGACGTAGAGAAGCTCTCGTCGTCGGCACAAGCAGTCAAGGCACCCAGGGCGCCCACGCAAAATATCAGATAAAAAAATCCCTTTTTTCGTTTCATACCTATAAAACGAAAAAAGGGAAGAAATATTGTTTTCCTTACATAAACAAGGCAAAAATCGAAGCCCCCACTACCGTCATCACACCGCAAACCACAATGCTCAGGCTGCTCATGGCACCCTCGATGTTGCCCATCTCCATCGCCTTGGCTGTGCCCAAGGCATGAGAGGAGCACCCGATGGCAATGCCCCTGGCTATAGGCTCCTTGATGGAGAGAAGCTTCAAGAACTTCTCGGCGAAGATATTGCCCAGGACACCCGTCACGATGATGACCACCACCGATACCGAGACATGGCCGCCAAGCTCCTCGCTCACGCCAATGCCGATGGCTGTGGTGATGCTCTTAGGCAAGAAGGTTACGTAGTCGGCATGGTCGAAATGGAACAACAGCGCCAGGATGAGCACCGAGCAAAGGCTCGCCAGCACACCCGATGCGATGCCCAGCATCACGGCACGATAGTTCTTCTTCAACAACTCCACCTGCTGATACAGAGGCACCGCCAAGCAGATGGTGGCAGGAGTGAGCAGATAGCTGATGCTGTTGGCGCCAGCCGAATAGGTCTTGTAATCCACCCCCGTAAGCAGCAACGTCACGATGACCAGGATGATGGAGATGAGCAGCGGGTTCATCAGCGACCACCCCGTCTTCACCTTCAGCAACAAGCCTATGCCGTATGCCGCCAAGCTAATCAACACCCCGAAGAACACAGAATCCTGAAAGAGAGCCGTCATTTCGCATCCTCCTTTCCGTCTATCGCCGCTTTTCGAGCCCCACGAGCCTTGCCCCTGCATATCACAACCTGAGTGAGCCATCCCGAAACACCCATCACCACAAAGGTACTCACCACCGTAACCACGATATACTGCAGCCAAGCGTTGGCTATGGCGTGCCAAGAGTCGATGAGCCCCACGGCGGCAGGGATAAACATCACGGGCATGATGGCTATCAAGAAACCGCTCGTCTCACGAATGTCCTTCACCCTGACGAGCTTCAGCTCCAATGCCAAGAACAGCAAGACGATGCCATAGATGCTGGCAGGTATGGGCAACGGCAGCAAGAAATGAAGCAATTCTCCTAGAAACGAGAACGCTATGATGATTAAAAACTGAATTAAATACTTCATTTTCCCTATTATCCTAAATATATGAATCCCTATTCTAATTATACGAACCTTTATCTTCTTTTCACTTGCCCAGGTCGCCCTCCACACGCGCCACATACTCCTCTATCATCTGAGCCGTAGCCTCCACGCCCAGGCGAGTGGTATCGAGACAAATGTCATAATCGCCGGCATTGCCCCAGGTGAGCCCAGTGTAATATTTATGATAAGCCACACGGCAGTCCTCGGCATGCTCAACGAAATCCTCGGCTTCCTCCCAAGAGAGATTCTGCTCCTGCTGGATGTCGAGCACACGGTCGCCCCGATTGCCACTGAGGAAGACCGACACCAAGTCTTTGCGCTCACGGAAGATATAATTGCCACACCTGCCGATGATGATACAGTCCTCCTCGCCTATCATGTCTGCCAGAATGCGAAGAGGCTTCTCGGTGAGCTCACGGCTCGTCTCGCCATAGGAAGACATGGCAAAGAGCAATTCGTCTACAGGACGCTCGTCGAAGAAAGCCTCCATCTCATCAAGCACTCCACGCTTGCCAGCCATGTCAAGCAAATTCTTACGGGTATAAAAAGGTATACCATAATGCTGGGCAAGCAACTTTCCTACCCTGATAGCGCCACATCCACACTGGCGCGCAATCGTAATAATCATGAATCTATCCTAAATCTTAAACATTAATTACCTGTCGAAGCAAACCATCATATAACAAAAAAGCTAAGAAGACTTTACTCTTCTTAGCTTTCTTGAAGTCGGGGCGACAGGATTCGAACCTGCGACCACCTGTTCCCAAAACAGGAGCGCTACCGGGCTGCGCTACACCCCGCTTTGCTTTTGCAATCTGCCATCATCGAGAGAAACCGAGTCGGGGCGACAGGATTCGAACCTGCGACCACCTGTTCCCAAAACAGGAGCGCTACCGGGCTGCGCTACACCCCGCTTTGCTTTTGCAATCTGCCATCATCGAGAGAAACCGAGTCGGGGCGACAGGATTCGAACCTGCGACCACCTGTTCCCAAAACAGGAGCGCTACCGGGCTGCGCTACACCCCGCTGACTCATCTTCAAGATAGCTTTCCAGCATTGCTTTAAGCATCATTTCTGATTTGCGAGTGCAAAGGTACAACCATTTTTTGATTCTACCAAATTTTTACCAAACTTTTTTCTAAAAAAGATGATTTTTCTATGAAAACAGGCAAAACCGAATATAAAACAAGGGCAACCTCACGAAAAGATTGCCCTTATACCTTTATTATATATATACTCTTTTATATATTGCCCGACATTACTTGATGATGCCTTCCTCCACGAAAATCTTCTTCAAGATGACAACAGCCTTCTCTACCTGCTCCTTGGTATGAGTAGCCATCAAGGCGAAACGCACCAATGTGTCTTGAGGAGCACATGCTGGAGGGATAACAGGATTGATGAACACACCACGGTCGTAAGCCTTCTTGGTTACGAGGAATGTCTTCTCTGCATCACGCACATAGAGAGGGATGATAGGACTCTCTGTCTCGCCTATCTCGAAACCCTCCTCACGGAAACGCTTCAAGGCATAGTTGGTTACATCCCAAAGGTTCTCGAAACGCTCAGGCTCGTTCTGGATGATGTGGAGAGCCTCAAGCGCTGCAGCCGTAGCGGCAGGAGTATTGGAAGCACTGAAGATGTAAGTGCGGCAAGAGTGGCGGAGATAATTGATGGTGTCCTTATCTGACGCGATAAAACCACCGATAGACGCCAAACTCTTAGAGAACGTACCCATGATGAGGTCTACCTCGTCGGTCAAGCCGAAGTGATCGCAAACACCACGACCCTGCTTGCCAAACACACCAAGACCATGAGCCTCATCCACCATGATAGAGCAGTTGTACTTGTGCTTCAGCTTGACAATCTCTGGCAAGTTAGCCAAGTCGCCCTCCATAGAGAACACGCCATCCACCACGATGAGCTTGATGGCATCATGAGGAAGATTCTTGAGCACACGCTCTAGGTCTTCCATATCATTGTGCTTGTAATGGAGCTGAGTGGCAAAAGAGAGACGACGACCATCGACAATGCTCGCATGGTCGCGGTCATCGCAAATGATGTAGTCATTGCGACCTACCACACAAGCCAAAACACCCTGGTTCACAGAGAAACCTGTAGAGAAACACAATGTCTCGTCCTTGTGCATAAACTCAGCAAGCTCTTTTTCGAGCTGCACATGCAAATCGAGCGTGCCATTGAGGAAACGACTTCCCGCACAGCCTGAGCCATACTTATCAAGAGCAGCCTTGGCTGCGTCGATGACACGCTGGTCGTTGGTCAAACCCTGGTAAGCATTAGAGCCGAACATCAAGATCTTGTGACCATCAATGTCGGTAACCTCTGTCATCTGCTTACTTGTGATCTCGCGGAAATATGGATACACACCGGCAGCCATATACTTCTGAGGTTCACGATAATTCTTGTATCTTTCTTGTAATTGTCCCATTATTAATAGGTGTACTTTATTATTTTCTAACTTTTTATTTTTCAGAGTGCAAAGATACAAAAAAAGACTAATATATTCGCTTTTTTCCTAAGAAAGTTTACTTTTAGTGTTTTTTTAATGGATAATTCTTGCCATTTTAGGGATTTTTATTACTTTTGCACCCTAAATATTACAAATTCTTGACTAAGATATGAGAAAAAAGATAGTTTTCATCATGAACCCGATTTCTGGCACGAGCAACAAAGCAGCCGTTCCCAGTCTGATAGATTCAACTTTGGACAAGGACCTTTTCGAGTACGAGATAAGAATGACAGAAAGAGCCGGGCACGCATCAGAGATTGCCACTGAAGCCAAGGACAATCATGCGGATGTGGTTGTAGCCGTGGGCGGTGACGGAACCGTCAACGAGGTGGCCCGCGCCCTGGTTCACTCAGAAACCGCCCTGGGCATCTTGCCTTGCGGATCGGGCAACGGATTGGCACGACACCTGCTGTTGCCCATGAACCTGAAAAAATGTATCGAAATCATCAATCAGAACGAAATACACGACCTCGACTACGGGGTAATCAACGAGCACCCCTTCTTTTGCACTTGCGGCATGGGATTCGATGCCTTCGTCAGCATGAAGTTTGCAGAAAGCGGCAAAAGAGGGCCGATAAGTTACGCAGAGAACATCCTGCGCGAGGGATTGAAATACGAGCCCGAGACCTATACGTTGGAAGACGAGACCGGCACCAAGCAATACAAGGCTTTCCTCATCTCGTGCGCCAACGCTTCGCAATATGGCAACAACGCCTACATCGCACCACAAGCATCCATGAGCGACGGACTCATGGACGTGGTCATCATGGAGCCATTCGATGTATTGGAAGCCCCACAGGTAAGCTTCGACATGTTCAACAAGACCCTGAACAAGAACTCCAAGATCAAGTCGTTCCGATGCAAGAAGCTACACATCACACGTAGCCACCCTGGCGTCATCCACTACGACGGCGACCCTGTCATGACAGGAGCCGACATCGACATACACCTTGAGGAGAAAGGCATCAAGATGGTGGTGAACCCATTTGCCGACAAGAATGCCCGCAAGCCAAACATGATACAGAACGCCTTCGCCGACTTCTTCAACGACCTGAATGCCGTAAGAGGCGACATCCAAAAAGACATTCAGCGCCAGAGCAGGAAAGTGGAAGCCCTTAGCAAAATGGTGCAGAGAAAGCTGAACTTATAAGAAGAATCACAAATAAAAATCTTCCGTTATTTTCGCATACCAAGGAGAGCGGTTCCCTGTGGAGTCGCTCATCACGACCACGCTATCTTCCATCCTTTCCATTCGACGCTTTGCGAAAGACAAGAGATAGCGCTTGGGAGGCTTCCTATCCACCGTTTTAACGCCGCACTTGCGAATCAAATAAAAACCTAGCACACAAGACTCTGCGACAAACTGTTCAAGCACCTCTACAGGCACTATCGCCGAGAAGATACCTTCGGCCGACAGCATACGTTTCACCCCCTTGAACAAATCATAAAAAGGCAAGCTGTCAGCATGCCTGGCCATAGTCCTCTTACTGTCAGGATTTTTCAAGCTATTCACAAAGAAAGGAGGATTGCTCACTATGGCATCGAAAACACCATCTTCATAATCTTGCAGCCTCCGATGCAGTATCTCCACCCTGCCAGCAAAAGGACTGACCAAGACATTCTCACGAGCCTGCTCGCAAGCATCAAGATCCATGTCGATGCCCACCACCTGAGCCTCGGGGAAACGCTGTGCCATCATGAGCGAAATCAGCCCCGTGCCCGAGCCGATGTCAAGGATGCGCTTGCCCCCCTGGGCCCAAGCCCCCAACAACACCCCGTCAGTGCCCACCTTCATGGCGCAGCGATCTTGCTCAATCACAAACTGTTTGAATCGAAAATTTGCCATATATCATTATCATTTCCACATAAAAACGGAAAAACAAACGATTTATTTTATGCTAATTGTCGAGAAATAGCACTTTTATCATAAAATAATCTATAATCTCCACGTTTTTCGCAAAAAAATAAGTAACTTTGCACAGAAAATAGAATTTATAGCAGAAAATGAACAAAAGAACAACAAGTACTAGGATACAAATGATAGCAAATTACGAGGGCGACACCGCAGAATTGCTGAAAGACCAAGAGCCAGGCTTCTACCCTGCGCTTTGCACTCGCGACCTTGTGGTATTCCCGACCATCATAACCCCACTCATTATCGGAAGAGCAGAGAGCATGGCTTTGGTACAGCTGTTAAAAATGAAGCCAGACACGACATTCTGTGTCTTTTGCCAAAAGAACAGGGACATAGAGCTGCCCACGAAAGAAGACTTATACGAGGTGGGCGTCTTTGCGAAATTGGTAAGAATCATCAGTTTTCCTACGGACAACGAAACACAATATAGCATTATCATCCAAGGCTTGGGCAGATGTAGCTTGATACAGCTCAACTCACCATTCCCCTATTACGAGGCACAAGTGGAGAGCATCCCAGAAATATGGCCAGAAAAGGACGACGAGCATTTTCAGACCCTATATGAGACTTTCCATGCGGAAGCCACCGGATACATACAATCGAACGAGATGATACCCAACGAGGCCATCCATGCCATCGACGAGCTATCAAAGCAAGAGATGCAATGCAACTATATGTGCAGCATGTTGCCATTCAACATCGATGACAAGATAAGGATGCTGGAGAAAAGCTCTTTGAAAGACAGAATCCTCATCGCACTGAAATCGCTTCACAAGGAAAGCAGATTGCTTCGAATCCACAACGAAATCACCCAAAAGACTCGCTACGACCTTGATGAGCAACAGAAAGAATACTTCTTAAAACAGCAAATCAAGAACATAAAAGACGAGCTTGGGGAAGGCGACATGAGCCCAGAGAAAAAGGAGATTCTGGAAAAAGCGAACAAAAAGAACTGGAATACCGAAACCGCCAAAATCTTCAAAAGAGAAATGGCAAAACTAGACACGTTGCATCCACAAAGCCCAGACTACTCCACACAAGTAAACTTTCTGCAGACCATGATAGACTTGCCATGGAACGACTGCACCAAAGACGACTTGAGCCTAACACGAGCCAAACGCATCCTGAACCACGACCACTACGGCATGGAAAAAGTGAAAGAGCGCATCTTGGAATACCTGGCAGTAAGAGCCCTGAGCGGAGGAACAAAAAGCCCGATACTCTGCCTGTACGGTCCTCCTGGAGTAGGAAAGACGAGTCTGGGGAAAAGCATCGCTTCGGCCCTCAAGCGCAAATACGTGCGCATCTCATTGGGTGGCTTGCACGACGAGGCTGAAATCAGAGGCCATCGTCGCACCTATGTAGGAGCCATGCCAGGACGCATCATCAAGAACATCCTCAAGGCAGGAAGCAGCAACCCTGTGTTCATCCTCGACGAGATAGACAAAGTGGCGAAAAACAATTACAACGGAGACCCATCGTCCGCACTTTTGGAAGTATTGGACCCAGAGCAAAACAATGCTTTCCATGACAACTATCTCGACATGGACTACGACCTGTCGAAAGTGCTCTTCATCGCAACCGCCAACGACTTGGGCAACATTCCACGTCCACTGCTCGACCGTATGGAACTTATCGAAGTAGGCGGCTATATCACGGAAGAGAAGATAGAGATTGCCCGACGCCACTTGGTACCTACAGAACTAGAGAACACGGGATTGGACAAGGTTGAGCCAAAGGTAAGCTTTAACAAGAACGCCCTCGAGTTCATCATCGAGCACTACACCCGCGAAAGCGGCGTGCGACAGTTGAAGAAACAAGTGAACAAGAGCCTACGCAAGATGGCTTACAACCTGGCTTACAACAAGAGCCTGGAGAACTATACCATCACCCCGGCCGAGGTAAAAGAGCTACTGGGCAACCCACCATTCAATCGTGACATCTATCAGGGCAACGACTACGCTGGTGTAGTAACCGGACTAGCCTGGACCTCAGTAGGAGGCGAGATACTCTATATAGAAACCTCACTGAGCAAAGGCAAGGCGGGCAAGCTCACGCTAACAGGAAACCTAGGCGATGTCATGAAGGAATCGGCTGTGATAGCCCTGGAATATGTGAAATCGCACATAGACATCCTAGGCGTAGACTATCGCATCTTCGAAAATTGGAACATCCATATCCACGTGCCAGAAGGAGCCACCCCAAAAGATGGACCATCGGCAGGAATCACCATTGCCACAAGCATAGCCTCAGCCATCACACAGCGCAAAGTGCATGAACACACGGCCATGACGGGAGAAATCACCCTCCGAGGCAAAGTGCTGCCTGTGGGCGGCATCAAGGAAAAGATACTCGCTGCCAAACGAGCTGGCATCAAGCATATCGTGATGTGCAAGGAAAACAAGAAGGACATCCAAGAGATTCCAGACAAATATCTCAAAGGAGTAGACTTCCATTATGTGGAGAATGTGGCAGACGTATGGGAATTCGCGCTCACCGACGAAAAGGTGGAGCACCCCATCAATTTCAGTATTCCCCAAAACGACAAAACAGATAAGAAATGAAATTCGAACTACAAGTAACAGATAAGGCTAGCGATGCCCGCACAGGCATCATTACAACCGACCATGGGCAAATAAAAACCCCGATATTTATGCCAGTAGGCACCGTGGGAAGCGTGAAAGGTGTACATTTCGAGGAATTGCGCCAGCAAGTAAAGGCACAAATCATCTTGGGAAACACCTATCACCTCTACTTGCGTCCAGGGCTTGACGTAATCAAGGCGGCGGGTGGCCTGCACAAATTCAACGGTTGGGACCGACCTATCCTAACAGATAGTGGCGGTTTTCAGGTTTTCTCACTCACAGGCATTAGAAAGCTAAAGGAAGAAGGGTGCGAATTTCGCTCGCACATAGATGGCAGCAAGCACTTCTTCACCCCAGAGAATGTGATGGACACAGAGCGTATCATCGGCGCCGACATCATGATGGCATTCGATGAATGTCCTCCAGGACAAAGCGACTTTCAGTATGCCAAGAAGAGCTTGGAGCTGACTCAACGCTGGCTAGACCGCTGCATCAAACGCTTCAACGAGACCGAGCCTCTGTACGGTTACAACCAAAGCCTCTTTCCTATTGTACAGGGATGCACATTCCCAGAGCTTCGCCGAGAGGCTGCCAAATACATCGCAGACAAGGGAGCTGACGGAAACGCCATTGGCGGACTGGCAGTAGGTGAACCTACAGAGGTGATGTACGAGATGATCGAAGTGGTCAACGAAATCCTGCCGAAGGACAAGCCACGCTACCTAATGGGCGTAGGAACACCACAAAACATACTAGAAGCCATTGAGCGAGGAGTAGACATGTTTGACTGCGTGATGCCAACCCGCAACGGAAGAAACGCCATGCTCTTCACGTACAATGGCACCATGAACATGCGTAACAAGAAATGGGAGATGGACTTTAGCCCTGTAGATCCAGAAGGTTGCGACATAGACCGCATTACCACGAAGGCTTACTTGCACCACTTGTTCAAGGCACAAGAACTATTGGCCATGCAGATAGCCAGCATCCACAATCTCTCATTCTACCTACGACTTGTCACGGATGCCCGCCAGCACATCGAACAAGGTGACTTTGTGGCATGGAAAAACTCAATCATCGACCAACTAGGCAGAAGAATCTGATAAGCCCACTTGGTCTGAAGAACTTAGGTAATATTAAAATGAAAGATTATAAGCAAATAAGAAAGCATCGCCGACTCTATCGCCTTGGCAGATGGGCTTCCCATAAATTTGGGTGGCTCATCAAGGCTATGCGTTGGCTGGCTCACAAGCTGAGATTTCTGCGCATATTAAGATTCATCAACCCATTCAGATACATCAAAAAGATCGACTGGTATATCATCAAGAAGTTTGTAGGCTACTACTTCTTCTCTATTGCGCTCATCATCTCTATCGCCATCGTATTCGACTTTAATGACAACTTGGCTAAATTCTCGGAGAACCACGCACCCGCACGTGCTATCATCTTTGACTATTACGCCAACTTCGTGCCATACTTTGCCAACTTGTTTAGCGCGCTCTTTGTGTTCGTGGCCGTGATTCTCTTCACGACCAAATTGGCTAGCAACTCCGAGATTATCGCCATATTAGCGTCAGGAGTATCGTTCAAACGTTTGCTGCGTCCATATATGTTCACATGTATCTTGCTATCCGGACTTTCATACACGCTTTCAGCCTATGTCATACCACACGGTACCGTCATTAGGCAAAACTTCGAAAACATTTATAAGAAGAAAAGCAAAAACACTAGCGCAGAAAACGTTCAACTACAGGTAGACAAAGGCGTAATAGCCTACATGCAGCACTACGACAACACAATGAAAAAAGGCTACGGTTTCTGCCTGGACAAATTCCAAGACAAAAAACTCGTGAGCCATCTTACGGCCATGGACATTCAATATGACACCATCTCCGACTCTAAATTTCATTGGAAGCTGAGTAACTGGAAAATAAGAAAGCTGCAAGGCATGAAGGAGCATATCACAAGTGGGGCACAAAAAGACACCATCATCGCCATGGAACCTACCGACTTGGTCTACTCCAAGGGACAGCAAGAGACTTTCACGAGTCCCGAGCTCAAGGACTATATCTCCAAGCAGATAAACCGAGGTTCGGGCAACGTTGTACAATACGAGGTAGAATATCATAAACGTATCGCTTCCTCATTTGCTTCATTTATTCTTACCATCATTGGTGTATCGCTATCCGCCCGCAAGCGAAAAGGCGGAATGGGAATGGCACTTGGTATCGGCTTGGCACTCAGCTTCGGTTACATCATGCTGCAAACGGTATCTGCCACCTTTGCCATCCAAGCCAACTTTCCTCCTATGATTGCGGCTTGGCTACCAAATGTGATTTTTGCTTTCGTGGCATATTTCTGCTACAAAAAAGCACCTAGGTAATTTTTATAGAACATAAGACTCTCTGCTAATATCATAGAGTCTTTAAATAATAAACGATTAGAAAAAATGTATTTCGACGAATTAGATTTAAACGACAATGTGCTCGATGCATTATATGATATGCGCTTCGACACCTGCACCCCTGTACAAGAGAAATGTATACCAGAAATATTGAAAGGGAACGACGTTCTTGGCGTAGCCCAGACTGGAACAGGAAAAACAGCAGCCTACCTCTTGCCGGTTTTGAGCAAGCTTGACGACGGTGGTTATCCTGCCGACGCCATTAACTGTGTCATCATGTCGCCAACACGCGAACTTGCACAACAGATAGATCAAGCCATGCAAGGATTTGGTTACTACCTGAAAGGGGTAAGTAGTGTGGCTGTATATGGAGGCAATGACGGGAATCGTTACGACCAAGAGCTGAAGAGCCTCCGTATGGGAGCTGACGTAGTGATAGCCACCCCAGGTCGCTTCATCTCACACATCTCGCTAGGAAACGTAGACCTGAGCAAAGTGAGTTTCTTCATCCTCGACGAGGCCGACCGCATGCTCGACATGGGATTCTCTGAAGACATCAAGACCATCGCATCAAAGTTGCCGAAAACATGCCAAACCATCATGTTTTCAGCTACCATGCCTACCAAAATCGAAGAATTGGCAAAAACATTGCTCAAGAACCCTGTTGAAATCAAACTCGCAGTGAGCAAACCTGCCGAAAAAATTAAACAAGAGGCATATGTTTGTTACGAGACTCAAAAAATGACCATCATTAAAGAAATCTTCAAAACAGGCGACTTGAAACGTGTCATCGTTTTTAGTGGCAGCAAAATGAAGGTTAAACAGTTGGCAGCCGCCCTTAAACAGAAGGGAATTAATTGTGGCGCGATGCACTCCGACCTAGAACAAGCTGAGCGCGACGATGTTATGTTCAAGTTTAAAAGTGGAAAATATGATGTTCTTGTCGCTACAGACATCGTAGCCCGTGGCATTGATATTGACGACATAGAGATGGTTATCAACTATGACTTGCCACACGACACGGAAGACTACGTACATAGAATCGGACGTACTGCTCGCGCTAACCGTGATGGAGTAGCCATCAGCTTTGTTGCCGAAGAAGACATCTATTGGTGTCAACAAATAGAAAAATTCTTGGGTAAGGAAATTGAAAAAATGCCTCTGCCAGAGGCATGTGGGAAAGGACCAGAATATACCAAGATGACCAAACCACTAAAAAACAGACATGGCAACAAAAACGCCAAAGGCAAAAATAACAATAGTCACGAACAGAACAGCGAGAATAAAGGCAAGAAAAATGCAAAAAGTCGCCGTCAAATGGATCGTGACCAAACAGCCCATAAGCGTAAGCCAAATAAGCCAAGCGATCGCCAGCAAAAGCTTGATACCACCAACAATACTGTAAATAAAGAGCAGGCAGAAAAAAACAAGCAACCCAATAATAGTCAAGCTAAGAAGAACTCTTCTGCCAAGAAAAATAATCGTCAACACCGTCCTGGCACAGAAAATAACATACGCCCTGGAAGCAATGGGCGTGGAAGAGGGGTGGCTCAAAAGAAAGGCGAGAAAAAAACGGCTCGCCCACATACGCCTATCGTAAATCCACAAAAACAAGAAAATGTCGTGAAGAAATTCATAAAACGTATCTTTGGATTTAAGAAATAAACATTCCTGAAACGAAAAATAAAGAGGATAAGATGAAAGAGCCCATTATCACCCCGCTCATGACCATCAGTCCTTCACTGAGTCTAGGCATCATCATAGCCAAATATTGCTATGATGATGTCTCTACTCACTTTTGGCTTCTTGCAAGTATCACCACATGGTGTATCACATCCATTACATATTTTCTAAACAACCTATCACATTCTACAAAATACCTTTTCAGCAAAAAACACCTCTCCCTAATCTATACCCAATGCATTATGCTACATCTATGTATGCTCAGCCTAAGCGCCACCCTAACTACTCAAAAAATAACAAACACATTGAAGCATACAACTGAAATTATAAACTACGAAAACTTATCATTTATTGACCGTGCATCATTACATACGCAAACATTCAGAGAACAAATAGAGCAAAAAATGCAATCTCTAGACATAGAGCAACAAGATTTTGCAGTAATTTCAGCCATGGCCTTGGGCGACAAGACCACGCTCGATGTAGAAACAAAGAAAGCATACTCCATCTCTGGAGCTAGCCATATCTTAGCTGTCAGTGGATTACATATCGGAATTATATTTCAAATATTTATTCTTGTATTAGGCGGTAAAAAAAGAAAAAACATCACAATAATTCTTTCATTGCCAGC